>NZ_JBEXCR010000006.1:0-401574 GCF_040605375.1 Nonomuraea sp. NPDC005650
GGGGCGGCGCGAGGGGCGGCGCGAGGGGCGGCGCGAGGGGCGGCGCGAGGGGCGGCGCGAGGGGCGGCGCGAAGACCGGCTCAAGCAGCAGCATGGACTGCAGTGCGAAGAGCGACTCAAGCAGCAGCATGGACCGCGGTGCGGAGAGCGACTCGGGCAGCGGCGTGGATGGTGGCGGGGAGAGTTTTCGCGGAGAGTTTTGAGGAGGGGCGCACATTCCCATCAAGCGCTGAGTGCGAATATCGAGCACTCGGCTGCGGAGATCGGTTTACAGGGGTGGGAATGTGCGGCGGGGTGGGGTCCCGGGGCGCGCCGCGACGCGTCCCCGGGAACCCGAATCAAGCCGCCCGTCAGAAACGAGCAACCCAGGGCCAGTCGAGGCCCCAGCCTGCGTGCTGGGGCCACCAACCGTAGTGGCTCCAGTCGTTGGGCCACCCCCAGTGGTGGTGGTGCCTCTGCCCGTGGTCGTCGTCGAAGTCGTCGTCGTCGTGCTTGTTGAAGCGCTTCTCGTGCCGGTCGTCGTCGGAGGAGTCGAACTTCTTCTCCTGCCGGTCGTCGTCGGAGGAGTCGAACTTCTTCTCGTAGTTGTAGTCGTAGTCGTCGAACTTCTTGGTGTCGTACTTATCCTCGTCGTAGCCGTAGGAGTCGTAGTCCTTCTCGAACCCGTCGTAGCGCTTCTTCTCGTCGCTGTCCTTCTGGTACCGGTCGTAGTCGTAGGAGTCGACGTCCATCTCAGACCGGTCGTAGTCGTACGACTTCTCGTAGTCGCCGTAGTCGAAGTTCTTCTTGTCGAACTTCTTCTCATGCTGGTTCTTGTCGAACTTCTTCTCGTCCCGGTCGGACTCGTAGGAGTCGAAGTCCTTCTCGTCCCGGTCAGATTCGTAGTTCTTCTCGTCCCGGTCGGACTCGTAGGAGTCGAAGTCCTTCTCGTCCCGATCGGATTCGTAGTTCTTCTCGTCCCGGTCGGACTCGTAGTTCTTCTCGTCCCGGTCGGACTCGTAGTTCTTCTCGTCGTAGTCGGAGAAGTCGTACTTCTCGTCGCCGTACTGCTTCTCGTCGTAGTCGGAGGAGTCGAACTTCTTGTTGTCGTACTGCTTCTCGTCGTAATCCGAGTAGTCGTACTTCTTGTCGTCGAAGTTCTTCTCGTCGTAGTCGGAGAAGTCAAACTTCTTGTCGTCGTACTGCTTCTCGTTCCGGCCGTAGTCGGAGGAGTCGTAGTCCTTCTCGTACCGGTCGGCGTCGTAGTTCTTCTCGTCGAACTTCTTCTCGTGGTCGCCGTACCCGTACGAGTTGTCCTTCTCGTAGGCATCCTCCTTCGCGTAGGAGTCATCCTTCTGGTAGGAATCCTCCTTCACGTTGGAGTCGTAATCCTTCTTCTCCCGGTCGTACGAGTCGTAGTCCTTCTCGTACGAGTCGGCGTCGTAATACTTCTTCTCGTCCTTGTGCTTACGGTACGAGCCGTCGTGCTTGTCACAGGCGTTAGCATCGCGGCGGCCGGCGTACACGCCCGTCTTGTCGATCTTCAGCGTGCTCCAGACATCGGATACGCAAAGATCGCCCGTGGCGGCACTGGCCGGGCCGGCCATCCCAACGAGCGCGGCGGCGACGATTAGCGCACCACCGGCCCCGGCTGCTATGAAGTTGACTTTCATGATCTCCCCCCGTTATCACGAAGTGACTTTGTCACTCTAAGTAGTTAGGACCGTAACGCGGCGTAACGGCACGCCCGGAACCTCTCGTCACTTGTCGACACCCTCAACCAAGATCGCTCGCTTATGTCCTCAGCTGACGTCAGATGCGGCCAGATGAGCGCTGATGTCGCTCCTGGGAAGATCGTTCCCGAGGCGATAGCTTTTGGTTATGACGCCAGGTCTTGGACCGGCCTCACCTGGGCGCCGCATCATCGCCACCATGACGACGCGACTTCTGCGCGGGCGGTGGGCGGCGGCGCTGGCCGCCTGCGCGCTCTTGGCGTGCTCCTGCAGTACTGCTGCTCCTATCGGCGCCCCCACCACCGGCCTCGCGCCCCGCCCCACCACCGGCCCTACCACCGGCCTCACAACCAGTCCCACCACCGGCCCGCCGACCGCCCCCGCGACTGCCCCCACCGCGAGCTCCACCGCCGGCGGGTCCACATCGGCGAGCTCTGGCATCGGTGCGCCTGTGGGTGTGGCACCGGAGGCGCGGGCCTATGCGGATGCCGTGAACGCCCGTGACCTGGACGCACTGGTCGCCGCCTTCGCCCCCGACGGCGAGGTCATCGACGTCGCCCGCTCCATCCGTGGGCACGACGCCATCCGCGAGTGGGCGCGCGCCGAGGTGATCGGGGGCACCCTGAAGGTCGTTTCCATCGTTGAGCGGCGGGCGAACGGGCAGAAGCTCCTGGTCCATTGGGCGCCCAGCGGCTCTGGCGGGTGGCGGGCGCACTACGACTTCACGGTCGCCGGCGGGCGCATCGTCCGGGCTGACCTGCAGTACGCCTGATCGGGCCCCGACGCGCAGGACCTCAGGGCTCCGAGGACGCACAGCGCAGTGCACAGGACCACACGACCGGAGGGCCCCGCAGCCCAAGGGATGCAGAGGCACGGAACGCAGGGCACGGAGCCAGGGGGCATGGCGCGGGGTGCGGGGTGCGGGGCACGGGGCGCGGAACCGGAGGGCGCGGAACCGGAGGGCCTCGCAGCCCAAGGAATGCAGAGGCCCGGGGCGCAGGACACGGAGGCCAAGGCGCAGGGCACGAAGCAGGGCGGGGAGTGGAGGGCGGGGTGCGGGAGTGGGGTGGGATTCTGTATGGCGGGATTCTGGATGCTGTATGGCATTTGGGTCTTGTAGCCGTCCGGATTGAGGATCACCCTGGCGGCAGGAGGCAGTGAGATGTCGCACCCACTCGGAGTAAGCCGACCGGATCTCGAAGTCACCGACCTACCCACGCCGGAAGAGGTCTTCAAGGTCTCTAAGATCGGCACCAAGGAACTGTTCAAGTACGCCATAGGCCCGAGCCTGATCGCGCTCGGCATCTCCATCGGCAGCGGCGAGTGGTTACTGGGACCCCTCAACGTGGGCCAGTACGGATTCGTCGGCGTCGGCTGGGTCATCGTCGTGTCGGCGCTGTTGCAGACGTTCTACAACGTCGAGTGCTCCAGGTACGTCCTGGCCACCGGCGAGACGCCCGTGGTCGGCTGGGGGCGGGTGCCGCCGGGGTGGCCGCTGTGGGTGCCGCTGTCCGTGCTCATCGTGATCTTCGCGTTCATCGCGGGCGGGTGGGCCGCGTCGGCGGGTCAGGGCGTGTACGCGCTCGTCCACGGCGTGCCACCGGCGGCCGACGACCTCGAACCTCGCTGGTGGGCCATCGGCCTGCTGGTGCTGGTGTTCCTGATCACCGCCGGGGCCAAGCGCATCAGCCGCGTGCTCGAACTGGCCAACTGGGTGATGGTCGGCACCATCCTCCTCGCCCTGTTGGCCGTCGACCTGCTCGTGGTGCCGTTCAGCCAGTGGTGGGAGGGCATCCGCGGCTTCCTCACCCCGGCCGCCCCGCCCGCCGGGATCACGGCGACCCAGCTGGGCGCCCTGGCCGGGTTCACCGCGCTGGCCTCGGGCCTGAACTGGTACGTCATGGGCCACTACCGTGACAAGGGCTACGGCATGGGCCACCGCGTGGGCTACATCTCCGGCCTGCGCGGCGAGCGGCGCGAGATCCTGGCCAGCGGCCTCACGTTCCCCGACGACGAGCTCAACCGGGGCCTGTGGCGCAGGTGGTACCGGCTGCTGCTGACCGACATGTGGGGCGTGTTCTTCGTCGGCGCCATCCTCGGCATGCTGTTGCCCACGATCCTCATGGCGCAGGCCGTCGCGATCGCCGGGGAGAAGCCCACGCGGGCGAACGTGCCGACGTTCGTGGCCAGCGCGCTCGGCGACCAGTACGGGCCGGTGAGCTTCTACGCCGCACTCGTGGTCGGCGTGCTGATCCTCTTCTCCACCCAGCTCGGCATCTTCGAGGCGATGGTACGCGTCACGACCGACGCGGCGAACGCCAGCAGCCCGCGCCTGCGTGCCCTGATCGCGGGCGACCCGCGCCGGTTCTACTACCCGTTCATGCTCCTGCTGCTGGTCGCCATCTCGATCATCATCTTCCAGTCGCTGCCGGTCGGCCTGGTGGAGTGGTCGGCCAACATGTCGAACCTGGGCGCGCTGATCTACCCGTTCCTGCTCATGTATCTGAACAGCAAGCTGCCGCGCCCGGCCCGCCCGCGCCCGTGGCACTACGTCATCCTCGTGCTCAACTTCCTGTTCTTCGGCTTCTTCTTCGTGAACTTCATCGCCGACTTCATCGGAGACCCGCTGGTGACGTTCTGACGAGGAAGACGTCGCCGTTGCCCGGCGCGTCGGCGCCCTTCGGGGTGCCGTAGGTAAGGCCCGTGATCGCCACCTCGCCGGACGGGGTGGCGGTCGCGTACAGGTTGGGCTCGTTGAACGCGTCCACGCCGTCGTCCCTGGCGGTGCCGAGCTGGGCGGCGGCGCTCTGCCTGCCCCTGCCGTCCAGCCGCAGCGTCAGGACGTCGGCGCCGCCCGCCTGGACGCCCACCCGGCCGCGGGTGTAGCCGGCCACCTCGACCTCGCCGCCCGCGAGCGGGACCACGGCGGCGCCCGCGTCGGTGCCGGTGGTGGTGAGGGTGTGCTGCCAGCGCTGCTTGCCCTGGCCGGTGTAGGCGGCGGTGTACGCGTGCCCGCCGACGCCGCCCGTGGCCACGGCCAGGCCGGTCGTGGTGACGGCCACCGCGTTCAGCCGGTCGCTCGCGCTGCCGCCCGCCGTGACGGCCCACTTCCTGGTGCCGTCCGTCGTGAACGCGGCCAGCCACCCGCCGGGCGCGGTCGTGCCAGGCCCAGTGGATGGCAGGGCGGCACTCGCGCCGCCGGTGACGTAGACGTTCGAGGCATCCACGGCGACGCCGTAGGCCTTGTCCTCGCCCGCGCCGCCGTACTGGCGGATCCAGGACACCTCGCCGCCCGGGGCGAGGCGGGCGAGGATGGCGTCCTTGTCGCCGCTGTTGGCGCCGTCCAGCGCGCCCTTGGTGTAGCCCACGACGTACGCGCCGCCGTCGGGCGCGGCGGCCAGGCCGTAGAGACGGTCGGCCACGCCCGGCACGCCGAACTGCGTGACCCAGCGGACGGTTCCACTCGCATCCAGGTTGGCCACGAACGCGTCGTCCGTGGTGTTGCCCGCGTGCCGCCCGTCCAGGTCGCCCTTGGTGTACCCGGCCGCCAGCACGCCGCCGTCCGGCAGGGCCGCCACGCCGTACAGGCGCTCGTCGGCCGGGGTGCCGAGCTGCTTGGTCCAGCCGCCGACGCGGGTGAGGACCGCGTTCCCGCCGGCCGCGTACCCGATGGTCAGGGAGCCGTCCGCGTGGGCCGCCACTCCCCCGGCCCAGTCGGGGCCGGCCGTTCCGTACAGCGGGGCAGGCAGGCCGGTCGGCGGCGTGACGCTGAGGCCCGGGCCCAGCTCGGCCATGGCCTGCTCGAACGCGGGCTCCCAGACCGTCCAGTCGTGGCCGCCGTCCATGACGCGCAGCTGCGCGGAGAGCGCGGGCGAGCGCCGGGCGGCGTTGTAGAGGGCGGCGGACTCGAAGTCCAGGTCGTGGCGGGCGTCGGCGGGGTCCGGGTTGGCGTACTCGTCGTCGCCGACCGCCACGAACAGCCGCACCGGCAGGTCGGCGTCCAGCTTCGGCAGCAGGGCCGGGTAGTTGAGCGCCCGGTAGACCTCGTCGGAGAACTTCGCGCCGCCCTCGCCGAACGCCCCGTAGTCGCGGGCGGAGGAGTCGGACGGCGGCAGCGGCGTGTAGACGGCCGGGCTGAGCACGGCGGCGGCGCTGAACAGGTCCTGGTGCGCGAGCGCGAACCGCAGCGCGCCCGCGCCGCCCATCGAGTACCCGCCGACCAGGCGGGCCTCCCTGATGGGCGCCGTACGGTACGTCGCGTCCACGTACGCCACCAGGTCCTTGGTCAGGGCCGTCTCGATCGGCCTGCCGGGCAGGTCGGCGCCGGTGTAGCGGGAGTCCACGTACCAGCCGCCGCGCTCGCTCCAGGGGGCGTCCGGCATGACGGCGATGACGGGCGGGATGCGCTTGGTCCGGATCATGTCGTCGAGCAGGGTCTTGACCCGGGTCCAGGCCTGCATCGTGTCGCCCCGGCCGTGGAGGAGGTAGAGCACGGGGTGGCGGTCGCTGCCCCGGTCGTAGCCGCTGGGCAGGTAGACGTTGTAGGCGATGTTCTCGCCCAGTGCCTGGGACGGGGCGGAGCCGGCGGTCAGCGTGCCGCCCGCCCGTACCTCCGTCTCGCCCGGCGCGGCCAGGAAGGACAGTGACGCCAGGACGGCGAGCACGGCGATCCAGCGGGGTTTGCGCATCAACCGCTCCCGTAAACGTTTACAGTACGCACCTTGCGGTGTTTCGGGAGAGTTTCGTGGTGAAGGTGTGGCCGTGTCAACCGCCTTCCGGCGGGGGCGCGCCGGGCGGGTGGCCCGGCGCGCCCCCGGCTCAGCGGCCGAACATCTCCAGCAGTTCCTCCGCGCGCCGGGTGCGGGTGATCCACACCTCGCGCCCGCGCCGCTCCCTGGTGATCAGCTGGGCGGCGCTCAACCGGTCGCAGTGGTACGTGATGCTGCTGGGCGCGACCTGCATGCCGGCCGCCAGCATGCTCATGGTCATGGGCTGGCCGATCGCGACGAGCAGATCCGCGCGGACCGGCCCGACCAGCGCCGACAAGTCGTCGAACGCCGGCGCGACGGGCCGGTGCCACAGCGTCTCCGCTCCGGGCACCGGGTACGCGATCCAGACGGCCTCGTCGTGGTCCAGGCTGACGATGACGGCGTCCTTGCCCGCCAGCATCGGCACCAGGACGATCCTCCGGTCGCCCAGCTCGAACGTGCTCGATTCCACGTCGGCGATGAGCAGCCCGCGCTCGCCGTACATGATGCGGCTGTTGAGAGCGCCGAGCAGCAGCTCGGGGCCGCCGCGGACGGCGGCGATGCCGACACGCTGGACCTCCCTGTCCAGCAGCGCGCGGGCCCGTCGCCAGACGGGCTCGGTGGTGTTCCAGACGGCGCCGAGGGCGTCGGCGTAGCCGTGCAGCCAGCGGTCGGGCCGTTCGGCCGCCGAACGCCAGTGAATGGGCACCGGCCCCTGGCCGAACGCCTGCTCCAGATCCCTGGACAGGCTGTCGGGCGAGAGGTCGCGCAGGGCGCCGAGCTGGGCCTGTACGGAGATGTCTCCGCTGGTGGGTGTCCGCGGCACGATGCTGTCGGGAACCACCGAGTAGCCGGGGGCGGCCAGGGGGCGCACCGCCTGGTGCCCCTGCGGGCTGACTCGCGCCCTGATCGCCTTGCGCCAGAGCTCCGGCAGACCGCGGCGGCGGCCCGCGAGGGCGTCGGCGATCATCGCGAGGGCGGTCAGGTGTGGCGAGATCGAGATGGACAGCTGCGGCGCGGAGGTGATGCGCAGTTCGCTCCACATAGTGGTGCTGATTACGTCGGCTCCTTCAGATCGGACTCGATCGGGTAACGATCTACAACCTATTGGCGACGCTTTCGTCCCACTTACAGCGTGGTTGCACGGTTATGATCGCGGAGCGTTTCTCTGCGGGCACGCGGAGCCGCCCGCGGCGACCGGGGTCACCGGCCACCGCGGGAGCAGGACAAACGGGTTACCAGTCGCCGCCCTCGTCCTCGTCCCCCTCGAAGATCTCCTCGACGATCTCCCCCGCCACGAGGCCACCCACGACGCCCGCGGCGCCGGCGGCGGCCACCGTGCCCCAGCCCGGACCGCGGCGCTCCTCGTGGTGGCCGCCGTGGTGGTGCGGGTCGTAGTGGCCACCATGGTGCGGGTCGTAGTGCCCGCCGTGATGGGGGTCGTAGTGGCCGCCGTGGTGGACGGGCCCGTACTGGGCGAGGCCGTCCAGCCAGCGGCCCAGCTCGCCCGCCCAGTCGGTACGCAGGGCGTCGTCGTGGCTGACGTGGAAACGGCCGATCGCGTCGCTCGACGAGTAGCGCCCGGAACGCTTGTCCGCCTCCAGCACCACCTCGAGCCCCGCGGGGTCGGCCACGAACGTCACCTCGACCTCGCCCACCCGGCCGGCGTAGTGGCCGGTCGGGTAGAACTCGATCTCCTGGTAGAACGGCAACTGCTGGTGCACCCCATACAGGTGCCCCGCCTCCAGGTCGGCCGACCTGAACCCGAACCCGAGCCCCAGGAACGCCTCCAGGATGCGCAGCTGCGACGGCAGCGGCTCGATCGAGATCATGTCGAGGTCGCCCTTGTCGACGGCCTTGGCGATGGCCAGCTCGGTGCGCACGCCGATCGCCATCCCGGTCAGCGGCTGCCCGCCGATCTCGCTGATCGGCGCCTCCCACGGCACCGGCAGCTCGAACCCGATGACGCGGTCCTCGCCCTTACGCAGCGTGAACGGCCCGGAGACCCGCGAACTGGCGAACGCGCCGAGCCCGCCGTGCTCGCTGTCGCCGTGCTCGATCTCGACCCTGGCCACCAGGCCGAGGGTGACGTGCTCGATCTCGGCGTCGAAGTCGCCGCCCTTGAGTCGTACCTCCCCGCGCAGCGTGCCGCCCGGCTGGGTCCTCGGGGTGGACAGTACGGTGTCCACCGAAGGCGCGCCGACGCCGAAAGCACCCAGCATCCGTTTGAAGACCACGGCTCTGTTCTCCCTGTTGCAAGATCGGGTTGGGTTGTCTGCCGCTGGCCACAACGATCAACGCCGGGTCTGGAGTTCCGCCGGCCGGGGCTTGCCCGCTATGTCGCTTTTCCCTGCGACCCGCATGCGCCACGGCGGACGAAGCACGGGACAACGGCCTCTGCGCCGAGGAGCGGCGTACGACGCGGCGAGCGCAGTGGTGCAGGCGCGGGGCCGTGGCGTCGGGCGACGGTCAAAGGCCGGGGGTCAAGCGCTGGGGTCGGGGGTGGGGTCGGGGGTGGCGGCGGGGGGTGGGGTGAGGCCGCCGGAGGCGTTGACGCGGTCGACGAAGCGGCAGATGTGGTCCCGGAGCAGGTCGGCCGTCTGCGCCGCGACGCCGGACTGGGCCGCGCGCAGGATGCCGCGGTGTTCCTCGGCCTCGCGCTCCCACGTCGCCGCCCGGCTCCACGCCGCCGCCGAGATCAGGGCGGTCTGGTCGCGCAGGGAGTCGAGGGTGGAGACGAGCAGCGGATTGCCGCAGCCGGCGTAGAGGGCGCGGTGGAAGTCGCGGTTGGCCAGGCTGCGATCGGCCCGGTCGGCGGCCTCGTCGGCGCGGCGCAGGGCGTCGGCGGCCGGGGCCAGGTCGGCGCCCCGCTGGACCGTACGGGAGACCGCCTCAGGCTCCAGCAGCAGGCGCAGGTCGTAGACCGACTCCATCAGCGCCGTGTCCACCGTGCGCACCGTCGCGCCCTTGTACTCGCTCATCGTGACCAGCCCGGCGCCCGCCAGCGTCTTCAGCGCCTCACGCACCGGCGTCTTCGACACGCCGAGCTGCTGGGCCAGGTCGGTCTCGACCAGGGGCTGGCCCGGCTGGAGCGCGCCGGTCAGGATCGCGTGCTTGATCGCCTCAAGGACCACCGTGCCCCGCGAGGACATTGACCTGGGCTGCCCGCCGAAGACGGGTGACGCGATGCTCATGACCAGAAGATATCTTACATCGCATCTCGTATATGACCGCTGTTTCGGTTACAGTCGCGTCAATTAACGACTTCAGGGACTTCACGAAGGGAGCCCGTACGAAAAAGAGAGCCGTCCGGTGTGACCCGCGGACACGGGCCACACCGGTGATGACGGCTCACCACGCGCTGGACCGGACGGAACACCGGAGGGCGTCGCGCCAACGACGCCGGCCGGGAACGCGATCCGGCGGTCCCGCGTGGCCACTGCACTGACCTGCAGCATGGAGCTCGAAATGCAGTCTAACTCCGCCATGCCCGCCCCCGCCGTGCCCGCGACAGCGCGACCCGCACGGTCCCGACTCCGCTGGACGATCATCACGATGTCGGGCCTCGGCCTGACGATCGCCTACCTCGACCGGTCCAGCCTCAGCGTCGCCAGCACCTACATGCAGCAGGAGCTGGGATTCGACCAGACCATGAAGGGGGTCCTGCTCTCCTCGTTCTTCTGGAGCTACGCGATCTTCCAGCTGCCCTCCGGCTGGCTGCTCGACCGGTTCGGCCCCCGCCTCATCTATCCCATCGCCGTCGTGTGGTGGTCGTTGTGGACCGCCGCCACCGCGCTGGCCGGCGGGTTCGCCTCGCTGATCGTCTGCCGGCTCGGCCTCGGCATGGGCGAGGCACCCGTGCAACCGGCCAACATCAAGGTGGTCTCCGCCTGGTTCCCGCGTAGGGAGCGGGCGCTGGCCTCCAGCCTGTTCGACACCGGCCAGCAGGTCGGCGTGGCCCTGTCGGTCCCGGTGGTGACCGGGCTCATCGCGGCCTTCGGCTGGCGGGCGGCGTTCGTGGTGATCGGCGCGCTCGGACTGTTCTGGGTGGTCGGGTGGCTGATGATCTACCGCCAGCCGCAGGAGCACCCGCGCATCTCCCAGGCCGAGCTCGACTACATCGAGGGCGGCGACGCGGCCGTGCCCGAGACCGGGCCGAAGGTGCGCTGGGTCTCGCTGCTGCGCTATCCGACCGTGTGGGGGCTGGTGCTCGGTTACATCTGCCGCTCGGCCACCGGCGCGTTCTTCCTGACCTGGTACCCGAGCTACCTGGTGGAGGACCGCGGTTTCACGATCCTGCAGCTGGGCGTGTTCGGCTCGATCCCGGCCCTGCTCGGGGTGGGCGCCACGATCGCGGGCGGCGCGTTCTCCGACTGGCTGGTACGCCGCGGCGTCCCCATCGCCCGCGCCCGCAAGATCCCCATCATCACCGGCATGCTGCTGGCCTCCACGATCGCGCTGACCACGTTCGTGCCGGGCAACGTGGCCGTCATGATCCTGCTGTCGGTCAGCAACTGCGCCCACTCCTTCGCCGGCGCCGCCATCCTCAGCCTGCCCGCCGAGGTGGCCCCGTCGCCGTCGGTGGTCGGCTCGGTCGCGGGCTTCCAGAACTTCGGCTCCCAGATCGGCAACATCATCAGCCCGATCCTCATCGGGTTCTTCCTGACGCTGAGCGGCAACTCCTACACCGGGCCGATGCTCTTCGCCGGGGCGACGGCCATCCTGGGCACGCTCATCTACGGGTTCGTGGTGAAGATCCGCCCGCTGAACGAAAGCAGAGGTTGATTCTTGCGTACTGTGCTGAACGACGTCGCGGCCGTCACGGTGACGCCCTTCGACGAGGGCGGCGCCGTGGATCTCGACGCGAACGCCAAGCTCGTGCGCAGGCTGGTCGACGCGGGTGTCAACGTGATCACGCCGAACGGCAACACGGGCGAGTTCTACGCGCTCAGCCCGGCCGAGCGGAGCCAGGTGCTGGAGTCCACGGTGGCCGCGGCAGGTGACGACGCCACCGTGCTGGCGGGCGTCGGGCTGGACGTGGCCTCGGCCGTGGAGTCCGCCCGGCAGGCCCGCGACCTGGGCGTGCGCATGGTGATGGTGCACCAGCCCGTGCACCCGTACGTGTCGGGCGAGGGCTGGGTGGGCTACCACCGCGAGATCGCCCGCGCGGTGCCCGAGCTGGGCGTCGTCCCCTACATCCGCAGCCCGCGCATCGGCGGGGCCGAGGTGCGGCAGCTGGGCGAGGAGTGCCCGAACGTGGTCGGGGTCAAGTACGCGGTGCCCGATCCGGTGAGGTTCGCCTCGGTCGCCCGGGACGCCGGGCTCGACCGGTTCGCCTGGTTGTGCGGGCTCGCGGAGCCGTACACGCCGGCGTACTGGGCGGTCGGGGCGCGCGGCTTCACCTCGGGCCTGGTCACCGCGGCGCCCTCGCTCACGCTGCGGATGCGCGACGCGCTGCGCGCGGGCGACTATCCGGCGGCGATGGAGGTATGGGAGCTGATCAGGCGGTTCGAGGAACTGCGGGGCGCGGACGCCTCGGCCGACAACGTGTCGGTCGTCAAGGAGGCGCTCGCCCAGCTCGGGCTCTGCCGCCGCGACGTCCGGCCGCCCAGCCGGGCGCTGCCCGACACCGTACGCGACGAGGTGGCCACGATCCTGGCCGCCTGGCAGGAAGGAGGAGCATGAAGATCACCGCGTTGCGGACGTACATGCAGCGCGTCGGCAACCGGCCGCGGCTGCTGGTGAAGATCGAGACCGACGAGGGCGTGTCCGGTTGGGGCGAGGCCTACAACCACGGGCCCGACCACGCGCTGCCGCCGGTGCTGGAGTACATGTTCCGGCAGATCGAGGGGGTGGACCCGCGGCGGGTCGAGTACGTGGTGCGCCGCCTGCTCCAGGAGGCCCGTTTCCCGCCGGGCGCGCTCGGGCTGGCCGCCATCGCGGCCATCGACCAGGCGTTGTGGGACATCTCCGGCAAAGCGGCGGGCCTGCCGGTCTACATGCTGCTCGGCGGCAACGTACGCGACCGCGTCCCGGTCTACTGCGGCGTCTACACCGCGCCCGACCCGCCCGCCTGCCGCGACCTCACCCAGGAGCTGAACGACCGCTACGGCTTCACCGCCTTCAAGCTGAGCCCGTACCGGCGCGACCTGTACGCGGGCCGGTGGGGCAACGTGTGCAAGGAGGCGGCCGACTACTTCGCCGAGATCCGCTCGACGAGCCCGCCGGAGTGGGAGTTCGCCTTCGAGGCCCACGCCCGCATCTTCGAGCCGCGCCAGGCGATCCAGCTCGGCAACGCGCTGGCCCCGTACGACCCGCTCTGGTTCGAGGAGCCGATCAGGCCCGAGTACATCCCGGCGTGGGGGCACCTGCGCTCCCAGCTCGACGTGCCGCTCGCGACCGGGGAGTCGCTGTTCCTGCCGCAGGACTTCCTGGCCCTGCTGACGGCCGGCGGGGCGGACATCGTCCAGCCGGACGTGTGCGTGGTCGGCGGGCTGGCCCAGCTGCGCAGGATCGCGGCCATCGCGGAGGCGCACTTCGCGAGCGTGGCCCCGCACAACCCGATGGGACCGCTGGCGACCGCCGTGAACGTGCACTTCGCGGCCACCCATCACGGGCTGAAGCTGCTGGAGTACAAGCCGGACGACACGACGTGGTGCCCGGACCCGTACCTGCCGGTGGACGGCTACCTGGAGCTGCGGCCCGACCGGCCGGGCTGGGGGGTGGAGATCGACGAGTCGGCCCTGCGCACCGACGACTACGTGCATTGGGAGCGCGTCCTGCCCATCCGCCCGGACGGCTCCACCGGATACGTCTGACGCTCACCACTCGAACCGCCCGGTGAACACCCGCCCGGCCGGCACGCCGTGCGCCCGCCCCGGCGAAGAGGGCCTCGTCGGGGCGGCGGGTGGCGTGGAAGAGGGAGACGTCCGGCCGCCGCAACCGCCCGGTGAATGAAAGCGGGTGCGTTCCCCGCAGGTGAGGCGTGGGTCACATTCGCCTGGACGGCGTCACACTCCGGGTGCCGGCGAGCCTCTCAGGAGGCATGACAGACAACACGATCCTGGTGACCGGCGCGACCGGCACCGTCGGGCGTCCCCTGGTCGAGCTGCTTCTCGCCGAAGGCGCCGCGGTCCGCGCCGTCAGCCGCGACCCTCGCGCGGCGCGGCTCCCCGCCGGGGCGGAGGTCGTCGAGGGCGACCCGGCCAGGCCGGCCACGCTGGCCCGCCACCTGGACGGCGTCAGCGCCGTCTTCCTGCACTCGCGCGTCATCGGCGACCGCGCCGGCGAACTGCTCGCGCTCGCCAAGGAGCGCGGCGCGACGCGCGTGGCGGCCCTGTCGGCGATGAACATCGACGAACCGCTCGACCAGCAGCCCTCCCGCTTCCGCGGCGACCGGAACAAGGAGGCCGAGGCCGCCGCCGTGGCCAGCGGGCTGAGCTGGACCAGCCTGCGGGCCGGCTCGTTCGCGTCCAACGCGGTCACCTCCTGGGGCGCCCAGATCCGCGCCGGCGACACCGTCCGGTACGTGCACGCGTCGTTCCAGGAGGCGCCGCTCGACGATCGGGACCTGGTCGAGGTGGCCGCCCGCGCGCTGCTCACCGACGACCTGGCCGGGCGCAGGGTCGAGCTGACCGGCCCGCGGTCGATGACCCACGAGGAGATGGTGCGGATCATCGGTGCGGCGATCGGCCGGCCGCTGCGCTTCCAGGAGATCCCGCCGGAGGCCGCCGAGCGCGCCATGGTCGGGAGGGGCCTGCCGCAACCGTTCGTACGGGCCCTGATGGACAGGTACGCCAGGGCCGGCTCCCGGCCCCATCCGGTGGCGGAGGAGGTGGCGAAGATCCTCGGCCGCCCCGCGCGGACGTTCGCCGAATGGGCGGAAGATCACGCACACCTTTTCGCGGATAACAATTAGCTGTGAACCCTGCTCCCGATGTGCCCCTTTTAGGCCACCCATGGAACGCTACAGACGGTATACCAATGGCGAGGATCAGGTGAGAACCGGGTGGCATCGACTAGCGGGGGATCGATCTTGCGGAGGCTCGGCAGAGCGAGCGTCTTAGCGGCCGTCATGGCGCTGGCCATGACCGGCTGCACTGCCGCCGGGCCCGGGGAGCAGGGGACCACGGGAGCCCAGCAGGAACAGCAGCAGCAGTCTCCCACCAAGTCCGAGCCGGCGCCCGAGGCGCCGCCGAAGGTGGACGACGGCTGGCCACGCTGGGGCTTCACCCATACGGGCGTCAGCGCCAACAACATCACCCCGCAGTTCGAACGCGACGTCGCCGGGCGGCTCTCGCAGACCCCGATGCTGCAGAACCAGCACATCATGGGGTTCGGAGCGCTCAATCCCGAGCCCTACCCGGGGCAGTACTTCTGGGAGGACCTCGACAGCCGGATCAACCTGATGAGGGAGTCCGGCGGCGTCCCCGTCATCACGCTCTGCTGCGCCCCCGACTGGATGAAGGGCGGCCCCGAGGGCCCCACCGAGGAGTCGGCCTGGGCCGAGCACCTGGAGGACGCCCCCTACCCCGAGCACTTCGACGACTTCGCCAAGCTGGCGGCGGCCGTGGCCACGAGGTACAAGGACGTCAAGTACTTCATGGTCTGGAACGAGTTCAAGGGCTTCTGGCGCGACCACTCCAAGCCCGCCGACTACAAGGGCTACACCGAGCTGTACAACAAGGTGTACGCCGCGGTGAAGCAGGCCCGGCCCGACGCCCAGATCGGCGGCCCGTACCTCGGCTTCGACAGCAACAAGCGCGGACAGTCCGAGTTGCGCGGCGACTGGGGGGTCGTCAACCAGAACGTGCTGGACGCCTTCGACTACTGGTTCAAGAACAAGAAGGGCGCCGACTTCGTCGTGGTCGACGGCGCCTCGCCCACGGACGCGCACGAGCTGCTGCCCGACGAGTTCGGGGCACTGGCGAAGTTCGGCGCGGTCACCAAGTGGCTGCGCGACAAGGTCGGCGACCTGCCGGTCTGGTGGTCGGAGTGGTATTTCGTGCCCGAGGACGGCACCACTTGGCCCGAGAACAAGCGGATCGCGGTGCAGGCCGCCTCGATGATCGAGTTCGCGCGGAGCGGAGCCGCCACGGCCCTGTACTGGAACCCGCAGACCAAGGACAGCGCCTGCCAGGCGTGCCTGTGGGACCCGCGCAGCGGCGCCGAGACGGACACCGGCCGGCTGGTGGCGAACTTCGTCAAGTGGTTCCCCGCCGGGGCCGAGCTGGACCAGGTCACCTCGTCGGACTCCAAGGTCAGGGTGCTGGCGCAGCCGCAGCAACTGCTGCTGGTCAACACCGCCGACTCCGCCGTGACCACGACCGTGGACGGCAAGGAGTACGCGCTCAAGGCGTACGAGATCAAGTGGACCGGTCGCTGAGGGGCGCAACCCCAGGGTAATCCCTGGGCCGTTCCCTGTGTCGCGGCCCGCCCCCGGCGCGGAGCCTGGGGGCATGGCCGCGGCGTGCTGGTCGCGATGCCGGACACGGGCTTCTACCGGCACCCCTTCTACGACCACCACGGCTACAACTACAACGCCACGCTCGCCCCGGACGCCACCTCGGTCCAGCACGACGAGTTCGGGCACGGCACCGCGGAGGCCGCGAACATCTTCGCCATCGCCGGGGTGAGCGCGCTGCTCAAGCAGGCGCAGCCGGGGCTGTCGCCGGACCTCGTCAAGGCCATACTCAAGGCGTCGGCGCGGGACGTGCTCGACGGCAAGAGCGCGATGGGCGAGGTGGCCACGGACGGCTACGACGGGCCGACCGGGTCGGGGCTCGTGAACGCGGAGGCCGCGTACCGGCTGGCCCGCTCGGTCACGCCGCGCAACCTCCACACCCTCCCGCCGCCGCGCTGACGGGGATCAGGACCCGCCCTCGCCCTGCTGCCGCAGCAGGGCGAGGGCCGCCTGCTTGGCCGTGGCGGCGGCATCGCGCGCGCCATGGTGGTCGGCGAGCACGGTGGCGCCCTCGACCAGCATCAGCAGTTGCCTGCCCAGGACCTCCGGGTCCCGCGCGCCGGCCCGGCGGGCGATGCCGGTCAGCAGGTCGAGGTGGCGGTCGAGGTGCCGGGCGGCGACGGTGCGCGGGACGCCGTCGTGCCACTGGGCGGAGGCGTTGACGATCGCGCAGCCGCGGAAGGCGGGCTCGGTGTACCAGGTGGCGAGCGCGTCGAACACCGCGGCGAGCTGGCCGGCCGGGTCGTCGCCCGCCGCCTGCGCCGCCTCGCGCAGCCAGCGTACGACGTGGTCGCTGCGGGCTTCGAGGACCGCCTGGACCAGCCCGTCCTTGGAGCCGAAGTGCCGGTAGAGGGTCTCCTTGGACGCGCCGACGGTCGCGCACAGCTCGGCCACGCCGATGCCGTCGAGGCCGCGCTCGTACAGCAGGCCGGTGGCGGCGCGCAGGATCGTCGCCCGGGTCTGGACGGGGTCGAGGGACGCGCCTTTGGGTACGGGCATGCGTCAGATCGTACCGGTCGGTTCCAAGTCTCTGCTAAGTTTCACGGCGAAACGACCGGTTCGATGACGGACGGAGACCCGCGTGACCGACGCGTACGACCCCCCTGCCACGCTCACCCCGGCGGCCGGCACGCCGGCGGTCACGTTCGAGAGCGGCGGCCACCGGCTGCTCGGCGTCCTGCACCTGCCGGCCGGGCCCGGGCCCCATCCGATCGTGGTGCTGCTGCACGGCTTCCCGGGCAACGAGCGCAACTTCGACCTGGCCCAGGCGCTGCGCCGGGCCGGCTACGCGGCGCTGGTCTTCCACTACCGGGGGTCGTGGGGCGTCGGCGGGTCCTGGTCGTGGCGCCACGTGCTGGAGGACGCGGCCCGCGTGGTGGAGTCCGTACGCCTGGACGACCGGCTGGATCCGGCGCGGCTGGGCGTGGTGGGGCACAGCCTGGGCGGGTTCGCGGCGCTGATGACGGCCGCCGCCGACCCGGCGGTCCGCGCGGTCGCGTCGGTGGCGGCGTTCGACCTGGGGGCGGGCGCGGCGGCCGGCCTGGCGGACCCGGCGGTGCGGGCGGGATACGTACGGGATTGGGAAGGCGAGTTGCTGCCGCTCCAGGGCACCAGCGCCGCGGCGCTGGTGGCCGAGATGGAGGCGGCGGGGCAGGAGTGGAGCCTGGCGGCGCTCGCGCCGCGCCTGGCCGACCGGCCCGTGCTGCTCGTCGGGACCGGACGCGATCCCGTCACGCCCGCCGAGACCCACCACCATCCGCTGGTCCAGGCTTACCAGGCGCATCCGGTGCCCCGACTGGAGCACCATCTCTTCCCCACCGACCACGCCCTGTCCGACCACCGGCTGACCCTGGCCCGCACGGTCGTTGACTTCCTGAGCCGCACGCTCCACTCTTGACGCCTCTGGTGGGGTTTTGGAAAAGATCTATACTTTTGTCCGAAACTCTCCCGGCATCCTCCCTTAACCCTCAGGAGGGCATCACCGTGGCAAGCAAGACGAAGACCCGGGTCGGACTGGTCGCCGGCGGGCTCGGCGCATATTGGCCGCAGTTCCCCGACCTCCTCCCCCAGCTCCAGCGATCGGCCGACCGGGTCTCCGAACGGATGCGGGAGCTGGACGCGGAGATCGTGGACGTCGGATTCATCTCCGACGCCCAGGAGGGCGCGGTCGCTGCCGAGAAGCTGCGCGCCGCCGACTGCGACCTCATCGTCGGGTTCCTCACCACCTACATGACGGCCACCATGCTCGTGCCCATCGCGCAGCGCAGCGGTGCTCCCGTGCTGCTGATCAACCTGCAGCCGACCGAGTCGATGGACCACGCCACGTTCGACACCGGACAGTGGCTCGCCTACTGCGGCGCCTGCCCGCTCCCCGAGATGGCCAACGCCTTCCAGCGGTGCGGCATCCCGTTCCGCTCGGTGTCGGGCTACCTGGAGGACGAGCGCGCCTGGGCCCGCATCACGAGCTGGGTGCGCGCCGCCGGGGCCCGTGCGGCCCTGCGGCACGGCCGCCACGGCCTGATGGGGCACCTCTACCCCGGCATGCTGGACGTCTCCACCGACCTCACGCTCGTCTCGGCGAACTTCGGCGGGCACGTCGAGGTGCTGGAGTTCGACGACCTGCGGGTACGCGTGGAGAAGGTCACGGACGCCGAGGTCGCCGCCAAGCGCGCCGAGACCGAGAAGATCTTCGAGCTGGCCGACACCGTCAACGCCGTCGACCTCGAGTGGGCCTGCCGCGTCTCGGTCGGCCTGGACCGGCTGGTCGAGGACTTCTCCCTGGACAGCCTGGCGTACTACCACCGCGGCCTGGACGGCGAGACGCACGAGCGGCTGGGCGCCGGGATGATCCTGGGCGCGTCCCTGCTCACCGCGCGCGGCATCCCGGCGGCGGGCGAGTACGAGCTGCGTACCAGCCTGGCCATGCTGATCATGGACCGGCTGGGCGCGGGCGGGTCGTTCACCGAGCTCCAGGCGCTGGACTTCCACCGCGGCCACGTCGAGATGGGGCACGACGGCCCCGCCCACCTGGCCATCAGCGCCCGCAGGCCGCTCCTGCGCGGGCTCGGCGTCTATCACGGGAAGCGGGGGTGGGGCGTTTCCGTGGAGTTCGACGTCAAGCACGGGCCGGTGACGGCGTTCGGGATCATCCAGCGCCGCGACGGCCGCTTCGCCCTGGTGGCCTCGGAGGGCGAGACCGTGGACGGGCCGCACCTGCAGATCGGGAACACGACGTCCCGCGTGGACTTCGGCCGGGACCCCGGCGAGTGGACCGACGACTGGAGCGCCACCGGCATGTCCCACCACTGGGCCCTCGGCACCGGCCACCGCGCCGCCGAGATCAAGTCCCTGGCCCACCTGCTGGAGGCGGACTTCATCCAGATCTGACCCAGGGCCGCCTACGCAGGGGCGCCACAGCGCCCCTGACCGGCGCAGGGGCCGACGCGGTGCCAAGCCACCGACGTCACGCCCCCGACCGGCGCTCCTGCTGGGCGGCGCGCTATCGACAACGGCGCGTCGTACGTTGCGGGCGACGCGGCATTTCAGCACGCCCCCCGCCCCGCACGTGCGGCACGCCGCCGGACGCCGCCCGCCGTGAGTGGCGAGCCGTCTCAGGTGGCGGGCGCCCGGCGTGGGCGGGGCCGGTGGGTGGGGGTGGGCCGTTGAGGGCCCGACAAGGGCGTTTGGGGTTACTTTTACCCGTACTTGCCGATCAAGCGACAGACTGCACGCCACCACGGATCTAGGGTCGCGTCCATGGGCTCTCCAGAAGGCGGCGAGCGGGAGTTGATCCTGCGGGCGGCGACCAGGCTGTTCTCGGCGCTCGGCTACGACGGCACCTCCATGGAGCAGATCACCGACGCCGCAGGGGTGGAAGCGGCCACCGTCAGCGCGCATTTCACCAACAAACGGGAGCTCTATCTCACGGTCATGGAGGAGGCGCACCGGGTGCTGGCCGAGGTCATCGTGGCCAGGGCGGACGAGTTGCGGGCCGCCCCGCCCGAGCGGCGGCCGGAGGCGCTGCACCGGTTCGTCGACGGGTACATCGACCTGTGCGCCGAGCATCCCGAGGTGCCCGCGCTGTGGATGCACCGCTGGCTGTCCGACGCCAGCGACATCGACCTGGAGCCGCTCAACGCCCAGCCGCTGACCCAGCGCGCCATCGACAGCATCGACGCGCTCACCGAGCCCGCGAACGCCGACGCGCAGTTCACCACGTACACGATGATCTGGTGCATTCACGGGTTCACGCTGAGCGGGGTGCTCGACGGGACCGGGCAGCGCCGCAACGCCGACGACCCCCGTACGCTGCGGCGTTTCCGCGCGCACATGCACCAGTTGCTCGACCGGGTCCTCAGGCTGTCCGCCTGATCACGAGGTGTGTCAAGAATCCCCGACCGGGGACGGCCGCTTCATGACGAACATTTCGCAAACACGTCAAGCGAGATCTTCCTCAGCGCCCCTCCCCTAGATCTACGCCCTAGCGCATCGTAAGCAATGAGCTACATGCATGCGTGTATCCTGCCCATATGCGAGGTTTCAGGCGATTCGGGCGCTCGCACACCGTGAGCGAGACAGGCTGAGGCGGTGCAGGGCAGCGTCGCCCCGGTGACCGGTTCGTCCCCCCTGGACGAACTGCTGGTCGAAGCCGTCGTCAGCACGCGGGCGCACATCGGCCACGTGTATCTCCTGGACGAGGACGGCGAGGTCCTGAAGATGGACAGCCATCTCGGGCTTCCCCCCATGATCGCCAAGGCGTGGGCCAGGGTCAGGACAAACGACTCCGCCCCGATCACCGCGTCGGTGCGCGAGCAGCGGCTGGTCTGGGTCCCCGACAGGGAGGGCCTGGCGCGCGAGTTCCCGTCGTCGGCGCTGTCCGTGCCGTACGACTTCGCGGCCGCCGCCTTCCCTCTCATCTGCGGCGGCATCGTCTGGGGCGGCATCGTGCTGTTGTGGCCGGCGGGGCAGGTGAACCGGCTGGCCCAGCACCAGCTCGACCTCATCGAGGACGTCGCCGCCCGGATGGCCAAGGTGCTCAAGCAGGCGGCCGAGCAGGGGACGCCGATCAAGCCGGGGCCGCGGCCCCGCATGCTGGACCCCATGCACAAGTCCGATCCGCGGGCCGACCTGGTCGCCCTCGACTGCCTGAACCGGCTGCCCGAGGGCTACGGCTCGCTGGACGCGAACGGCCGCGTCACCCTCCTGACCGCCCCGGCCGCCGACCTGCTGCTCAGCTCCATGTCCGAACTGCTCGGCAAACGCCTGGGCGAGGCGCTGCCGTGGGTGAACGACCCCGCGTACGAGGACGCCTTCCGCAGTGCGATGGTCAGCCGCCAGGTCACCCACTTCACGGCGACCAACCCCGCCGGAGGGCAGTTGTCGTTCCGGCTCTTCCCCGGCCTGTCCGGGATCACCGTGCGCATCACGCCGGCCCTCGGCGCCCGCGGCCCGGGCCACCTGGTGGCCGGCGCCGAGCGGTCGTCCCCGAACATCGCGATGCACGAGATCCTGCACCTGGCGACCAAGCTCTCGCGGGCGGTGACCGCGCAGGAGGTGGTCGACCTGGTGGCCGACCACGTCATGCCCGTCTACAACGTGCAGGCGCTGGCCATCCTGACCTCGAGGGGCGGCCGGCTGCGCGTGGACGCCTCGCGCGGCTACAGCCGGCAGGCCATCCTGGACTTCGACGGCCGCCCCGTGATCCCGCCGGACCCGGCCGACCACTCCTTCGACGCCGGCAAGCCGGCGTTCTACTCCACCTGGGACGAGTTGCGACAGGCGTGCCCGGGCGCGGTCCGCTCGGACGACATGTCCGCCTGGGCCTTCCTGCCGCTGGTCATCTCGGGTCATCCGATCGGCACGTGCGTCCTCGCCTACAAGCGGCCGCACCAGTTCTATCCCAACGAGCGGGCCACGCTGACGGCGCTCGCGGGGCTGATCGCGCAGGCGTACGAGCGGGCCCGGCTGTACGACGTCAAGCACCAGCTCGCCCAGACCCTGCAGAAGAGCCTGCTGCCGCGCAACCTGCCCGAGATCCCCGGCCTGGAGCTGGCCGCCCACTACCTGCCCGCCACGCCCGGCATGGACATCGGCGGCGACTTCTACGACCTCATCCGCCTGAGCGACAGCATGGCCGCGGCGGTCATCGGCGACGTGCAGGGCCACGACGTGACCGCCGCCGCCCTCATGGGCCAGGCCCGCACCGCCATCCACGCCTACGCCACCTCCGGGGCCAGCCCCGGCGAGGTGCTCGCGCGCACCAACCGGCTGCTCTGCGAGCTGGCCCCCGACCGGTTCACGAGCTGCCTGTACGTCAACATCGACCTGCGCAAGCGCATCGCCTGCCTGGCCAGCGCGGGGCACCTGCCGCCGCTGTTCGGCCGGCCCGGCTGGCGTACCGAGGCCATCGACCCGTGCTCCGGGCTGCTGCTCGGTGTGGAACCCGACACCGAGTACGTCACCACGGAGCTGCCGATGCCGCCCGGCTCCGTGCTGGCCCTCTACACCGACGGCCTCATCGAGGAGCCGGGGCGCAGCATCGGCGCGGCCATCGACGACCTGGCGGAGCGCTTCACGCCCTCGTCCGGCCAGCCCCTGCACGACCTGGCGGAGTCGCTCATCAAGCAGGCCACGGCCGAGCAGCGCACGGACGACATCGCGGTGCTCCTCTGCCGGACGTGACCGGACGTGAGGCGCCGACCCCGGTGAACGGGGCCACCACGCGTGACCCCGTTCACCGGAGGCTCAGACCACGGCTCCCGAGACGCGCCGGCGCTTGACGGGCGGCCCGGGAGGCGGCTTCTGGTCGAACCGGGCCAGCCAGACGGCCAGCGGCCCGGCCACGAAGGCGGACGACAGCGTGCCCGTCACGATCCCGGTCACCAGGGCCAGCGCGAAGTCCCGCAACGAGTCTCCGCCGAAGGCCATGAGCGCGACCAGGATGAACAGCGCGCCGAGGCCGGTGTTGACCGTGCGCGGCATGGTCTGCAGGATCGCCGAGTTCACCGCCGTGACGAACGGGCCGCGGGTCGACCACAGCTCGCGTACCCGGTCGAAGACCACGACCTTGTCATTGACCGAGTAGCCGACGATGGTCAGCATCGCGGCCAGGAAGATCCCGTCGACCGGCTTGCCGAGCCACGCGAACAGGCCCGCCACCACGGTCACGTCCACCAGCAGCGCCAGCACCGCCGCCGCGCCGAACGTCCACCTGAACCTGACCGCCAGGTAGGCCAGCTGCATGGCCACGGCCACGCCCAGCGCGACGAGGGCGTTGCGGCGCAGCTCCTGGCCCAGGCTCGGGCCGACGAACTCCTCGCTCCGCTTCGTCACCTCCCCCGCCTCCCGCTCCAGCTCCTGCTCGATCCTGGCCACGTCGTCCAGGCCGAGCCGCCCGGCGCGTACGGTGACGCCGTCGCCGCTCGCCTGCACGACCGCCGAGGGGAACCCGGCACGCGAGACGGCCTGCCCGGCGGCGTCGGCCGACAGGGGCTTGGCGGTGGCGAACTCGACGAGCCGCCCGCCGGTGAACTCCACGCCGAAGTTCAGCCCGCGGGCGAGCAGCCCGGCGACGGCCACCGCGACCAGCGCTCCCGCGATCGCCAGCCACAGCTTCCTGGCCTTCATGAGCTGAGGATTCCGGCGCGTCAGCCAGATCCGTACGGCTCCCGGGGAGCCCAGGCCCGACAGGCGCGGCCCGACCCGGCCGATGACGGCCTGGGTGAGCACGCGGGTGATCAGCATGGCCGAGACCAGCGAGGCCAGCACGCCGACGGCCAGCGTCACGCCGAAGCCCTTGACCGGCCCCGAGGCCAGCCAGAACAGCAGGCCGGCGGCGATGAGGGTGGTGACGTTGGAGTCGGCGATGGCGCTCCACGCGTTCCTGAACCCCCGGTCGAGGGCCGTCTTCAGCCCGCGGCCGCGCCCCTGGGCGTACTCCTCCCTGGCCCGCTCGAAGACCAGCACGTTGGCGTCGATGGCCATGCCGATCGCCAGCACGAACCCGGCCAGCCCCGGCAGCGTGAACGTCGCCCCCATCGCCACCAGCGCCGCGTAGGAGATCAGGCCGTAGCAGGCGAGCGCGATGGTCGAGAGCAGCCCGGACATCCGGTAGACGGCGACGATGAAGGCGGCCGTCAGCGCCAGCCCGGCGACCGCCGCCTTGGCGCTCGCGTCGATGGCCGCCGCGCCGAGCGTCGGGCCGACCGTGCGCTGCTCCACGAGGGAGAGCGGCACGGGCAGCGCGCCGCCCTTGATCAGCACGGCCAGGTCGCGGGCCTCGTCGTAGGTGAACGAGCCCGTGATGTCGGCGCTCCCGCCGGGGATGCCGGTACGGCAGGGGATCGACGGGTCGAGCGGCGGCGAGGAGATGACCTCGTCGTCCAGCACGATCGCGATCCGGCGCTTGGGATCGCCCGCCGGCTCGCACGCCGCCGCGCCGCTCATCCACTGCCAGGCCGCGGCGTCGCGGAAGTCGATGCTCACCCACCAGCCGGGGCCGCGCTGGGGGTCGTTCTGCTCGACGGCGTCGGTGATGCCGTCCCCGGTGATGGCGGCGGGCCCGAGCCGCAGCTGCCCGCCGTTCTCGTCGCGTGCGTTTCCGTCGCCGCCGAGGACGGGGTGGAAGGCGAGCTGCGCGGTACGGCCGATGACCTCGGCCGCCTGCCGCGGGTCGAGCACGCCGGGCAGCTCGACGATGATCCGCCGCTCGCCGGAGCGGACCAGGGTGGGATCGACCACGCCGAGCGCGTCCGCCCGCTGGCGGAGCACGTCGAGGGCGCGGTCGGTGGCGGCCGAGTCGGCCTTGACGGTGGGAGAGTCCCTCGTCTCGAAGACAAGCTGGGTGCCCCCGCGTAGGTCCAGGCCCAGACGCGGGGGGCTGACGAGGGCGAGGATCGAGGAGATCGCGATGACGGCAAGGGCCGTCACCGCACGCCAAACAGGCGCACGGTGCATGAAAGCCTCCACAGGCTCAGATGTGCGGAATGGGGATCTTCAGCACCCTGTGGAGGGAGGCCCCCGCGCCGGGGCCGCCGCCGGGCGGCGATCGGCGGGGACGTCGGCGGCCGGGCTCGCGACCACGGCCGCCCAGGCCCGCCGCGGCACCGGCAGGGCCGACGGCAGCACGGCCGGCCCCGCGGGCCCGGCGGTGCCGAGCAGGCCGTGCCGGGCCTGGCCCACGACCTCCCGGTACGGCTCCCGCTGGAGCCCGTGGGGTTCCTGGACCCGCGCGTGCACCGCCACGACGTGCGAGGCGACCTGGGCATGGGCGGTGGCCGGCAGGAACCACGACAGGAGAAGGAGCAACGCCGCGGGCAGCGTCGTGCGCATGTCGCCTCCTTCTCCTCGCTGCTCAACCTAGCCCAGGTTCGAACGTGCGACGCCGTCGGCGGTCCAGCGCCGGAAACGATCTGGCCCCTTCGGTGCCCGCGTGCGACGATCAATGCACGGAGGACGGGAGGGTCGATGTCCGGTCTGTCGTTCGAGCCCTTGACCCCGACGAGCTTTCTCGAACGGTCGGCGACCGTGTTCGCGCGGCGGCTCGCGGTCGTGGACGGGGAGATCGCGTTCACCTACGCCGAGCTGTGGGAGCGGGTCCGGCGGCTGGCCGGCGGGCTGGCCGCGACCGGCGTGCGGCCGGGCGACCGGGTGGCGGCGCTGAGCGCCAACGGGCACCTGCTGCTGGAGGCGACGTTCGGCGTGCCGGCGGCGGGCGCGATCCTGGTGCCGATGAACATCCGGCTGTCGCCCGGCGAGCTGGCCTACATCCTCGATCACGCCGAGGTGTCCGTGCTGCTGCACGACGCCGAGCACGCCGACCTGGCCCGGTCGGCGTCGGAGGCGAGCGGCTCCCGGCCGCGGCTGGTGTGCGAGGGCGCCGAGTACGAGTCGCTGCTGGCCGGGGCCGAACCGCGGCTGGTCCGGGTGGCGGACGAGCTGTCGCCGCTGTCGATCAACTACACGAGCGGGACGACCGGACGGCCGAAAGGCGTCGTGTACCACCACCGGGGCGCCTACCTGCAGGCCCTGGCCATGGCCGTGCACACCCGGCTCGACGCCGCGAGCGGCTACCTGTGGACCCTGCCCATGTTCCACTGCCACGGGTGGTGCTTCCCCTGGGCGGTGACCCTGGCCGGCGCCCGCCACGTCTGCCTGCGCAAGGTGGAGCCGGGCCACGCCTGGCGGCTGATCCGCGAGCGGCGGATCACCCACCTGTGCGGCGCCCCGACGGTGCTCACGTCCCTGCTGGCCCACCCGGCCGCGCCCGCCGACCCGCTCGAACCGCGGCTGCTCGCCTGCGTGGGCGGCGCGCCGCCGAGCCCCGTGCTGCTCGGGCGGGCGCTGCGGGCGGGGATCGACGTGATCCACCTGTACGGGCTCACGGAGACGTACGGACCCGCGGTGATCTGCCAGCCGCAGCCCGAGTGGGACGGCTTGGACGTCGGCGAGCTGGCCGCCCTGACCGCCAGGCAGGGCGTGGGCAACGTGATCGCCCAGCGGATCAGGGTGGTCGACGAGGAGGGCGGCGACGTGCCGGCCGACGCCGCCACGATCGGCGAGATCGCGGTCCGCGGCAACGACGTCATGGTGGGCTATCACCGCGACCCCGAGGCCACGGCCCGGGCCGCGCCCAACGGCTGGTTCCGGACCGGCGACCTGGCGGTGCTGCACCCCGACGGCTACGTGCGCCTGGTGGACCGCGCGAAGGACGTGATCATCTCGGGCGGCGAGAACATCGCCTCGGTCGAGGTGGAGAACGCCCTGGTGAGCCATCCGGCGGTGGCGGAGGCCGCCGTCGTCGCCAGGCCCGACGTCCACTGGGGCGAGGTGCCCGTCGCGTACGTGAGCCTGGCCACCGGGGCGAGCACCACAGAGGACGAGCTGATCGAGCACGTACGGGGACGGATCGCGCATTTCAAGGCGCCCAAGGCGGTGTCCTTCTGCGAGCTGCCCAAGACCTCCACGGGGAAGATCCAGAAGACCGTGCTCAGGGAGCGGGCGGCGCGCACAGACCGAGCTCGACCAGAGCCTGAGCGATCTTGACGGCCTCCTCAGGGTTCCCGGACAGCTCACCGACCTTCAACGGGCCGTTCGTGAGGCGTGCGCAGGCCGCCGCGACCGCGCCCGGCACCCGGAACGTCCGGTCGCCGACCTTGATCCCCGACTCGCCGATCAGCGGCCACGTGCCGGGACGCAGCGCGATCCGGTCGGACAGCCCGATCGAAGTGCCGAGCAGCGCCTGGCTGAAGAGGCCGCCCTGGTGCGGCTCCCCGAAGGCGGGCCTGCTGTAGATCAGCTCGTGGATGGCGGGGGCGGTGGCCGCCTCGGTCAGCGCCGCCGCGAGGCGGTCGGCGTACTGCCTGACCATGGGCTGGACGCGCTCGGCGAGGCCGGGGCCCATGGGCAGCGCCGCGGCGTACTCGTCGGAGCGCAGCAGGTCCGTGACAAACCCCTTCAGCAGGTCCGCCCAGGTCAGGGTGTTGACGCTGATCGTGACGTGGACGGAGGCGGAGGCGGCCGTACGCACGAGGTGCGGCATCCCCCGGGGGACGTGGAGCACGTCGCCCGCGCGCAGCTCGTACGTGGCGCCGTCCCGCTCCGTGGCGACGAGCTTCCCGATGCCGGGATTCGGCACGATCTCGTCGAACAACGTCCACTGCTTGGCCCCGTACGCCTGGATCACGATGATGTCCTGGGCGTCGCAGTGGACGTCGAACGCCCGCGCGCCCGGCGGCGCGACGTAGACGTTGGCGTCCACGGGGTGCCCGACGTCCCGCTCGACGGTCTTGCAGAGCTCGTGCAGGCGCGGGAGCAGGAGGTTCACGGTGCCCAGGACGAGGGTCGCGCCCTCGCGGTGGAGCTGGACCACCTTGCCCGGGTCGACCACGTCGTCGAGACCGGCGTAGCCGAAGGTGGACGGCGAGGTGTAGCGGGCCGGGGGGATGACGGACCCGTCCTTGACCACGCGGATCCCGGGCGCCCGCAGGCCGCTGCCGGTCAGGACGCGGTCGATGTCCGCCACGGAGGCGATCTCGCCGGGGTCCGGCACCGCGCCGGGCCGGAAGACCGCCCGCCGGGCCGGGAATTCGTCGCCCACGAGGTCCGCGAGGCTCAGCATGGTCCATCTCCTCATGTGTCAGTCGAGCAGCAGGGCGGCGTCCCAGCCCGTCGCGGGCGGCCGGCCGGTCGCGTGGTGGTGCAGCGCGAGCGCGATCCCGGCCGCTCCTTCGAGCAGTCCCACGCGGTCCGGAGCCACCTCGGTGCCTCCCGTCGCGGAGTACCTGAAGCCGAACGGGGCCTCGGGGCGGAACTCGCCGGCGATCCGCGCGGCCAGCCCGTCGGCCGCTTCGAGCAGCGCCTCGTCGCCGGTCTCGCGCCCCACGCGGCAGGTGACGTGGAGCATCCCGGCCCAGCCGTGGCAGAGGCCCGCGTCGACCATGCCCCATTCGTCCCAGGGCCGGGCGAGCGCCGTACGGAGCCCGCGTACGGCGGCCTCCCGCCACTGCGGCCGGTCGAGCGCCTGTCCCGCCAGGAAGAGGGCGCGGGCGACGCCCGCGGCGCCGTAGCACCACGCGGGCCGGATGGGCGGCCCGGCGGGGACGGCCCGTTCGAGCTGGTGCCGCAGGGGGACGGTGGGCGGCCAGGAGCCGTCGTGTTCCCATTCGAGCAGCCAGGTCGCGATGCGTTCCATCGCCTCCTCGTGGCCCGGCAGCCGGTAGCCCTCGCGGTGGGCGATGGCGAGCAGGGCCAGCGGGCCGGGGATCCCGTGGGCGAGGCCGAGGTTGAAGTGGCCCTCGCCGGCATGCCCGCCCTTGACGGAGGCGTGCGGCACCAGCCAGCCGGGGACGCCCTCCGAACGCGGCTCGGTCAGAGCGATCAGGTACGCCAGCGGCTCCGTGTCGCCGTACGACAGCGCCACGCGGCCCAGCCCGGTGAGCCCTTCGATGACGTCGTACGCGCTGAAGCTCACCTCGCCCCGGCGCGTCTCCTCCTCGGCGCGCTGCTTGATCAGCTCCCGCACGGCCGGCTCGGCACGGGCCAGCAGCCCGGCGTAGTCGCCCGGCCGGGTCACCGCCGCCCTGATCGCGAACAGCAGCGCCGGCAGCCCGTCGATCAGCCCGTGCCGCCCCGCCTGGGACGTGGCCGCGGCGGCGAGGAAGGCGTGGGCACTCTGGCGGCGACCGAGCTCGCTGTGCAGGAGCGCGACCCCGAGATAGCCCTCGTTCAGCGACATCGCGTGCCACACCAGGGGGCGGCGGCCGTCGAGGAGGCGGTCCTGGTTGGCCGAGGCCACCCGGGCCACCTCGACGGGGTCGGCCAGCCGCCGCGCGACCTCCTCGACGATCTCCGCGGTCTCTGTCATCGCCCGTGCCTCGCCCGGTCGCGCAGGGCCTGGACGGCGCCGCGGGCGATGGCGTACGAGGCGCCCTCGGCGGTCTTGGAGGCGCCGACCAGCCGGTTGTGGTGCATGTGCAGCAGCGCCTGGAGGGGTGACCTGCGCTCCAGCGAGCGGATCAGCTCGCCGTACGCGGTCACCGCCGGCCTGCGGGCCCGCCAGATCTCCGCCAGCCGCGGGTCGAGGCCAGCGCCGCCGACCACCTCGACGGCGCTGCTCCTGATCGCCTGGAACGCGCGATGGTGCTCGTCCACCGGGTACGCGGCCAGCAGCCGGTCCTCCCACCCCGGCCCGTGGAAGGCCCGGGCCAGGTCGGCGTAGTTGGCCGCGGCCAGGAGCTCCGGCCGCAGGTCGAGCTGGAGGCGCAGCTGGGCCAGCACCGCCTCGCTGTCGGCCGCGAACACCCGCTCGGCCGCCTCCAGCGCCTCCGTCCCGCCGTACCGGTCGATCTCCGGCTCGTACGTGTCGAGCTGCACCGTGCGGGCGAGCCCGGCCCGGCACAGGTCCGCGGCCCAGTCGTGCACCAGGGGCAGCACGTCGCGCTGGAGCAGGGCCGGATCCCCGTGGAAGCGCAGGCGCAGGTGGGCGCCGGGATCGAAGTAGCGGATGAAGAACCAGCGGTCCACGCCGCCGGGCAGCGCGTCCAGCAGCACGGGGAACCGCTGCCTGAGCAGGTCCGTGTGCCGGTCGGCCGAGGCGTACAGCTTGGCGAACAGCCACTCGCCGCCGGGGTGGTGCCGCACGACCGGCGTCCCCGCGCGGGCCGAGGTGCGCACCGCGGGCTCCGGCGCGGCCGAGCGGAGCGTCACGACCAGCTCGTTGGCGTGGCCGCCCAGCCAGCCCGCCCCGAACCCACTGCCGCCCGGCGACTCCACCAGCAGGGTGCTCGGCCTGCGGGCCAGCTCGTCACGCAGGATCCGGCGGTGCAGCGGGGCGTCGAGGTCGAGCCCGATGCGGTTGTCGCCGTTGGTCAGGTAGACCTCGCCGGGCACCTGCCACCGCTCGCGCCAGGCGTCGAAGCCCCGGTCCCAGTCGGCGTCCGGCGCCTTCCTGTCGTTGAGCTCGGCGGCGGGCCGCCAGATGGCCGAGGCCAGGATCGTACGGCCGCGGCGCACACGCGGCAGGAACGGCAGCACGCCGCCCGCCCCGGCCCAGTCCCACCCCTTGCACGCCCGGTGCCGGTCCTCGCCCAGCTCGTAGATGAAGCGGACCAGCTCCAGGGCGACGCTGGGGACGACGAGCATGTGGAGGGTGGCGGGCACGATCTCCGCGTCGAGCCGCGGGCAGAACAGGAACAGCCGCTCGCCGGTGGCCCCCACCACCAGGTCGTCGAGGGTGAGCACCGACGGGTCGCCGCGGTCGGCGTACCGGCCGATGGGCAGCGTGCGGTCGGCCAGGGTCGGCACGCGGGCCACGTTCGAGATCCGCGACCACGCCGGCTGGAACGTCACCTGCGCCGGCACAGCGCTTCCACCCGGGCCTCCACCCGGGCCCCCGGCCTCGCGCCACAGCCGCGCCGTCTGGTCGCGCAGCTCGCCGAGGAGGTACGTGAACCGCCCGCTCATGGCCCCGCCACGGCGCGAGATCGGCATGTTCGCCAGCACCAGCCGGAAGTCGCCCCGGTCCAGCGCCTCCACCGAGTCGGCCAGCAGGTGGGCGCCGACCTCCAGCACCTCGGGCAGCCGCCCGTCGTCCGCGCCGGCCAGCCGGGCGAGGGTGGCGTCGTCCAGCTCCACCTCGCGCACGCCGTCGAAGACCGCGCCCTGGGCCAGCTCGCCGAGCACCTTGTCGCGGTAGCGGTCCCCCTCGGAGTCGGCGTCCGCGCGCTCGGAGGCCCGGTAGCCGGCCGGGGCGCCCAGCCCGAACTCGGGGTCCAGCAGCTCCTTGATCGGGACGAGCCGGGCGGTGCCGTACCTCGTCACGAACTCCTCGAAGTAGCGGCGCAGGTGGTCGGAGCCCTGGTCGGGCGGGGTGATGCGGGCCAGGACGCCGGCCATCGACTCGAACTCGGCCGCCACCTCGCGCGGGAGCCGCACGTCCACGTCGAGCTTCAGGTCCACGTGCGGCGCGTGGTGGTCGGGGCGCAGCCGCCTGGTGGCGCGGAGCAGGGCGTTCCAGGCGGGCAGGCCCTCGCCCGGCGCGGGCCCGGCGTACGCGCGCAGCGCCGCGGCGACCTCCTCCAGCCCCTCGTCACGCGGGAGCCGGGATGCGACGTGCGCGATCGGGTCGGGGGCGTCGTCGGGGGGAACGAGCTCGGTGAGCAGCACCGTTCGCTCGACGAGCTGCGCCAGCGCGCCCTCCACCCGCTCGCGCGTCCCCTGCGGGAAGGCCGCGTGCAGCTGGTCCGCCAGCTCGCCGAACAGCACCGGCCGCCGCGCCCGCTCCATCACCACGCGAACCAGGGCGGTCAGGCGGACCGACACCTCTCGCACCGCGCCCTCGCCGTCCTGCGGGAGGTACGGCAGGGCCAGCCGGTCGCCGCGGGCGAAGCACAGGTCGTTGAGCACGACGCGGACCCTCCGGAGCACCTCGGGGTCGCGCTCGCGGTCGCGGATCAGCGCGAGCAGCCAGGCCGTGTCGGGGCGCACCCCCTTCTGGTGGTCCGCCCCGATCCTGGCCTTGGCCGAGTCGTCGAACCTGGCCGCCGCGACCCCCGCCATCAGGCCGAACGGGGTGGGCCTGGTGGCCATGCGCAGCACGTAGCGGGTCGTGGAGACGACGGCGCGGCGCAACTTCTTCGGCTCGACCTGGCGCCCCTCGTGGACGGCGTCGAGCGTGTGCGCGAGTGACGGGCTGGAGACCGCGATCGCCTCCCTGACCAGGGGGTCGGCGGTGGCGGCCCGGAGGTAGCCCGCCGGGTCGCCGTGGTCGCTCCGCGTCCCGTGCCCGCGCGCCGCCGGGAGCGCGCCCATCCGCAGCAACGCGAAATCGGCGGCGACGAATCCTGCCTTGTCGGTCACCTGCTGCCCCTTACCTATGTCCGGGTTGACTGAGGACCGTACCATCGCATTTTCGCCGCCGTAAAACCCTTTCAAGTTATTCGAAACGGCGCCCCCATCTCCGTCCGCTCTGTAGGGTCACTCACCGATCAACTCTTACGAGGGAAATCGACGAAGAAAGGGAGACGATATGAGTCCAGTGGCCCAGCTCGACCTCAGCGAGGACGTGTTCGACCTCGACATCGAGCTCGTCGTGGAGTCCGGCGCCGTGCCGCCGATCTACGCCTGCAGCGGCTCCGACAACACCTGCGGGACCCAGGTGTCGTGGAGCGGGACGTGCGCCGGCACGCAGGACTGCGGCACGTGTTCGCCCACGTACGGGGCCAAGGCGCCCGGCCGTTGCATCTGATCGCAGGCGCACGGAGGGCCGCCGCCCTGGCCATCGCGCAAGAGGTGGCGGCCCGCCTGGCCCGGCCGGAATCCCTTTCTCCGGCGCCGGACCGGTGGCCCGATTCGCTGGCGCGCGGAAAACTCGGACTCGTCCCGCTTTATGCGGCGCTGGATGGCCTGGCGCCGAATTCAGAATGGGACGTGTCCGGCCATCATATTCTCAAGGACGGCACATTTACCGGACCGGGCGGAACGGCCGGACTTTTCTCGGGTGGGCTCGCCGGATTCGGCGTCGCGGCGGCGCTGATGGGGCGGCGCGCGGGCCGTTACGGGAAGGTGCTCGGGCGGCTGGACGCGGCGGTGGGGCCCGTGGCGGGCCACGATCTCATCGACGGCACGGCGGGCGCCGGCGTCTACCTGCTCATGAGATCTCCGTCCGCCGGTCTGGAGGCCGTGGCCCGCGAGCTCGCGCGGGGCGCCTCGGCGTGCCCGCCGTTCCCCATGCGCCGGATCCCGCCGGGCTGGTCCGTCGGGGACGGCTACGCCGACTGCGGCCTGGCCCACGGGGTCGCCGGGCCGCTCGCCGTGCTGTCCCTGCTCAGCGGGCATGCCGAGGAGATCGCGCGGCCCGCCGTGGAAACGCTGGCCGAGTGGCTGCTCGGTGCGGCGGTGCGCGACCAGTGGGGGACGGCGTGGCCCGCGGGCGTGGACGGCGCGCAGGCGTACCCGTCGCCGCGGCGGGCGTCGTGGTGCTACGGGGTGCCGGGCGTGGCGCGTGCGCTGTGGCTGGCCGGGGAGGCGCTGGACGAGCCGCGCTACCGCCGTGCCGCCCGCGACGCGATGGCCGAGCTGCTCGACGCCCCGGACGGGTGGGGGCTGGACTCGCTCGGCGTGTGCCACGGGCTCGCGGGGCTGATGCTGATGACGGCGACTTTCGTGACCGGCGCCACGGGCGATGAGCTCGGGGCGGCGGGCGACGGATTCGGAGCGGCGGGCGACGGGTTCGGAGCGGCGGGCGACGGGTTCGGAGCGGCGGGCGACGGGTTCGGAGCGGCGGTGGAGCTGCTGTTCGATCGGGTGTGCGCCGCCTACGACAGCCGCCTGCCGCTCGGCTTCGACGTGGCCGGTCCCGGGTTGCTCAACGGCGCGGCGGGGATCGCCCTGGCGCTGCTGGCCGTGACGGGTGGCCTGGAGACCGCGTCCATGTTCCTGGCGGCTTGATGGGACGGCATCGCGCGGGCGCCCACGACGCCTCGGTCCGCGGGGTCCCCGGGCGCGACCCGCTGTTCGGCCGGGGCATCCGGCTGTCGTTCGGCCAGCTCAGGCACGAAGGGGCGGGGCTGCGCACCGGCTTCGTGTCGATGGTGCGCGAGCTGCCCGGCCTGATCTCCGTCACGGTGCGGCTGGCGCGGCAGGCGGCGCCGAGGGCCCTCGTCGCCGTACTGGTCGCGGAGTTCCTCGGTGGGGTGGCGACGGTGGTCACGCTGCTGGCCACGTACCGGGTGCTCGTGCCCCTCATGACCGGCGGCCCGACGGCCGAACGGATCGCGGCCGGGGTCCCCGCGCTCGTCGCGATGGCCGGTGCGGCGGCGACCGGCAGCGTGATGCGGGCGATCAGCAAGGCGGCGGTCAGCCGCCTCGGGCCCAAGATCGAGCGCCTGGCCTACACGCGCCTGCTGGAGGGGGCCGCCGGCGCGGAGCTGGCGGCGCTGGAGGAGGCGGGGTTCCACAACCTCCTCGAAGCCGCCCGGCAGGGCACCCGCTCGGCGCGCATCGTGATCACGCAGGCGGCCCAGCTGCTCGCCGGCCTCACCACCCTGCTCGCCGTCGGGAGCGTGCTCGGGGTGCTCCATCCGCTGCTCCTGCCGCTCCTGCTGGCCACGGTCGTGCCGAAGGGCTGGAGCGCCGTACGCTCGGCCCGCGCCCGCTTCGCCTCCGTCAAGCGGCAGCTGGAGCTCACCCGGCAGCTCGACGTGCTCAGCGGGCTGCTCACCCGTCCCGACGTCGCGCCCGAGATCCGCGCCCACGGCGCGGGCCCGTTCCTGCTCGGGCACTACGGCCGGCTCTCCTCGCTGGCCGAGGGCGAGCAGGCCCGGCTGGGCCAGGACGAGGCCCGCCTCGCGCTCGCCGGGGACTCCGTCTCCGGCGTCGCGACCGCGATCACGTACGCCACTCTGGCGGGGCTGCTGGTCGCCGACGCCATCCCGCTCGCCGCCGCCGGGGCCGCCGTCATCGCCATCCGCACCGCGAAGGCCGGCCTGACCAGCCTGGTGATGTCGATCAACCAGGTGTACGAGCAGGGCCTGTTCGTCCTGGAGTGGGAACGCGCCTGCGAGGAGGCCGCCCGGCAGCGCCTGCGCAGCGGACCCGTACCCCTTCCCGCACACCCCGTCGAGATCCGCGCCGACAACCTCACCTTCGCCTACCCCGGGCAGACCCGGCCCGCGCTCGACGGCGTCAGCGTCCGGATCCTGCCTGGCGAGATCGTGGCCCTCGTCGGCGCCAACGGCTCCGGCAAGAGCACCCTGGCCAAGCTGCTGGCCGGGCTCTACCTGCCGACCGGCGGCAGCGTCAGCTGGGGCGGCGTGCCCATCGAGCTCCTGAACCGCCGGAGCGTCTTCGACCGGATCGCCCTCGTCGCCCAGGACTTCGCCCGCTGGCCCGCCACGGCCCGCGTCAACGTGGCCCTCGGCCGCGCCGACCAGGCCGACGACCGCGAACGCCTGCGGCGCGCCGGGGCGGCCAGCGGCGCCGACACCGTGGTGGCCTCCCTCCCCGACGGCTGGGAGACGCTGCTGGCCAGGGAGTTCATGGGCGGGACCGATCTGTCGGGAGGGCAGTGGCAGCGGATCGGGCTGGGGCGTGCGTGGTTCCGGGACGCGTCCGTACTGGTCTTCGACGAACCGACCTCGGCGCTCGACCCGAGGGCGGAGATCGAGATCTTCGACAAGGTCGCGGGGCTGGCCGCCATCGGGCGCACGGTCATCCTCATCACCCACCGCCTCACCTCGGTGACGCGCGCGGACCGCGTCTACGTGCTCGAGGGCGGCAAGGTCGTGGAGCACGGCACCCACGAGGGCCTGATGCGCGTGGGCGGCTCGTACGCCGCGATGTACCGCCTCCAGGCCGCCCAGTACGCCCACGCCGACTGACCACCACCTGCCCCACGCCTGGCGCACACCCCGGCCCCGCTCGCACCCCTGAGCGCCGTCCAGCGCCTCCCTCCGAAGTACGGATCGCGCTTCGGCTGAGGTCCTGAGGCGGGTCGGGGCAGGGGGTCAGGAGGGCGGGGTGGGGCGGAAGGAGGTGTCGGTGCGGAAGAGGGGCGTGTCGTCGGTCTTGTCCAGGCGCAACCGCCCGCCACGGACGCGGACGAAACGGCCCGGGTAGTTGACGGACTCCAGGCGTACCGAGCCCTCGGTCGTCCCGGGGCGGGCGTGGAAGGTGGCGTCGCGCCGGAAGAGGGCGGTCCCGTCGCCGGCCTCGAAACGGATCAGGAAGTCGCGGTGGCGCAGGTAACGGCCGTCGGGGCCGACGAAGGAGTAGCCCTTGGCATCGTCCAGACCGGGCACGACGCGAAGGGTGACCGGGTCCGCCCCGACCCGGCCCGTGGCCTGGATGTACGCCTCCGGCCGGCTGACCGGCCGGAACGCCCGGGACACCCCCGTGGCGAGCAGCCCGCCCCCGCTCGTCGCCGTGGCGCGGGTGAAGGTCAGGGTGCCGAAGCCGAGGTGGTCGTACTTGGAGCCGCCGTAGTCCCCGCCGCCCCCTTCCGGGGCGACGCGCTTGCTGTACGCCTCGATGTACGGCACCGCCAGCCCCCTGCGCACCCCGTAGTGGTTGAGGAGCAGCGCCCAGACCGGGTCGGCGGCGCCCCGCCCGGCGGCGGAGATCTCGGTCTGCTGCCGCTGGACGCAGGTCGTGCCCTGGCCCCACTTGTACGTCGTGAACGGCACCGATTCGCCCAGGTTGTACTTGGCCACGTACTCGACACCCCTCATGAAGCGGTCGTCCGCGTAGCCGTACAGGTCGATGCCCTGGTTCCAGGCCATCTCGCAGATGACGCCCATCCACCCGACGCCGACGCTGGTGTGGCCCTGGTCGCGGCCGCTCTCCTGCCACTGGCCGAGCCCGCCGGGGTGCAGGAACGGGACCGCGTTCATGATGGAGCCGTTGCCCTTGCCGTGCTTGAAGTACTCGACGGCCTGGTCGACCTTGGCCCGGTCGTCGCAGAGGATGCCGATGGCCAGCACGGAGGCCATGCCGCACAGGTCCCAGTTGGCCCAGTAGTTGGTGACGCAGGCGTCGTTGTGCTGCCTCAGGAACCGGTCGTTCATCGGGTAGAAGACCGTCAGCAGCATCTTCGTGAAGCGCTCGAGGTCGAAGCCGGGGTAGCCGCGCATGATCTCGGCGGCGTTGGCGAGCTGCCAGCCGAGGATCCCGGCCGCCAGGTAGCGGTCGGCGTTGCCGGTCACCGCCTTGAGCGCGGCCGACCAGGCGTTGAGGATGTCGCGGGCGGCGTCGCCGTGCGCCTTCTCCCCGCTGATCTTCCAGCGCAGCGCGTTCTGGTAGGCGGCGGCCACGTCGATGGCGAGCTGGACGTGGTTCGCGCCCGTGCCGCCCCTGACCACCGTCTCAAGGGAGCGGGGCTTCCAGGTGCTCTTGGAGCGCCCGTTGGCCGTCAGCTTGTCCCAGCCGGCCTTCCACGGCTGGGCGCCGGCGTTCACCTGGGCCCGCATCCGGTCGAAGTCGGCCTGCGTGTGCAGCAGGCCGGGATGCTTGAAGGCCGCCGCGGCCGCGGGTGCGGCGGGCAGTACGGCGGCGGCGCCCGCGGTCGCGGCCGCCGTCAGCACGCTCCGGCGGGAGGGCTGCGTGGTCATGGAGATCCTTCCTCAGGGGTCACTCTCGTCACAGGAGACGGCCCCGATGAGTCCGGATAACACAAATCTCAGACCCGGCTCCGCTGTGGGACCCGCTCCGGGTTCGCCGCCCTGGTGGCGTACTGGGGGACGGGGGCGCGGTCGTCGCCGGTGTCGCGGGTCAGGCCGTACCGGACGATGCCCCTGGCCGGGTCGGGTCTGGCCGAGAGGTCGGCCCAGACCTCCTGCCAGGTCCTGGGCGCGACGGTGAGGTCGATGTCCGTGCCGCTCTCGTTGTTGCGGAAGGTGACCCGGCCGTCGAGGTAGTAGAACTCGTTCTGCCACATCTGCTGCTGCCCGCGCGGCAGCCGTACGAAGCCGGTCTCGGGCGAGCCCATCCAGGTCACGCCGGGCGCCTGTTCGTCGTCCATCCGTCGGCCGCCGCCCGAGGCGACGTGGAACAGCTTGCCCTTGAGCCCGGTCCAGGTCGCGGGCAGGAAGGGGCCGACGCGGTTGCGATAGAGGATGCCCCAGCGGACCTGGACGTAGCCGCGGCCGGTGATGGTGACGTAGTCGCCCCGGTGGGTCATCGACGGGGCTCCGCCGTACCGGGAGTAGCCGTGCTTGCCGCCGATGGCGACCGTGCCGCCGGGGCGCCTGGGCAGCGGGGCGGGCGGGCGGTTCCTGGGCGGCGCCTGGTCCACCGCGTCGACCGTCAGTCCGTACGGGTTCCGCGTGGGCCTGGCCGGGCGGCGCGAGGACGTGGGCGTGATCAGCGGCGAGGACGCGGGCGAGGACGACACGACCGCGGGCGTGACCCGCCGGGGCGGGGCGGGGTCGGGCAGGAGGGTCTGGACCACCACCGCTCCCCCGGCGAGCAGCGTGGCGCCGGCCGCGGTGACCGCGATCGGCTTGGTGGCCAGCACCGAGCCCGCCGCCTTGCCCTTGGCCAGCAGGCCGCCCTTGAGCGCGGGCGCGGCGGCCGTACGCGCGATCTCCAGCAGGCCGGCCGCGATGCCGGCGGGAACGGCCACCAGGCCGAGCCCGGCCAGCAGCCGCTCGGCGGGCACCAGGTCGGACAGGTGCTCGCCGCAGACCGGGCAGTCGCGCACGTGCCGCGACAGCCGCTTGCGCCACAGGTCGGACGGGGCGCCGTTCCAGGTCTCCGCCACGTCGGCCAGACCGGGGCAGCGCGGGCTGGCCGACAGGGCGCGCACCACCGTGCGGGCGGTCTCCAGGCGGCGCTTGGTGCGCTGGACGCGTACAGCGGCGTGCTGCTCGTTCGTCCCCAGCGCGGCGGCCAGCTCGGCCCTGGCCAGCTCGCCGGCCACTTCCATCCACCACAGCGCGAGCACCTCGCGGTCGTCGGCGTCGAGCCAGCGGGCGGCCTCCGCGGCCTCCTTGCGCTGCCCGGACAGGCCGAGCCGGGTGACGGTGAGCGCGGCGAAGTCGGAGGCGTGGTCGGCCAGGCCCATCGCCTCGTCGAGGGCGGCCAGCGCGGCGCCCGGGGCCTGCCGCCACTCGCGTACCTGGTTCAGGGCGACGGCGACGAGCCAGGAGCGGAAGCTGCCGGGGTCGCGCAGCCCGGACAGGCCGGTCACGACCCTGGCCATCGTCTCCTGCACGACGTCGTCCACGTCCGGGTGGCCGTTCATGGCGCGGCCCACGATGTTGTACACGAGCGGCAGATGGCTCGTGACCAGCTCGTCGATCGCGCCGCGGTCGCCCGCCCCGGCGGCGAGCACCGTTTCGACGTCGTACGTCGGCCGCGTGTACATCCATCACCTCGATCCGGAGCCTCCGCTGCTCCGATCAGGAGACAGGAGTGTCACCGATCCGGTAACACAAAACGCGCATTGTTCCACTTATCGCCTACTAGGTGTCAATGCTCGCGTCAGGCGACTCCTCCGTTGGCGTAAAGAATCTGGCCGTTCACCCAGCGGGCCGGGCCGGCGAGGAAGGCGAGCACCTCGGCGATGTCGCCGGGGGTGCCGAGGCGTTCGAGCGGCGCCAGGCCCCCCAGCCGGTCGATGACCTCCTGCTCCTTGCCGTCCAGGAACAGCGGGGTGGCGGTGGGCCCGGGGGCGAGGCTCACGGGTCGACCGGATCGTGCTGCAGCGCCTTGGGCCGCTCGGCCTCGTCGCCGTCCCCGGGTGCCGAATCGGCGCCGCGGCCCGCGTACAGGCTGGTGAGCGTGACGGTGAGCAGGACCCCGACGATGACGCCGAGCGAGGCGAGGGTGGGGATCTCGGGCACCCACGCCCAGATGCCGTGCGCCCAGTGCAGGACCAGCTTGACGCCGATGAAGGCCAGGATGACGGCCAGGCCGTGGTTGAGGTGGCGCAGCTTGGCCAGCGCGTCCCGCAGCACGAAGTACAGCGCCCGCAGGCCCAGCAGCGCGAAGGCGTTGGTGGCGAAGACGAGGAAGGGGTCCTCGGTCACCCCGTAGACGGCCGGCACCGAGTCGACGGCGAAGACGATGTCCGTGGCGAACACCGCCACGGTGGCCAGGGCCAGCGGAGTGATCGCCAGGCGGCCGTGCTCGCGCACCACCAGCCGGAACCCGCGGTAGTCGCCGGTGACCGGGACGAACCGGCGCAGCAGCCGGACGCTGCGCATGGAGGAGACGTCGACGTGCTGCTCATCCCCCTTCAACGCCTCCTTGAGCACCTTGCCCGCGGTGACGATCAGAACGGCCCCGAACAGCAGGAACGCCCACGTGCCGCTCTGCAGCGCCGCCGCCCCCAGCGCGATGAAGATCACGCGCAGCACGAGCGCCCCGATGATGCCGTACAGCAGCACCCGCTGGGTCAGCTCGTTCGGTACGGCGAAGGCCGTCAGCAGCAGCATGAAGACGAACAGGTTGTCCACCGACAGCGACTTCTCCACCACGTATCCGGTGAAGAACTCCACCGCCACCCCGCCCCCGAAAGCGCCCCACAGGTACGCGCCGAAACCCAGCGGGAGCACCAGGTAGAACGCGGACCAACCCAGGGCCTCGCGCATGTGAACCTCGTGCGGACGCCGGGTCAGCACGATGTCGATCACCAGCAGCAGGAGCAGGGCGGCCACTGTGGCCACCCACAGGGTGACGGACGCGATGCTGCCCTGATCAGGCGCAGCCAGAAATGTCCCCGCGGACATGAAACCTCCTCGAACGTACTCAGCCGTTCGAGGTCTCCTTCACCCGGGGGTAGCGGGCGGCCGTCCGGGGACGCATGGTACGTCCGTACTGACCGGATCGGCACTTGGGAAGTACTCCCCTCGCAGCCCCCAGAGTAGGACATAACCCGCCAATGCTCTACAGCAGAGCCCCGAACGGGGTTAGGTGATGGGGACGTCTTTGAACTTCCCGAGCCCCAGCAGGTCGAGGTCGGCGCGCTTCGCCACCCACGGCACCTCGCCGAACTCCGCGACGAGCATGAGGGATTTGCCCGGGGCAATGTTGTTGACCGAGGTCCAGCTGGAACAGATGCAGGTGCCGTCCTCGTCGAGGTGGGGGCGGAGCGTCTTGGGCGCGCCGTTGTAGGTCAGGCCGATGCTCGACAGGTCCTCCGAGTCCCGGCCCAGGATCGTGTAAAGGTCCGCGTACGCGCCGTCCTTGGCGTCGTTTCTCACGGTCAGCTCAAGCCTGAGGTATCCGTCCACGCGGTACAGGTTGTCGATCGTGACGCGCACGGGCACCACCTGGCTGTCCAGGTTCCGCACGGACGTGTCCCGCTGCGCGAGCGGGGGCACGCTGCCGTCGTACGCCGCCTGGGAGGTGGTCGGGGAAGGTCCCAGGTCGGCGGCCGTCTCCCAGGGGCGCCAGGCCGCGGCGACGGTGGCCCCCGTCACCAGGAGCGCGGCCGCGACCGCCACCTGCGCCTTCCAGCGGCCGGCGGGGCGGGGATGCGAGGCCGTCCACGAGCTGCTCACCGTGCGGACCCCGGTGTCCACCGACACCGACTCCCGGCCGAGCAGGCGGTCGAGGAGCTGCTGCGCCGTGGGCCGCCGGGCCGGGTCCTTGTCCAGCGCCTGCTCCACCAGGGGCCTGAGCCGCTCGTCCACGCCCCTCAGGTCGGGCACGCGGTGAACCACCCTGAACAGCACCTCCGGCGCGCCGCCCGTGCCGAACGGCGGCCGCCCGGTCGCCGCGTACGCCACGACGCCGCCCCAGGCGAACACGTCGCTCGCGGCCGTGATCCGGCCGTCGGTGGCCTGCTCGGGCGACATGTACGCGGGCGTCCCCACGATCCCGGTGGACCGGCTCGCGTCCGGCTCCACGAGCTGTGCGATGCCGAAGTCGATCACTCGCGGGCCGACCGGGCTGAGCAGGATGTTCTGCGGCTTCAGGTCTCGGTGCACGACCCCGGCCTGGTGGATGGCGGTGAGCGCGGTCGCCACGCCGACGGCCAGGGCCTCCAGGTCGGCCCCGGCCATCGGACCGCTCTTCCTGATGGCCCCGGCCAGGTCGGGGCCGTCCACGTACTCGGTGACGATGTACGCGCTCTCGCCGTCGATGCCCGCGTCCAGCACCGGCGCGGTGCAGAAGCGGGCCACGCTGCGCGCCGCCTCGACCTCTCTGGTGAACCGGCGGCGGAAGCCCGCGTCGCCGGTCGGCCCTTCACGTAACTTCTTGAGCGCTACGAGCCGGGACCCCGCGTCCCGGGCCAGGTAGACCACCCCCATGCCACCCTGACCCAGGGGGCGAATGATGGTGTATGGGCCTATTCGCTGGGGTTCGGGGCTCACGCGAGGATTGTGACTGCGGATGCATGACGTTTGATAGCAGATCGCTTGAAAGCCGCGGGGACCACGTAGCGTCCATGATTCGAGACGCGCCGTGAACTTCCCTCTTGCCATGACCGGCGCTTTACGTGATGCTTTCAGATCTCTTGAGTGAATCGGCCGAAAGCTCCCAGAGGGGCGGAGGCAACCAGAGAGGTAGTTCATCCCCGTGACCCACGGCCCGTGGCCCCTGCAGCCCGCAGAATCACTGACGTCGATGTCCATAGAACCGCTGCTGACCAGGGACTACGATGCGGACCCCGCCTTCGTCCACGAGCGGCTGCGCAAGAGGTACGGCTCGGTGGCCCCGGTCGACGTCCTCGGAGTTCCGGTCTGGTTCGTCCTCGGCTACGAGGAGGTGCTCCGCGTCCTGCAGAACTCGGGCGGCATCTGGACCAAGAGCGTGGACAGGTGGCGGGCGAACGTCGAGGGCCGGATTCCCGCGGACTGGCCGCTGCTGCCGGTGTTCCAGGTCAACAACTCGTCGTTCTCCGAGGGGGCCGCGCAGCGCAGGCTGCGCGACGCGTGGACCCACGCGCTGGCGCCGTTCCAGGACCACGCCAGTCCGCAGGCCCAGCTGCTGGAGCAGGCCGTCGTGCAGTACGCCGACGACCTCATCGCCCTGCTGGCGGAGGGCGGCTCCACGGGGTGGGCCGACCTGGCCGCCCAGTACGCGCGGCCGCTCCCGCTGATGGTCGCCAACCGCATGCTCGGCTTCACCGAGGCGCGCGGCGAAGAGGTCGTGATGGACATCTGGCGGATGATCGACGCCGGGCCCGACGCCGGCGCGGCGTTCGAGCGGCTGTACGCGGCCATGACGGAGCTCGCGGCGGCCAAGCGGGACCGGCCCGGCGAGGACCTGCCCTCCTACATGATCGCGGCGAGCCCGGACCTCACGCTGGACGAGCTGGCCCGCGAGCTGTTCATGCTGCCCGGCCTGCTCGACTTCACCGCCAGCCTGGTCTGCAACGTCGTCGTCGAGGTCGTCTCCAACCGGGACGTGCGGGCGAGCCTGTCGGTGGGCGCGATCGACGAGACGGTCAACCGGGTCGCACTGCTCAAGCCGCCGATGGCCAACCTGACCTTCCGCTTCCCGAAGACCGACGTGAAGATGGGGAACTACACGATCGCCGCCGGCGACGCGGTGATGCTCTCCGTCGCGGGCGCCCACGCCGATCCGCGCTTCGCCGGGGCGCTCGACCACGAGGCCATCCGCAGCACCCGCGCGCATCTGGCGTGGGGCGCCGGGCCGCACAGCTGCCTGGGGCACCGGCTGGCGACCCAGATCACGACGATCGCCGTGCGCCGGCTCTTCAGCCGGCTGAGCAAGATCAAGCTCGCGCTCCCGGCCGACCAGCTGCCCTGGCGCTCCTCCCCCTTCATGCGCGCGCTGCGGTCCCTGCCCGTCCAGTTCGAGCTCGCGGACGGCTACGTACCCGTGACCGAGCGCCCCATCGGCGGCCCCGACGCGGCCGCCGCGCAGCCGTCCGCGGCGGGCGAGGTCCAGGCCGGGGCGGTGTCGGCGAGGACCGGCGGGCTGTGGAACTTCCTGCGCGGGCTGCGCGTCAAGAGGTAGGCGGCCGTCAGGCCGGGTCCTTGATCTCGCAGATCACGGTCCCGGCCGCCACCGTGGCCCCGACCTGGGCGGACATGCCGACGATGGTCCCGGCCTTGTGGGCGGTGAGCGGCTGCTCCATCTTCATGGCCTCCAGCACGACGATCGTGGCCCCGGCGGCCACGTCGTCGCCGTCGGCGGCCAGCACCTTGACGATGGTGCCCTGCATCGGGCTGACCAGGGCGTTCCCGCTGACGGCGGCCTTGGCCGCGCCTCTCTTCTCGCGCCGGGGGGCGGCCTTGGCGGCACGCGGCTGCGCGGTGCCGGCGGGGAGGACGACCTCCAGCCGCTTGCCCGCCACCTCGACGGTGATCCGCTCGCGCTCGCCCTGCTCCGGGGCCTCGGCGGGCACGCCGTCGTAGGGTGCGATCCGGTTGTCGAACTCGGTCTCGATCCACCGGGTGTGCACGGTGAAGGGCTCTGCGGTGAACGCCTCCTCCGCCACGACGGCCCGGTGGAACGGCAGCACCGTCGGCATGCCGTCGATCCCGAACTCGGCCAGCGCCCGCCGGGCGCGCTGCAGGGCCTGCTCGCGGGTGGCTCCGGTGACGACGAGCTTGGCGATCAGCGAGTCGAAGGAGCCGGGCACGGTCTCGCCCTGCTCGTACCCGGAGTCGAGGCGGACGCCGGGGCCGGAGGGGGCGCGCCAGCCGGTGATCGTGCCGGGGGCGGGCAGGAAGCCGCGCCCCGCGTCCTCGGCGTTGATCCGGAACTCGATCGAGTGGCCGCGCGGCTCGGGATCGCCGTAGCCGAGCTCCTCCCCCGCCGCGACGCGGAACATCTCGCGCACCAGGTCGATGCCGGTGACCTCCTCAGTGACCGGGTGCTCCACCTGCAGGCGGGTGTTGACCTCCAGGAAGGAGATCGCGCCGTCCTGGCCGACGAGGAACTCACACGTCCCGGCGCCGGCGTAGCCGGCCTCGCGCAGGATGGCCTTCGACGACTCGCGCAGCAGGGCCTCCTGCTCGGCGGTCAGGAAGGGGGCCGGGGCCTCCTCGACCAGCTTCTGGTGGCGGCGCTGCAGCGAGCAGTCGCGGGTGGAGACCACGACCACGTTGCCGTGGGTGTCGGCCAGGCACTGGGTCTCGACGTGGCGGGGCCGGTCCAGGTAGCGCTCCACGAAGCACTCGCCCCGCCCGAAGGCGGTCACGGCCTCGCGCACGGCGCTGTCGTACAGGTCGGGGATCTCCTCGGCGGTGCGGGCCACCTTGAGCCCCCGCCCGCCGCCGCCGAACGCGGCCTTGATCGCGATCGGCAGGCCGTGCTGCTCGGCGAAGCGCAGGACCTCGTCCACGCCGGACACGGGGTCGGGGGTTCCGGCCACCAGGGGCGCGCCGACCTTCTGGGCGATGTGCCGGGCCTGCACCTTGTCGCCGAGCGCGGTGATCGCCGCGGGCGGCGGCCCGACCCACACCAGGCCGGCGTCGATGACCGCCTGGGCGAAGGCGGCGTTCTCGGCCAGGAACCCGTACCCGGGGTGCACCGCGTCCGCGCCCGCCCGCGCGGCCACCTCGATGATCTTCTCGATCGACAGGTACGTCTCCCCGGGCGTGGCGCCGCCCAGCGCGTACGCCTCGTCGGCCATCCGGACGAAGAGCGCGTCGCGGTCCTGGTCGGCGTAGACCGCCACGCAGGCGATGCCGGCGTCGCGACAGGCCCGGACGATCCGGACGGCGATCTCGCCGCGGTTGGCGACGAGCACCTTACGCAGGCTCACGGGTATCCTCCAAGATTCCATCGCGACTCCCGCCATCCGCGGGGGCCGGTCACCAAGGGGCGGCGCAGCACGCGGCGACGGGGAGGCCGCGGTGGCTCGGGAACGTCGTCGTGCGCGACGGCACGCAGCGCCACGACGAGCGCGGCCAGCTCTTCCGGCGACGGGTCGCCCTTCATCACGTTCACAGCGGGATGTTCCCGTGCTTCTTGGGCGGCAGGGCGTCACGCTTGCCCCGCAGCAGCCGCAGCGCGCGGGTGACCTCGCGCCTGGTCTCGCTCGGCGCGATCACCGCGTCCACGTAGCCGCGCTCGGCCGCCAGGTAAGGGGTGGCGAGGGTGTCCTCGTACTCCCGCACCAGCTCGGCCCGCAGCGCGTCCGGATCGTCGGCGGCGGCCAGGCGCTTGCGGTGCAGGAGATTGACCGCGCCCTGGGCGCCCATCACCGCGATCTGCGCGGTGAACCAGGCCAGGTTCACATCCGCGCCCAGGTGCTTGGAGCCCATCACGTCGTACGCCCCGCCGTACGCCTTGCGGGTGATCACCGTCACCAGCGGCACCGTGGCCTCGCCGTAGGCGTACAGGAGCTTGGCGCCACGGCGGATGATGCCGTTCCACTCCTGCTCGGTGCCGGGCAGGAAACCGGGCACGTCCACGAGCGTGAGCACCGGGATGCTGAACGCGTCGCAGGTGCGCACGAACCGGGCGGCCTTCTCCGAGGCGTCGATGTCCAGCGTGCCCGCCAGCCGCATCGGCTGGTTGGCCACCACGCCCACCGACCGGCCCTCCACCCGCCCGAAGCCGACCACGATGTTGGGCGCGAACAGCGGCTGCACCTCCAGGAACTCGCCGTCGTCCAGCAGCGCCGCGATGACCTCGTGCATGTCGTACGGCTGGTTCGGCGAATCCGGCACCAGCGCGTCCAGCGCCAGGTCGTCGCCGCTCAGCTCCAGATCGGCCTCGAACGCGGCCTGCGGCGGCTCGTCCAGGTTGTTCTGCGGCAGGTACGACAGCAGCGCCCGGGCGTGGTCGAGTGCGTCCTGCTCGTCCTGGGCCAGGTAGTGGGCGATGCCGCTGCGGCTGTTGTGCACCCGGCCGCCGCCCAACTCCTCGAAGGTGACCTCCTCGCCGGTCACGGTCTTGATGACGTCCGGGCCGGTCACGAACATGTGCGACGACTCATCCACCATGATCGTGAAATCCGTGAGAGCCGGCGAGTAGACGTGCCCGCCCGCGCACGCGCCCATGATCAGGGAGATCTGCGGGATCACGCCGGAGGCCCGGATGTTGCGGCGGAAGATCTCGCCGTACAGGCCGAGCGAGACCACGCCCTCCTGGATGCGCGCCCCGGCGCCCTCGTTGATGCCGATGATCGGCACGCCGTTCTTCACGGCCAGGTCCATGACCTTGCAGATCTTCTGCCCGTACACCTCGCCCAGGCTGCCGCCGGCCACCGTGAAGTCCTGCGAGAACACGCACACCTGGCGGCCCTCGACCGTCCCGTAGCCGGTCACCACGCCGTCGCCGTACCCGAGCCCGCCGCGGGCCAGCGCGTCCAGCTCCACGAACGAGCCCGCGTCCAGCAGGTGCTCGATCCGCTCCCTGGCGGTCAGCCTGCCCTTCGCGTGCTGCTTGGCCGCCGCGCGGGCCTCACCCACGTGAACTGCCTCATCCAAGCGCTCCTTGAGGCGGGCCAGGCTGCCCGCGGTGCCCTGCGCCGACATTCACCACCACCGAATAGGACCCAGTTTCATATTGACGATACTCAGTTTCGCAGCCTTGGATACCCCTAACTTTGGAGACAATGGCCACATGCCGAAACCGCCCATCAGCCAGCGCCTCGCCGAAGCCGCCGTGGCGCTGTTCGACGAGCACGGCTACGACCAGACCACCGTCGACGACATCGCCGCACGAGCAGGCGTGAGCCGCAGCACGTTCTTCCGCTACCACCGCTCCAAAGAAGACGCGATCTTCCCCGACCACGACACCCTGCTCGAACGCATCGCCGCCAGGCTGCGGGCCTCCACCGCCGACACCGCGATCGTCGCCATCACCGACGCCGTACGCATCGTGCTCGCCCACTACGTCGACGACGCCGAGGTGTCGCTGCGCCGCTACCGCCTGGTCCGCCGGGTGCCGGCGCTGCGCGACAGGGAGATCGCCAGCGTGGCCCGCTACCAGCGGCTGTTCCGCGAGTTCGTCGGCGACTGGCTCGGCGACTCCCCCGACGCCCGCCTGCGCGCCGAGCTCATGGCCGCCTCCGTCGTGGCCGCGCACAACCAGGTCCTGCGGGGCTGGCTGCGTGCGGGCGGCACCTACGACCCCTCCGGCCCCCTCGACCACGCGCTCCGATACGTGATCGCCACCTTCCGGCACCTGGAACAGCCGCAGGAGAAGGGCGAGGAGATCGTCGTCGCCACCTTCAGCCGCGCGGCCTCACCCCAGGACGTCATGGCCGCCATCCGGCAGCATCTGGAGTCCTCCACATGACGGTGGAGGACACAACCCCTTATTGACCCCCCTTTTTTATTTCTGTCGGGGGGCTCAGCGGGCGAGGCCCGCGTCGCGGGCGCGGATGATGGCCTCGGTGCGGTCGGCGACGTGCAGCTTGGCGAAGATGTTGGACACGTTGTTGCGCACGGTCTTGGGCGACAGGAACAGCTCCGAGGCGATCTGCGGGTTCGACCGGCCGGCCGCGATCAGCGTCAGGATCTCCCGCTCGCGCGGCGTGAGCTGCGGGAACGCGGTGTCCTCGGTGGGCGGAGCGGTGAAGAACTCCGTCACCCGCCGGGCGATCGACGGCCCGAAGATGGCCTCGCCGTGGGCGACCGCCTGGATGGCGCGGACGATCTCCCCCTGGTTCGCACCCTTGAGCAGGTAGCCGCGCGCCCCGGCGCGCATCGCCGCGAACAGGGTGGCGTCCTCCTCCGACATGGTCAGCATGACCACCCCGATGTGCGGGCTGTCGGCGACGACCCGGCGGGTCGCCTCGATGCCGTCCAGCTCCGGCATGCTGACGTCCATGACCACGATGTCCGGCTGCAGGTCGGCGGCCAGTGCGACGGCCTGCCTGCCGTTCGCGGCGGTGCCCACGACGTCGATGCCGGGCAGGGAGGCCAGCAGCGCGGCCAGCCCGTCGCGGTAGACCGGATGGTCGTCGGCGAGCAGCACGCGGATCGGCTCATCGGACACCGGCCACCTCCGTGGTCTGTTCGAGGGGGAGTCTCGCGCGGACGAGCGTCCCGCCGCCGGGCGGGCAGGTGACCTGGCAGTCGCCGCCGAGCTCGGCCGCCCGCTCGCGCAGGGACAACATGCCGACCCCGGCCTCGACGTCCTGGCCGATGCCGCGGCCGTCGTCGCGTACCGTGATCTCCAGCGTCCGCCCTCGCACACCGAGCATGATCTCGCAGTGCGCCGCCGCGGCGTGCCGCACCACGTTGGCCAGCGCCTCCGACACGATCCGGTACGCGGCCACCTCCACCGCGGCGGGCAGCGAGCCGAGCGCCTCGTCTCCGGAGACGGCGATCTGCAGACCGCCGGAGCGCATCCGGTCGGCCTGCTGCTCCACGGCCCGGAGCACGCCGAGCTCGTCGAGGGCCGGCGGGCGCAGGTCGTGCACCAGGCGGCGCACGTCGGCCAGCACGACGGAGACCTCGGCCGCGGTCTGCTCCAGGATGCGGTCGGACTCGGCGGGCGCGGTGGCGGCCAGGTTGCGGGCGGTCTCGATGCGCAGCGCGACGGCGCCCAGGCTGGGACCGAGGCCGTCGTGCAGGTCGCGCCGGAGCCGGCGGCGCTCCTCCTCGCGGGCGGTCACCAGCCGGGCGCGGATGCGCTGCAGGTCGGCGCTGAGCTCGCTGGCCCGCGCCGCCTGCGCGGCCTGGCGCACGAGGTCGCCGAGCAGCCGCTGGTCGCGCTCGGTCAGGTCGGCCCGGCACAGGACCAGCCGGCCCACGGCCTCGTCGCGGTAGGCGACCGGCAGCGACAGCTGCGGCCCCTGCGGGGTGCCGTGCTCCACCACGGTACGCACGCCGCCCGGCCGCTCGATCTCCACCCGTACGTACGGCAGCCGGAACGCCTCGGACACGGTGTGGGCCAGCGCGGCGAGCTGCGCCTCGGGCTCGGTGGTGACCTCGAGCCGTTCGGCGAGCGTCGAGACCGTCGCGTACGGGTCGTCGCGCGCCCCGCGCACCAGCCGCCGCGCCACCCGCCACAACCACGTCCGCAGCGGCGCGTAGGCCACCGCGACGATCGCGATCGCGGCCAGCGCGGAGTCGCGCTCGCCCAGCACGCTGCCCGCGACGGTGAACACGGCCACGTCGATCGCGACCACCACGACCGCGAGCATCCCGTACATGAAGGTCGCCGGCAGCAGCCGGTCGATGTCGTACAGGCGGTATTCGGTCACCGCGATCAGCACGGCGGCGGAGGTGAGCGCGATCCCGACGCACATGAGCACCGACGACAGTTGCTCCAGGGGCACCAGGAGCACGAACATGTCGGCCAGCGCGGCCCAGGTCAGCCAGCGGATCTGGGCGCGCCGCTCCGCGTCCGCCCGCCGGTAGCGGCGCACCATGACCACGAAGGGGATGATCAGGCTCACCGCCGCCCCCACCCTGGCGAGGGCGAGCAGGGCCGCCCACACCTCGTAGGGCAGCTCCAGGCTGACGGCGTCGAGGCCGAGCCGCAGGACCTCCGGGGGCAGCGGGGCGCCCTCGAACCGGGTCATCGCGGACACGGGCACGAAGATCCACACCAGCGGCAGGTACGCGGCCAGCCCCAGGCCGGCGATCGACAACGGCCGCCAGCCCTTGGCCGCGGGCAGCCTCCCGTCGGGGAAGAGCAGGATCAGCAGCGGCAGCCCGACCAGCAGCGCCGCGCCGAACCGGGCGTAGAACCAGTACGCCGCCGCGGCCCCGAAGGCCCCGGGCGAGGTGTAGATCGCGTACACCGACCAGGCGCCGGAGAAGCCGTTCAGCGCCCAGTGCACGCCCGACAGGGTCAGCACCCAGGCGACGGGATGCCGGGGCAGCCGCCGCAGCAGCAGCGCGCCGGGCACCGCCTGGGCCAGGCCCGACACCGCGGCCGGCCAGCTCACGGCTTCGAGGCCCGCGTTCGGCGGCAGCGGGCCCCCGGAGTTGCGGACGTCCAGCAGCACAGTCCCGGCGGTGAGCACGACCGCGAGCGCCGCCGGGACCGCGGACAGGCGGCTGGCTTTCGTCACCCGAGCATTGTCGCCGGATTTGTGTCCCGTTGTCCCGGGACAACCTGTCCCGGGACGCGCCGGGGCGTCTCGGGACCGGATCAGGGACCGGCGGCTCTGCCGGCCCGGGACAGCGGGCGGACATCGTTGGGCCATCACCACGAACCGGAAGGAACTTCATGGACGCCCACATCACCAACGAACCCGCCCGTGCCCGCACGGACACCCAGGTTCGCGACGCCTCCCAAGGCACCGGCGCCGCGCCGCCGGTGAGCGAGAGCGCCGTCCGCCGCGCCGGAGCCGGTCTCGCGATCGGCTCGCTGACCTGGGCGGTGGCCATCTTCATCCACGGCACGCAGGGCGTCGGCGTGGGCGAGCGGATCATCGACCTGACCGGGCTGGCGTTCCAGCTCGGCGTCTTCTGCCTGCTCTGGACCCAGATGAGGACGCGGGCGATCGGCACCTCGCGAGCCGCGGCGGTGGCGCTCAAGCTCGAGGCCGCGGTGCTCGGCCTGGCCAGTGTCTGGTCGCTGCTGCACGGGGTCCTGCCTGACGGCGTCAAGGACGCGACCTGGCTGGCCTTCCTCGACATCTGCTGGCCGCTGTCGATGCTGGGCATGGCCGCGATCAGCGTCAAGCTGGCCGCCGCCGCGCGGTGGCGCGGCGCGCTGCGCTGGTGGCCGCTCGTCGCGGAGAGCTGGGCGGTCGTGACCGTCCCCTGCTACCTGCTGGTCGGCGAGCAGCTGGCCCGCTGGGTCGGCGGCAGCCACCTGGTCATCGGGTACGCCGCGCTCGGGCTGCTGATGGCCCTGCGACCCGCCGCCGTCATCTCCAGATCCGCCTGAGCGAACCGGACGTGCCGTGGAATTTCGAGTTCTGGGACCTGTCGAGGTCCGTGCCGACGGCGGGGAGCCCGTCGGCCTGGGCGGGGCCCGCCCGCGCGCGGTGCTGGCCCGGCTCCTCATCGCGCGCAGGGTCGTGGTCTCCACCGACGCCCTGATCCATGACCTGTACGGGGACACGCCGCCGCCCAGCGCGCTGTCGTCGCTGCACTCGTACGTGTCGAACCTGCGCCGGGCGATCGAGCCGGACCGCGGCCCCTGGGCCAAGCCCAAGGTGCTGGTCGGCCGCCCGCCCGGCTACGTGCTGGCCGCCGGCGACGTGGACGCGGCGCGGTTCGAGGAGCTGGTGAGCCGGTCGGAGTTCCAGTCTCCGCGGGACGCGCTGGCCGGCCTGGACACGGCGCTCGGGCTGTGGCGGGGCGTGCCGTACGGGGAGTTCGGCGAGGAGTCCTGGGCCCTGACCGAGGTGAGCCGGCTGCGCGAGCTGCGGCTGGTCGCGCTCGAACGGCGCGCCCGGGCGCTGCTCGACCTGGGCCGCCCGCAGGCCGTGATCACGGACCTGGAGGCGGAGACGGCCGAGAACCCGCTGCGCGAGCGGCTGTGGTGCCTGCTCGCGCTGGCCCTGTACCGCACGGGGCGGCAGGCGGACGCGCTGGCCGTGCTGCGCCGCGCGGCCCGGCTGCTGGCCGACCAGCTCGGCCTCGATCCCGGCCCGGAGCTGCGCTCCCTCGAACAGGACATCCTCCGCCAGGCCGACTCGCTGGCCCCTTCGGCCGTGCCGCCCCGGGCGGAGCCGGCGCGGCCCGGCCGGGACGACCGGCTCGCCGAGCTGATGGCGCTGCCCGCGCGGGCCGCCGGAGCGGGTCTGCGGCTGGCGGCGGTGAGCGGCGAGGCGGGGATCGGCAAGACGTTCCTGCTGGAGGAGTTCGGCGAGCGCTGCTCGGCCCGGCTCGGGCAGCTCGTGCTCTGGGGGCGCTGCCACGACGCCGAGGGGCTGCCGCCGCTGTGGCCCTGGCTCCAGGTGCTGCGCACGCTCGAACAGCACTGCCCGCCCCGCGACCGGCAACCCCTGACCGCCCTGCTCGACGCCGACCTCCCGGCCGACGCTCCCCGCCCCGCCCACCCAGACCGCCCGGCCGACGCTCCCTGCCCCGCCCGCACGGACCGCCCGACCGACGCTTCCCGCCCCGCCGACGCGCACGCCGTCGCGCGGTGGCTGGCCGCGGCCGCGCGCGTCCGGCCGCTGGTGATCATCCTGGACGACCTGCAGCGGGCCGACCCGGCGTCGCTGGACCTGCTCAGGAACCTGGTCCCGCGGCTGGACGGCGCGGCCGTCACGCTGGTCGCCGCGTTCCGCCCCGGTTTCGACGACCCGCTGAGCCGGCCGGCCCGCTACGACCTGGTACGCCTGCGCGTCCACGGCCTCGCCCCGGAGGCCGTGCGGGCCATTGCGGCCGACCTGGGGATGCCGCTCGACGCCGAGGCCGCGGCGCGGCTGACCGACCGCACCGGCGGCAACCCCTTCTTCGTACGGGAATGCGTCCGGCTACGGGCCGGCGGGCACCCCGCGAACGCCACCCCCGAGGCGGTCACCGAGCTGGTGCGGTCACAACTCTCCACCTTGGTGCCGGACGCTGTGCCGCACGTGTTCTCGGACGTGCTGGCGGTCGCGGCGCTGCTCGGCAGGGAGTTCGACCCGGCGATCGTGGCGCAGGTGGCGGGCCCCGGAACGGCCGACCTGCTCGACCGTGCGACCCGCGCGGGCCTCCTCGTCCCCAGCGACCCGCCCACCCCGACGACCCGCACGTCCCTCTCCGACGACGAGCCCGACCTGGGGACGGCCGGGGCCGGTGGCCGGTTGGCGTTCGTTCACGGTCTGGTCAGGGAGGTGCTGGCCGGGGAGCTCCCGCCCCGCCGCAGGGCCGCCATCCACCGCGAGCTGGCCGCCGCGCTGGCCGCCCGCCCATCCGCCGACGTGGCCGCCGTCGCCCGTCACGCCGTCCAGGCGGGCGCCCACGGCGAGGCCGTGCGCTGGGCCGTGGCCGCCGCGGAGCAGGCGGGCCTGCGCCTGGCGTACGCGGAGGCGGCCGGGTGGTGGGGCCACGCGGTGGCCGCCCACGACGCCTCGGGCGGCAACCCCGCCCAGCACGTGGAGCTGCTGCTCCACCACGTCCAGGCTCTGGAGGCGGCCGGCGACCAGGACACCGCCCGCCGCGCCAGAGCCGCCGCCCTGCGCGCCGCCGACCGGGCCGACGCGGGCGCCGGGCTGGCGGTACGCGCCCTCACCGCGCTCGGCACGCCGTCCCTGGCACTGCTGCGTGACCCGTACCAGGGGGTCGAGCAGCACCAGGACGGCCCCCACCCGCGCACCCGCCGGCTCGCCGTCCCCCGGCCCCGAGCCCTCACCGGGCTGACGGACCTCACGGGCGAGTTACGCGACCTGGCGGAGCACACCCGCAGCCCCCAGGCCGAGCTGCTCGCCGGCATGGTGGACGCCTGCGCCCGCCTGGAGGCGTTCGACGTGGCCGGCGCCGACCGGGCCGCCGCACGCTGCGACGCCCTGCTGGAACGCCTGCCGCTGCCCTGGCCCCGCTTCCAGCACACCCTCTGGCGGGCCAACCGGCTCGCCCTCGACGGCCGCTTCGACGACGCCGGCCACCTCTACGACGACGCCGACGACCAGGCCCGCCACCTCGGCCTCTGGCACGCCCGCCCGGCCGTCGCCGCCGGTCGCGTCGCCCTGGCCTGCCACCGCGGCGACCTCGCCGACGCCGCACCCCTCGTCGCCGCCCTCCGCGGCGTCCACCCCACCCTCCACCACGACGCCACGACCCTCCTGCTGTGCGCCCAAGGCCACCTCGACCAGGCCCGCCGCCTCAACGGCGGCCCGCGCCCCGCCCCGCCCCGCGACTGGTCCTGGCTGGCGGCCACCTGCCTGCGCGCCGCCGCCGTCGCCGCGCTCGGGCGTACCCACGAATGCCGCACCACGTACGCCGCCCTGCTCCCCTACGGCGGCCGCGTCTCCGCCCTGTCAGCCGTGCTGTGCATGGGCCCCGTCGACTGGTACCTCGCCCTGCTCGCCACCGCCGGCGGACACCACGACGCCGCCACCGCCCACCTCGTCACCCTCGAACAGCAGGCCGACGCGGCCGGCCTGCGCTGGTGGCGCGACCGCGCCGCCGCCGCCACCCGCACGCCCCTCCACGTGGCCACCAGAGCGTGAGCCCGGCCGGATCACGTGCCGGCCAGCGGTTGGCTGAGCAGCCGGCGCCCCTCGTCCTGGAAACCGCGCTTGCCGTAGAAGTCGAGGAGATGGCCCACGTCGTTGCCGTTGGGGGCGATCACGACCTCCAGGAGGGAGCAGCCCCGCTCCTCGGCCCAACGCCGGCTGTCCTCGATCAGCCGGTTGGCCACGCCGCGCCTGCGCGCCTCCGGGGCGACGTAGAGGTCTTCGAGCTCGGCGATCAGCCCGGACTCCAGCCCGAACGAGGTCGTGGTGATCGCGAACGCGACGACCCGGCCCGCGTCCTCGCTCACCGCGACCCGGGCCGCGGACGAGGTGACCAAGGTGGCGAGGTTGGCTCTGAGCTCGCCTTCTGGCGTGGTGAAGCCGTCCTCCTCGTAGAAGGCGACGGCGAGGGAGAGCAGGGCTGGCAGGTCGGATTCACGGGCCGTACGAAGTGACATGGGAGCCATGCTCCCGGCCCGTCCGTCGCCCCCGCCAGCCGTTTTCGCGGCACCGCGCAGCTAGGGCCTCATCAGCCTGCGGGCGATCACCCGCAGGGCGAGGACCTCGTCGGCGCCCTCGAAGATGGACAGCACGCGCGCGTCCACGAACAGCCGCGAGATGCCGTACTCCTCCGCATACCCGTAGCCGCCGTGCAGCTGCTGGGCCTCCCTGGTGACCCATTCGGCCGCCCGGCAGGCGAGCTGCTTCACCTGCGCCGCCTCCAGCTGGCCGTCGCCGGCCGTCACGGCCCGCGCCGCCGCGAACGCGAAGGCCCGGCAGGCGGCGATCAAGGCGGCCATTCTGGCGATCTTGGCGCGGGTCAGCTGGTAGTCCGCGAGCGGCCGGCCGAAGACCGACCGCTGGCGCGCGTAGTCCACGGCCAGCTCCAGCGCCGACTGCATGACCCCGACGGCCCTGGCGGCGGTCTGCAGCCGCGCGTTCGCGAACGCCTGCATCTGCAGGTAGAAGCCGCGCCCGCGGCCGCCCTCCCCGCCGATCAGGTCGGTCGCGGGGACGCGCCAGCCGTCGAAGCGCACCTCGAACGAGTGCATGCCCCGGTAGCCGAGCGTGCTGATGGCGCGCCCCTCGACGGACCCGCCGCCCTCCTGGGTGAGGCGCCATTCGCGGCCGGGGAAGGAGGGCTTGTCCACCACGAAGAGCGACAGGCCCCGGTGCCCGGCCGGGTCGGTACGGGCCAGGACGAGGAGGTAGTGGGCGCGGCCGGCGAACGTGCACCAGGTCTTGACGCCGTTCAGCACCCATTCGTCGCCGTCGCGGGTCGCGTTCGTGGCGATCCGGGCGACGTCGGAGCCGAAGTCGGGCTCGGTCACCGCCACGGCGCACAGCCTCTCCCCCGAGGCGATCATCGGCAACCAGCGCCGCTTCTGCTCCTCGGTGCCACCGCGGGCGATCGCGGTGGCGATGATCTCGGGCCGCGTGATGAGCGAGCCGGCGGCCCCCAGCGAGGCCCGGGACAGCTCCTCGGTGACGACCAGCATGGCGGCCGGCGTGGCGGCCGGCTCGTCGCCTTCGGCGCCGCCGCCGTACTCGGCCGGGATCGACAGCCCGAAGCAGCCCATGCCGGCGAGCCCGTCGATGATGTCGGCGGGGATGTCCTCGTCGTCGCGGTGGATCCGGTCGGCGACGGGGGCGACGCGGTCGGCGGCGAACTCGCGGAAGGCGGCGCGGACCAGCTCCAGCTCGGCGGACAGGTGCCGCGGCCCCGCCTCGCCGGTGGCCAGCACGCGCTCGGCGACGCGTTCCAGGAACGCCGGGTCGCGACCTGCGGCGATGTACGCGGCGACACCGTCCAGAGCCGTCCCGTCCACGCCCCACAGGGACTCCCTGCCGGTCAGGCGGCCGACCAGGTCGGCGGCGACGTCGGCGGCGTAGAGCAGCGCCAGGTCCGCGTCGTGGTCGAGCAGCTCGCCCGCCGCCGCCACGGCCGCCGACATCGACGCCACGTCGTAGGCCACGGCCTGGTCCCGTTCGGCGGAGGCGACGTGGGCGGCGGCCGCGCCGACGACGCCCCGCAGCGCCTCGACCACGGCACGCGCCCGGCCGGGCTCTGCCCCCTCACTCATGCTCGATCACCAGCGTGCTGTGGGGCTCGTCGTCCTGGCCGAACACGCCCAGCGTGTCCGCGTCGATCCGCCGCAACAGCGCGGGCCGGCCGCAGAACAGGGGCCTGCGGTTGCGGTGCCGCAGGCGCGCCACGGGCGACTGACGCCCCTCCAGGCGCAGGACCTCCGCCAGGGCGAGCGTCATCAGGGGCCCGTGCACCACCAGGCCGGGGTAGCCCTCGACGCGGGTGGCGTACGGCCAGTCGTAGTGGATCCGGTGGGGGTTGGACGTCGCCGCGCTGAACCGCATCAGCAGCGTCGGGTCCGTGGCGAACCGCCAGTCCCGCTCCCCCGCCCGGGTGAACGGGGCGCCGGCGGGGGCCAGTGCCGCCGCGGGCTCGGCCGGGGGCGCGTCAGGCGGGACGGCACCGACCTCCCGGTAGATGAGGTCCTGCCGCTCCTCGACGGCGAGCCGGTCGTGCTCGTCGTACAGCCGGATGGAAACGACCACGACGACCAGCCGGCCCGAGCGCCCGGACTTCTCGGTGACCGACTCCACGCGCGCCTCCCGGCGTACGGTGCCGCCCACCGCGAGCGGGGCGTGGAAGGCGACCTCGCCGCCCGCGAACATCCGCCGCGGCAGCTCCACCGGAGGCAGGAACGACCCGCACGCCGGATGGCCGTCCGCGCCGAGCACGGACGAGACGGGCCAGCGGGCCAGGGCGAGCCAGTGCCACAGCGGCGGCAGCGCGTCCCCCGGGCCGATCGCGGGCGTGCCGTCGTCGAACAGCGCCGACAGCGCGGCGACCGGGCCCGGCTCCACGGTCTCCCTGGTGGTGAGGGTGTGCGGTGCCCAGCTCATGCGGACCTTTCCTGCTTCGTCCGGATGACGCCGTTCTCGCGCAGCGCCGCCAGATCCGTCGCGGACAGGCCCAGCTCGGCCCGCAGCACCTCGTCGGTGTGCCCGCCGACCGCCGGCGCCGCCCGCGGAGGTGCTTGCTCGCCGTCCATCACCAGCGGCGAACCGGGCGCCCAGTGCTCGCCGACCCCGGGCTGCGTGACCTTGCCCATCAGCGGGTTCGCGGGCAGCGTCGCGACCAGCTCCGTGAAGCTCCGGTACGTCGACCACAGCACGCGGGTGGCCCGCAGCGCCTCCTCGGCCTCGGCGAGCGTACGGGTCTCGAACCAGCCCGCGATCAGGTCGCCGAGCACCCTGCGGTGCCGGTAGCGCGCGGACTCCTCGCCGAAGTCGACCCCGAGGGCGGCGGCCAGCGCGGAGACCACGCCGGTGAGGCCGGTGGCGGCGAGCAGGTCGCGCCAGTGCCCGCCGGTGAGCGCCACGACCATCAGCCGCCCGCCGTCGGCGGTGACGAAGTCCCGGCCGAAGGTGCCGTAGACGTGGTTGCCGACCCGCTCGCGCGGCGTGCTGCTCAGCTGCGCCTCGGCGAGGTAGCCGAGGCTTCCCGCCGCCGCCAGGGCGACGTCCTCCAGCGCGACCCGCACCTGCTGCCCCTCGCCCGTGAGGACGCGGTGCCGCTCCGCGGCCAGCAGCCCGATCGCCAGATAGAGGCCGGCGGCCAGGTCCCAGGCGGGCACCACGCCGTTCACCGGCTGCGCCGCGTCCTCCGGGCCGGTCAGCAGGGGGAATCCGGTCGCCGCCTGGATCGTGTAGTCGACCGCGGTCCCGCCGTCGCGGCGGCCGGTGAGCAGCACGTGGATCACGTCGGGGCGGCGGGCGCGCAGCGCCTCGAAGGTCAGCTCCGGGTGCCGGTCGGAGTTGCTGATCACGATCCCGCCGCGCGGTCCCCCGCCGACGACCAGATCGGCGACGAGCCGGCGCCCCTCCTCCGCGGACAGGTCCACCTCGACGGCGCGTTTGCCCTTGTTGAGCCCCGACCAGTACAGGCTCGTGCCGCTCTCGGCCAGCGGCCAGCGGGTGCGGTCGGGGGCCCCGCCGATCGGCTCGACCCGGATCACGTCGGCGCCCAGCTGCGCCAGCGTCATCCCGCTCAGCGGCGTGGCCACGTAGCTGGAGAGCTCGACGACGCGCAGCCCGCTCAGCGGTCGCGCGGCGCTCGTCATCGGCCCTCGCCCTCGGTGTGGGGCCCGTCGCTGTCGATCTCGTCGCGGTCGCGCACCCGACCAACCTAACCGAAGCGGTCGCGGACCCGCCCAACCTGACCGAAGCGGTCGCGGGCCCGATCGGCGCGCTCGCTAACATCCGTGTCGGACGAACTGAAAGGCACGGCATGAGCGAGCGCAGCGAGCGACCCATTAGACACAGCCGAGCCTCGCTCGGGCGACCGACGAAGGAGGGCGCGTGAGCGAGCACCCCCTGTGGCCCACCATCGGCGAGGCGACCATCACCGCCTTCCCCGTACACCACGACGGCCCCAGCCCGGCCGTCGTGGTCTTCCCGGGCGGCGCCTACCACCACCTCGCCGACCACGAAAGCGATCCGATCGCGCGGTGGCTCAACTCGCTGGGCATCACGGCGTTCGTCCTGCGCTACCGGATCGCGCCGCACCGCCACCCGCTGCCCCTGCTCGACGCCGCCCGGGCCGTGCGCTGGGTCCGGCACCACGCCGCGTCGACCGGTGTGGACCCGGCCCGCGTGGGGGTGCTCGGCTTCTCGGCGGGCGGCCACCTGGCCGGGCTGCTCGCCACCGAGGCGGGCTCCATGCTGCCGGAGGGCCCGCACGACGACGTCGACCGGGCCGACCCTCGCCCCGGGCTCGCCGTGCTCTGCTATCCCGTCGCCGAGCTCACCGGACCGGCCGCGCACCAGGGCTCCGCCGCGAACCTGCTCGGCCAGGACGCCCCCGAGTCCGTACGCGCCGAGCTGTCGATCGCCGGCCGCGTCGGCCCGGCCACGCCGCCCATGTTCCTGTGGCACACGGCCGACGACGAGGCGGTCCCCGTCGAGAACACCTTCCAGGTCGCCCGGGCGCTGGCCCGCCACGAGATCCCCCTGGAGGTCCACGTCTATCCCAGCGGCCGGCACGGGCTGGGGCTGGCCGACGACGATCCCGTCGTGGGCGACTGGACCAGCCGCTGCGCCGCCTTCCTGCGCGCCCGAGGCTGGTGAGCGGCCCCGGATGAGCGGCCCTCGTCGCTAGGTCCAGCGGGTGAGCTTCTCGGGGTTGCGGACCGCCCAGACGCGGTCGACGAGGCCGCCCGCGATCGTCACCGAGACCACGGCGAGGGTACGTCCCGCCCCGTCGCGGGCCACCAGCCCCGCCTGCCCGTTCACGGTGGCCGGCTCGATGGTCAGGTCGGGTTGCCGCCGGCGCACGCCGAGGAGGAGCCTGGCGATCGCGTCGGCTCCGTGGACGGGCCGGAGCGTCGCGCCGACCACGCCGCCGCCGTCGGTGACGGCGGTCGCGTCCGGGTCGAGGAACCCGACGAGGGCCTTCAGGTCGCCGTTCTCCCAGGCGGACCTGAGCGCGGCGACGACGCGCGTCCGTTCCTCGGAGTGGACGCGGCCGTGACCGCGTTCCCGGACGCGGCGGCGGGCCGAGGAGGCGAGCTTGCGGCAGGCCTGCGGCGAGCGGCCCGGCCGGGTGACCGCAGGGGCTACCCGTGCCAGATCCGCAGGTAGGCGTCGCGGTAGCCGCGCGGGTCCCAGGACGTGGCGGAGTCGACGTTCGCCTCCGTGGTCAGGTGCACCGGCGTCACGTAGCCGCTCGGCGGGCTCCCGGCGAACGCGCGGTTCAACTCGTCGACGATCTGGCTGCCCTGCGCGTTCAGCGGCTCCGGGACGGTCGCGTGCTGGAACTGCCGGGCGCGGATCCGCTGGAACGCCGACGGGTCGCCGTCCCCGGCGCCGATGGAGTAGGGCGGCCCCTTGCCGGGCCGGCCGGCCGCGCGCAGCGCCGGGGCGGCGTCGGCGAAGTAGACGTCGTTGATGGCGACCGAGTACGTCCACCGCTCCCCGAAGCGTGACAGCAGGGACGAGACCTGCTGCGGCGTGCGGCTGCCCGCGTCGGGGAGCGGGATGTTCTGGTAGGAGAGGAGCCGCATGCCGGAGCAGGTCGCCAGGACCTCCTTGATGAGCCGGGACTTGTTCTCGGCGAACGGGATCGAGGAGTCGGTGAAGATCACGACGCCGGCCCTGCCGTTCGACCTGGCGATGATCCAGTACGCGCTGATCCGCGCCACGTCCTCCACCCGGCTCGTGACGTTGGTGAAGAGCCGGGGATCCGCGCTGGGGCCCGGCGACCGGGTCGCGTGCCAGCCCACGAGCTGGATCCCGGCGGCGTTGGCCTGCTTGATCTGCTGCGCCACGGACCCCGGGTCGAACCCGCCGAGGACGATGCCCGACGGCCGCAGGGCGATCGCCTCGCCCAGGGCCACCCGGATCCCGGCGGGGGTGCCCTGGCCGTCGACCACGCGGAAGCTCCACCGTACGGATCGGGCGGCCTCCCGTACGCCTTTCGCGGTGCCGGCCACGCCGGGGTTGGTCATGGTCGCGGCGACGAAGACGATGCTCTTGCCGGGGACGGCGCGCGGCCCGGTCGTGGGGCCGCTCCAGGGCACGTTCATCGACTCGGCCCGCGCGACCGCCCGCCGGGCGGTGTGCACCAGCTCGTGGCACGCCCCTCCGGCCGCGGGGAGCGGGGGGCCGCCCGAGCAGCCGCCCGCGATCAGCGCGATGGCCACGAGGCGGGCGAGGTTCACGGCCGGCTCCGCACCCGGCCGGTGTGCGCCCGGCGCCGCGCGGAGTAGCCGGCCAGGCCGACCGCGACGAGCAGGGTGGCGCCGTTGAACAGCGGGGTCACCCAGAAGTCCGCGCCCAGCTGGCTGATGCCGGACAGCCCGATGGCCAGGACCGCGATGGCGACGACCGTGCCCCAGGCGTTGGCCCGCCCGGGCTTGACCGTGGTGGAGCCGAGCAGCGCGGCGACGAACGCCGGCAACAGGTAGTCCAGCCCGACGCTCGGGTTGCCGATCTGCTGCTGGGCCGCGAAGAGCACGCCCGCGAAGCCGGTCACCAGGCCGGATCCCGCGAAGGCGAGCACGACGTACCTGCGGATCGGGATCCCGACCAGCTCGGCCGCCCGCGGGTTCGAGCCGATGACGTAGAGGTAGCGGCCCACGGGAAGGCGTTCCAGCGCGAGCCACAGCACGGCGGCCAGGGCGAGCACGTAGAACGCGGGCGCCGGCAGGCCGAGGAGCGTCGAGTCGTACAGGTCGGTGAGGCCCTCGGGCAGGCCCTGCGGGCCGGGGAAGATCCGGGCGCCCTGGGTCACCCAGCCCGTGACGGCGTACAGGATGCTGCCGGTGCCGAGGGTCGCGATGAACGAGTCGATCCGCGCGAACTCCACGAGCAGGCCGTTGACCGCGCCGACCGCCAGCCCGCCGGCGAGCACGGCCAGGCACGCCTCCGGCCACCGCCAGCCGGCGTTCACGACCAGCACCAGCGTCATGACGTGCGACAGGCCCAGGCCGTAGCCGATGGACAGGTCGAAGTTCCCGGTGACGATGGGGAGCATCGCGCCCAGCGCCAGTACCGCGATGATCGAATAGGCGGAGACGATCGCGGTCAGGTTGGCCATGGTGGGGAACGTGTCCGGCAGCGCCAGCGCGAACGCGGCGAACAGGATGACGGCCAGCGTGAGCAGCCCGTACCCGCCGATCAGGTGGCCGGGGGAGAGCCGTCTCCGGGGCGTGCGCTCGTTCCTCAGCAACGGTCCGTCCCAGGGGCGGCCCCAGGGGTGGCCCCAGAGGTGGCCGTGGCCGCCCGGGTGAGGGCGGCCACGGTGAGGGCGTCGCCGCTCAGCTCGGCGGTCACCGTTCCGCGCGCGAACACGAGCGCGCGGTCGCACATGTGCGCGACCTCCTCGAAGTCGGCGGAGACCAGGAGCGCGGCGGCCCCGGCCGCCAGGGCCTCGTCGAGCAGCCGGTGGATCTCGGGTCTGGCGCCGACGTCGACCCCGGCGGTGGGCTCCTCCAGGATCAGGAGCCGCCGGCGGGCCCCGATCCAGCGGCCGATCAGCACCTTCTGCTGGTTTCCTCCGGACAGGGCGGCGAACGGCGTCTCCGGGTCGGCGGGGCGGACGCCCAGGCGTTCGACGAGCGCCGCCGTCTCGGCGCGCTCGCGGCGCGGGCTGAGCGGGCTCAGCGGCGACCGGCCGCGCGCGCCGGGGTTGGCCAGCAGGTTCTCCCGCACGCTCAGGTCCGCGGCGCCCCCTTCCTCCTGCCGGTTGCCGGACACGAAGCCGACCCCGGCGCCGACGGCCGCCGCGACCGAGGCCGGCCGGTACGGGCCGCCGGCGAGCAGCACGCGGCCCGCCCGCATGGGGTACGCGCCGGCCAGCGCTCGGCCCAGGTCCACGTGCCCGGCTCCCGTGAGCCCGACGAGGCCCAGCGACTCCCCGGAGCGCAGGTCGAACCCGACCGGGCCCGCCCGCCCGGCGCACACGCCGTCCAGGCTCAACAGGACCTCCCCCGGCCCGCGGGCCCGGCCCCGCCGACGGACCCCGGCCTCCCGCCTGCCCTCCCGCCCGGCCTCCCGGCCGACGATGTCGCGCACGAGGTCGGCCTGGGCTCGGCCGGCGAGCGGCCCCTGGCTGACGAGGCGGCCGTCGCGCAGGACGGCGACCCTGTCGGCGATCCGGTAGACCTCGTCGAGCCGGTGGCTGACGTACAGGATCCCGTGACCCCGGCCCCGGAGCGTCCGCAGGACGTCGAAGAGGCGCTCGCACTCGGCGGCGGACAGGAAGGCGGTCGGCTCGTCCAGCACGATGATCTCCGCGCGCGTGCCCAGCGCGCGGGCGATGGCCACCAGCGAGCGCTCCGCCCGCGTCAGGTGCGCGATCCGCTCGTCCGGGCCGAGGTGGCAGGCGACGATCCCGAGGGCGTCCAGGCAGCGGCGGCGTACGGCGCGCCAGGAGATGAGGCCGCCGCGCCGGGCGTATCCCATGCCGAGGGCGATGTTCTCCGCGACGGTCATCCACTCCACGAGGCCGAGGTCCTGGTGGATGAACGCCATGGCGGCGGAGGCGGCCTGGCTGCCCAGCGGATGGCCGGCCACGACGACCTCTCCCCCGTCGGCGTGGTGGACGCCGGCCAGGATCTTGATCAGCGTCGACTTGCCGGCGCCGTTCGCGCCGAGCAGGGCCAGGACGTCGCCGCGGCGGAGGTCGAGGTCCACTCCCCGCAGCGCGTGGATGCCGCCGAAGCGCTTGCGCAGCCCCCGGATCCGGACGAGCGGATCCGGGCCGGCCGCCGGCTCCGGCTGGGGGCGCGGGTCACTCGCCATCGGGCCGGCGCGATTCCCACGCTTTGACGATCTGTGACCTGGACGAGAAGTTCAGCTTGCGCAGGACGTTCTCGACGTGGCACTCCGCGGTGCGCTGGGCGATGACCAGGGTCTCGGCGATCTCCTTGTTGCTCATGCCCTGCGCGACGAGCCCGGCGATCTCCCGTTCCCTGCGGGTCAGGATGGACGTGGCGTCGGATTCCGGCTGGGCGCTCTCCGCGCGCCGCGCGGGCTTCTCGTCCAGCGCGTAGGCGGCGGCCTGATCGAGGGTGAGCTCCGCGCCCCGGTCGAAGGCCGCCTTGAACGCGCGTTCCGTGAGGTGCCGCCGCAGGTCGGACTCGCACCGGTAGTGGGCGCCGGCCAGGTGCGCGAGCCCGGGCAGCGAGGTGCCGATCGACTGCCAGACCATGTGGGCGGCGCCCAGCATCTGGGCGGCCTGCTCGTACCGCCCGTCGTCGGCCAGGATCCAGGCCAGCCCCTCCAGGCACTGGGCGAGGCCGAGGTGGTCGTTGCAGCGCAGCTTCAGCCGCACGGCGTCCCGCATCATGGTCACGGCATCCCGCAGGGCGCCCTGCCGCCGCCGGTCGAGGGCCGCGACCCACAGCGCGTACGAGATCGACCATTCGGCGTTCGCGCGCCGGGCCGTGTCCAGCACCTCCTCGCAGAGCACCGTGGAGCGCGGGTGGTCCATGAGGACGGCGGTCATGGCGAGCTGGAGGAGGGCCACCCACGCGTGCCCCCGGTGGCCGAGGGCGCGGCGACGGGTCAGCGCCTCGTCCAGGAGCTCCATGGCCCGGGGGAAGTCACCGGCCTGCAGCGCGGCGAACCCGGTGATGTGCAGCGCGCCGGCGAGCTGGGCCTCGTCCCCGAGCCGCTCCGCCAGCGCCTGGCACTCCTCCAGCAGCGGTTTGGCGGCCTGCGCGTCGCCCCCCAACAGCACGAGCCACGCGTCGACCCACAGGGCCTTGGCCCGCCCTGAGCCGTCCTCGGGCTCCTGCGCCAGCGCCCGTTCCAGCCAGTGGTGGCCCTCGCTCGGCGAGCTCCACGAGAGCCGGTGGCTCCACATCGCGGCGGCGATCTCGCGCGCGGCCCACGCCTCGCCCGGCTCGTTCAGGCAGAACTCCAGCGCGGCCCGCACGTTCCCCTGCTCCTGGCTGAGGCGCCCGAGCCAGTCCATCTGGTGCTCGCCGAACCACTCCTCCTCCGAGCTCGCCGCCAACCGGCGGCACCAGTCGCGGTGCCGCAGCCGCAGGGCCCGGTCCTGGCCGGAGGCGACGAGCCGCGTCCACCCGTACTGGCGCAGCGTGTCGAGCATCTCGAAGCGCACGGCGGAGCCCTGCCTGCGGCGCTGCACGATCGACTTGTCCACCAGCTGGGTCAGCAGGTCCATGAGGCTCTCCGGGGCGGTCCCGTCCCCGGAGCACACGTGCTCGATCGCGTCCAGGCCGCAGCCGCCGGAGAAGACCGACAGCCGCTCCCACAGCGTCCGCTCGTCGTCGGAGCAGAGGTCGTAACTCCAGTCCACCAGCGCCCTGAGCGTCTTCTGGCGCGGCGGCGCGGTGGTGGGGCCGGTGGTCAGCAGCCGGAACCGGTCGTCGAGGCGCTCCAGGATCTGGTCCACGGACAGGACCAGGACGCGTACCGCCGCGAGCTCGATGGCGAGGGGGATGCCGTCCAGGCGCCGGCACAGCCGCGCCACCGCCGCGCTGTTGGCCTCCGTGACCCTGAACTCATGCACGGCCGAGGCGGCCCGGTCCTCGAACAGGCGCACCGCCTCGTTCTCCAGGGCGCCGTCCATCGACAGCTCGGCCTGCTCCGGCACGTTCAGCGGCGGGACCTCGAGGACCAGCTCCCCCGGGACGTGCAGCGCCTGCCGGCTGGTGGCCAGGACGCGCAGCTCGGGGGCCATCTCCAGTAGGTCGCCGACCAGGGCGGCGACCTGGGGCAGCAGGTGCTCGCAGTTGTCCAGCACCAGCAGCAGCCGTTTGTCGTGCAGGTATTCGGCGAGGGAGGCCGGATCCTGCCGGGGGCATCCGACGGCGTCGGCGACCGTCTCGGTGAGCAGGGCACCAGCCACCAGCGGGGCCAGGTCGACCAGCCAGACCCCGTCGTCGAACTCCCGCGACATCTCCGCCGCGATCCGCCGCGCCAGCCGCGTCTTGCCCACCCCGCCGACGCCGGTGAGCGTCAGGAGCCGGCCCGCGGAGAGCAAGCGCTTGCCCTCGGTGATCTCGTTCCTGCGACCGACGAAGCTCGTGAGCTCCAGTGGCAGATTCCCCGCACGCGACCGCGCCATCGCCTCCATAACTTCCACAAACCTCGTCACCCGTGCGCGCCCTCGCAGGCCTCAGATATTTGCTACCCCTGGCGGGCAACGTCATGGCCGTGCGAACGCAAACCCTGCATGACCGGCAGGGCGCGTGTTGACCGCCGTGTCAGGTCGTGCTGAGCTCGGTACGACAGGCGTTCTGGTCAGCCTGTCAGGTTGCCTGGCAGCTCAGGATCATGTGATCGAGCGCACGGATGGTCGCAGAAGAGGAGCATCGAGTAGTGACGAGTGGCAGCGCGGGGTTCTCGGTGACTCCGGTGGTCAAGAGGAGCGCGGCCGTCCAAGTCGCCGACCAGATCGTCGCGGCGATCCGCGACGAGCAGCTCAAGCCCGGCGACAAGCTGCCCTCCGAGCGCGAGCTGGCGCAGAACTTCGCGGTGAGCCGGCCGACCATCAGGGAGGCGCTCGCCGCCCTTGAGCTCGCCGGCCTGGCCAAGTCCCACAAGGGAAGGGGCACGGTGGTCACCGGTATGGCGTCCACCGTGGCGACCTGGGGCGTGGAGGTGCTGCCGCCGCAGGTGTTCGAGGCCAGGCTCGCGATCGAGCCCTCCCTGGCCGCGCTGGCCGCGGAGAAGCGCCACCCGGAGGACCTCGAACTGCTCGAAAGCACCCTGGCCAGGCTGGAGGCCGAGTACGCGGAGACCGGCGCCCCCGCCGGCGATCTGCCCGTACACCGGGCCATCGCCCGCGCCGCCCGCAACCCGCTGCTGGAACAGGCTCTCGAAGAGACGCTGCGGCACGCCGAGGGGCCGCTGTGGCAGGAGCTGCGGCGCCGCGCGCTGGCCGAGGCCGGCGCCCGCGACCGCCATGTCGAGGAGTCCCGCACGGTGATCAGGCACATCCGGGAGGGCAACGCCGCCGAGGCGGCCGAGGTGTGGCGCCGGCACCTCCTGACCTACCGCGCCGAGATCCTGGGGGCCGCCGCCACCGACGGGTGACCGCCGGCCCCGTTCCCTCGTCGTGCGCGCACCATGCCGCAGGTGAGGTCAGGTTGCCTGGCAGGTTGTCGCCGCGGCTCTGGGGGCGGTCGCCCGCACGAGATCCTGAAGATCGCGGTGACCGACATGCGGGACATCCAAATTTCACCGGAAATCGGGGTGAAACTATCTGGCGGGTCCGGACAAGTAGGGGGTGTCGGGCCTATCGGATGAGAGAAGACAGCGTGACCCACCATGACCGCAAGCAGCGCTTCGAGGTGATTTACGTTGCCAACTACGCCGACATCCTCGCCTACGTCCGGCGACGTATCGACTCCCACGAGGACGCCGCCGATGCCCTCGCCGAGACGTTCGCCACGGCCTGGCGCCGGCTGGACGACGTCCCCGAGGGACGGGACGCGCGCCTGTGGCTGTTCGGCGTGGCCCGCCGGGTGCTGGCCAACGGCCGCCGCGCCGAGTCGCGCCGCAGCGAGCTGGTGGAGCGGCTCGGCCGGCAGCTCGCCGTGTGGGCGGAGCACACCGAGGCCGGCGAGAGCCTGGCGGGCGTGCAGGAGGCGTTCGCGCGGCTGAGCGCCGACGACCGGGAGATCCTCGCGCTGGCCGGCTGGGAGGGGCTGAGCTCCGACGAGATCGCCACCGTCGTGGGCTGCTCGCGGGCCAACGCCCGGCTGCGGTTGCACCGGGCCCGCAAACGGCTGGCCAGGCACCTGGACGCGGCCGGCGTCGACACCGCCCGCATCGGCCTGCGTGCCGTCGCGATGACGAAGGGGGCTGTCTGATGCACGAGATCGACCGCATGGTGGCCGGCATCGCGCCCGATCCCGGTCCCGGCACGACGCCGATCGCCAGGGAGCTGATGGAGGAGATCACCTCCGTCCCCGCCCCCGTCCCCGAGCCCCGCCGCCGCAGTTGGCTCGCCTTTCCCCGGCCGCGCAGGTGGGCGGCCATGCCGGTGGTGGCCACGCTGGCGGCCCTGCTGTCCTTCGGCGTCGCCCAGGCGCCCGCCTCCGCCGCGCTCGACATCGAACTGGTGGGCGACCACTACGTGATCACGGTGAAGGACCTGCTGGCCGAGCCCGAGGTGTACCAGCGGGAGCTGCGGGCCAGGGGCCTGGACATCACGCTCGATCTGGTGCCGACCTCCGCGAGCCTGACGGGCCAGATATTCGTGATCAACGACATGGACCGGTTGCGGTCCGGCGAACTGGTACCCGACGACGGCCCGATCACCACGATCGACGCCCCGGGGTCGTGCGAGCGGTTCGCCGGCTGCCCCGTCGGCCTGAAGGTGCCGGTCGACTTCGACAAGAAGGCCGAGATCAGTCTCGGCAGGCGGGCCCTGCCCGGCGAGAGGTACAAGATGCCGCCCGGCATCGCCCTGCCCGGCGAACCTCTGCATTGCGTGGACTACGTCAACAAGAGCGTCGCGGAGATCTCGGCCCTGCTGCGCGAGCGGGGCGTCACGCCGTCGTACATCTCCTCCGGCAGGCCCTCGGGGCCCTCGGCCCCCGGCGGCTGGTACGTGCACGACGGCGTCATGAGCGCCGACGGCCAGGCCCTCCTGCTGGTCGGCGCCGAGCCCACCACCCGGCGCAACCCGGTGCAGCGGTCCCGCTGCTGATGCCGGCCCGGCACTGAGAGCTTCCACCCGGAGCCGCGGACCCGCTGCTGATCCCGGCCCGGCACTGAGAGCTTCCACCCGGGGCGCGCGCGGCTGAGCGCGCGCCCCCCATCACCGCCATGCGTTGTCGTCGGCATGCGCGGGCCCCCGTCATGCCCCCACGATCGGATTTTGCGTGCTCACCGACACCCGCGTGGCGCTGCCCGCTCAGCGCCCCCTCGCCGACCACAGCTTCTTCGCCGCCCTGCTGCTTCTGGCCGCCGCGCTGCGGGTGGTGACGATGCTCGGCTACCGTCCCGTCACGCTCTACTGGTACGACTCCTTCACCTACCTCGACACCGCCGTGCACCCGGCCCCGTCGGCGACCTTCCACCCGATCGGCTACCCGCTGCTGCTGCGGGCGCTGCTGCCGTTCCACAGCGTGGAGCTGGTCGCGGCCGTCCAGCACGTCATCGGCCTGGGCACCGGCATGCTGCTCTACGCGGTGCTGCGCCGCAGGTCGGCGCCGGGCTGGGTGGCGGCGTCGGCGGCGGTGCCGCTGCTGTTCGACGCCTCCTTCCTGCGGCTGGAGCATGCTGTCCTGTCCGATACGCAGTTCATCTTCCTGATCGTGGCCGGGCCGGCCGTGCTGATGTGGTCGCCACGATTGTCCGTACGCGCCGCCGCCGGAGCGGGCCTGCTGTTCGCCGCGGCCGCGCTCACCAGGACGATCGCGCTGCCGCTGCTCCTGCTCGTCGTATTCGTGCTGGCCGTGCGGCGCGTGGGCCGGCGGCCGCTGGCCGCGCTGGTCCTGGCCGGCACGTTGCCCCTGGCCGGGTACGCCGCCTGGTACGCCCAGCACCACGGCCGTTTCGCCATCAGCGGCGCCGACGGCGTCGCCCTGTGGGCGCGCACGATGACGTTCGCCGACTGCGCCCGCATCCAGCCGCCGCCCGAGCTGGCGCGACTGTGCCCCAACGGGACGAAGGTGGACGCGGCCTCCGAGTACGTGTGGGCCCCTGGTGCCTCGCTCAACCTGCTGCCCGGCGACCGCTTCACGCACAACGACCTGGCCCGCTCGTTCGCGATCGAGGCGATCCTCGCCCAGCCGCTGGACTACCTGGGCGACGTCGTACGCGACACCGCCATCGCCTTCTCCTGGACGCCGGTCCCGCACCCCGACCGCACCACCCCGGCGTTCGGCTTCAGGAGCGGGCACTGGGAGTTGCCCGACCAGCCGCTGATCGACAAGGTGAAACGGGAGTACGACCCGGACCTCCGCGGCCTGTCGTCGGTCTCCCCGTACGCGGACTTCCTCATCGCCTACCAGTACGCGGCCTACCTGCGCGGCCCGTTCCTGGGCCTGATCCTCCTGCTGGGCGCGGTCGCCGCGGTCCGGCGGCCCCGCGTGGCGCTGCTGCCGTGGGCCGTGGCGATGGGCCTGCTGATCGGCCCGGTCGCGGTCCTGGACTTCGACCACCGGTACGTACTGCCCGTCATACCCGTCGCCTGCCTGGCCGCCGCCCTCGCTTTCCGAGCGGGAGAGGAGGGGATTCAGCGGAAGTGGCCGTCCCGCAGGCAGCACCACGACAGCAGGGCGCAATGAGTGGGCGGGAACAACGCGCTCTCTCGAGTCAGGCACACCTCCTCCCTCACCCTGGACGGGCCGGCGTCCGGCACCGTCGGCGAGCTGGGACGGCAACGCGCGCGGCACGGTCAACAGACGGGCCGGCGTCCGGCACGGTCGGCGAACCCATGAAGCTGACCGGCGTGCTGACGGGGGGCGGCCGGCCACCCGCACCGGGCGCGCCCTGCGGCCCTTCATCGCACCGCCGAAGTTGAACGACCCCGCCAGGGCCCAGCCGCGCGGTGACCGGCTGGGACCCGGACCTGGCCCGGGAGAACCACCTGAGGATCACGCACGGCCCTCAGACCGGCTGCCTCGGCGCCGCGCTCGACGGCATCAGCCGCGCCCTCGGTGAGCTGCGCCCTCGGTGAGCTGCGCCCTCGGTGAGCTGCGCCCTCGGTGAGCTGCGCACCGTCTGATCCCCGAGCCAGGTGCTCGTCGAGAGCGCCTGCCATAATCGGCCAATCATGGGCATCCTGCATATTTTTGACATGGACGGCACCCTCCTGGCCGGAACCACCGCCACCCTCGAGATCGCCCGCCACACCGGCACCACGCCACGGCTCCTCGACATGGAGGCCCGTTTCGCCACCGGCGAGCTGGACACCCACGGCTTCTCCGCCGACCTCCACAGCCTCTGGCGCGACCTCACCCCCCAGGTCGTGGCCGCCGCGTACGCCGCCGCCCCCTGGCTCGGCGGCATCGCCGAGGTCTGCGCCGACATCCGCGCGCGCGGCGAACACTCCCTGGTCATCACCATGGCCCCGGACTTCTTCGCCCACCACCTGCTGGAGCTCGGCTTCGACGAGGTCGCCGCCTCCCGCTTCCCGCCCCCGCCCTTCACCGCGCCCCTGGACCCGGCCGGCGTCCTGACGCCCGCCGACAAGGTCCGCATCACCGACAGCACCCGCGCCCGGCTCGGGCTGAGCCTCGACCGGTGCCTGGCCTACGGCGACTCGATGTCGGACGCGCCGCTGTTCCGGCACCTGACCAACACGATCGCCGTCAACGCCGACCACCACCTCGCCGACCTCTCCGCCCTGGACTACCGCGGCGGCGACCTCACCGAGGCCTACCGGCTGGCCCGCACCCTGCTCACGACCGCCACGCCGGCCTGAGCCCTCGTCAGGGGCTTCATGAGCTCCGTACGGGCAGGCTCGTCAAGCCGTGCATGAGCAGCCCCGGACGCCGGGCCAGCCGCTCCTCGGGAACGGCGAGCCGGAGGCCGGGGAGACGTTCGAGCAGGTGGCGGAAGGCCACCGCGCCTTCGGCCCTGGCCAGCGGGGCGCCGAGGCAGTAGTGGAGGCCGTGGCCGAACGCGACGTGCTGGCCCGGAGCCCGGGTGACGTCGAGGCGGTCGGCGTCGGCGAACTGCGCCGCGTCCCGGTTCGCGGACAGGAAGGACACCAGCACGAGCTGGCCCTCCGGGATCTCCGTGCCGCCGATGGTGACAGGCTCCTTGGTGAACCTGAGGGTGGACGTGCTGACCGGCCCGTCGTAACGCAGGAACTCCTCGACCGCCGCCGGCAGCCGGGCGGGGTCCTCACGGAGCTTGGCGAGCTGGTCGGGGTGGCGCAGGAGCGCGAGCGTGCCGTTGCAGATCAGGTGCACGGTCGTCTCGTGGCCGGCCACCGTGAGCAGGAACGCGGTGTCGACGAGCTCCCGCCCGCTCAGCGCGCCCTCCTCGTCTTGGGCCTGCACCATGGCGCTGAGCAGGTCGTCGGCCGGCTCGGCCCGCCTGGCCTCGGAGAGCTCGGCGAGGTACGTGGTGAACTCGGTGGCGGCCCGCACGACCTCCTGCGGGTCCAGTACGGCGCCCTCGATGGTGGTGTTGGACCACTTGATGAGCCGCGGCCAGTCCTCCTCGGGGATGCCGAGCAGCTCTCCGATCACCATGGCGGGCAGGGGCACGGCGTAGTCGTGCAGCAGGTCGAACTCCGGGCCCACCTTGTCGAGAAGGCTCGCGCTGATCTGCTCGATGCGGGGACGCAACGCCTGGACGCGGCCCGGCGTGAACACCTTGCCCACCAACCGGCGCAGGCGCGCGTGGTCAGGTGGGTCGACGAAGAGCATGTTGTGGGGCACCGTGGCCGCGTAGCCGCTGCTGTCGCCGCCTTCCAACTCGTTCGACTTGATCATGTCCGGGTTGTTCGTGAAGTCCTTGCTGAGGCGCGGGTCGGTGCAGGCCACCTTGACGTCCTCGTACCGGCTCACCACCCAGACCTGCACGCCCTGCGGGGTCGCCGTGCGGTAGACAGGGCGTTCTTCGCGAAGTCGCGCGAAAACGGGGTGCGGGTCACGCAAGTAGTCCTCATCGAACAATGTCTCGATCATCGTCACCCTTTCGCATACGGAATGGCAGGAATCCACCCTATGTTCATGATCCAGCGCCTGCCATTTTCCGTTTTCAGTCACCCCGTTTTCGGCCGCCCGAAATGCGATCCAGCAGCCGTTGCAGCAAAGCCGTCGCCTGTGAGCCTGGGGATTCAGCGCCCCCGGGGCAATAACCGTGGCCGTGGGTTTACCGGCGCCGCGCGGCACCCGCTGTTGCCGCGTCGGCACGGCCCTCCACCGCACCAGCAGGCGTTCATGGCCGACCACCGCCACGCCGACGCCGCCCCTCGAGGACCCGTCCACGCTCGGAGCGCCGACGGCACGAAGATCGCGCGCCATGTCCGCATCGAGAGTGCCGTCGAGCACCAAAGGCGCGGTGGTGCGCCAGGCCAGGTCCGGTGGTGCGCTGACAGCCTGCGCGGGTGGCGCCCAGCCCGTCGAGGGTAGGCGCCGCGCGTCAGGCGGGACCGCCAGGGCGATCAGATGAACTGGCCGACGAGGGTGCCGAACTCCTCCGGGCTGACGATCCGCACGCCCAGACTCTCGGCCTTGGCCCGCTTGGAGCCCGCCTTCTCCCCCGCCACCACCAGGGACGTCTTGGCCGAAACGCTGGAGGACGACTTGCCGCCGGCCCGTTCGATGAGCTCGTTGACCTCGTTGCGCGACAGCGCCGCCAGCGGCCCGGTCATCGTTCCGGTGACCACCACCGACATCGACGCCAGCGGCAGCCCGGCCCCGGGCTGCGGCTCCTCCCCCTTGGCGGGCGGGGCGGCGCCGGGCTCGGTCATGTTGACCCCGGCCTGGACGAGCTTGTCGATGAGCGGCGCGAGCTCGATCAGCTCGGCCACCACCACCGGCGCCTTCTCCGGGCCGATGCCGTCCACCTGCTGGATCGCCTCGGCGTCGGCGGCGCGGACGGCGTCCATCGTGGCGAAGTGGCGGGCGATGCGGCGGCTCATGGACCGGCCGGTGCCGCGCACGCCGAGCGCCGCGAACACCCTGCTGAGCGGCCGCGTCTTGGCCCCCTCGAAAGCGGCCAGCAGGTTGTCGGTGCTGGTCTCGCCCATGCGTTCCAGACCGAGCAGCTGCTCGCGGGTCAGGAAGAACAGGTCGGCGAAGTCGGCGATGAGGCCGGCGTCGAGCAGCTGCTTGATGCGGTTTTCGGCCAGCCCCTCGATGTCGAGCTGGTCGCGGCCCACGGCGTAGACGATGGAGGCGATGGCCTGGCAGTCGCGCCCGCGCACGCATCGCCACCGCTCCTGCGACTTGTCGATGGCGTCCCCGCACACCGGGCAGACCTGCGGGATCTCGATGGGAGTCTCGTCGCCGGTGCGCAGGTGCACCACCGGCGCCTCGACCCTGGGGATCACGTCGCCCGCCTTGTAGACGGTCACGCTGTCGCCCAGCATCAGCCCGCGCCGGGTGATGTCGGCGACGTTGTGCAGGGTGGCGTAGGTGACGATGCTGCCGTCCAGCTCGACCGGCTCCAGCACGGCGCGTGGGGCGATGACGCCGGTGCGGCCGGTGTTCCACTCGACGGCGAGCAGCTTGGTGATCTTCTCGGTGGCGGGCAGCTTGTAGGCGATGGCCCAGCGGGGCGCGCGGGAGCTGAACCCGGCCTCGGCCTGGTCCGCCGCGAGGTCGCACTTGATCACGATGCCGTCGATGCCGAACGGCAGCTCGGCGCGGACCGCGGCGATCTCTTCCACCCGCTCCTGCACCCGCTCAAGGCCGTCGGCCACGATCCCCGCGACCGGCGTGGCGGCGGTGGTCTGCACGCCCTGCGCGGCCACCCAGTCCATGATCTGGCTGTGCGGCAGCTCGCGCAGCCGCACCGCCAGCTCGGACTCGTCGTCGGGCGGCGGCACCACGCCGTAGCCGAAGAACGTCAGCTCGCACACGTACGGCCGGTCCTGTGCGCGCAGCGTGCCCGCGGCGGCGCTGCGCGGGTTGGCGAACGTGGTGCCGTCGTGCGCCTGCCGCTTGGCGCACGCCTCCTCGAACTGGGAGGCGGTCATCATGACCTCGCCGCGCAGCTCCACCGTGACCGCCTCGGCCAGCCGGTCGGGCAGCCCGACGATGGTGCCCACGGCGTGCGAGACGTCCTCGCCGGCGGTGCCGTCGCCGCGCGTGACCAGCTGGGCCAGCCGGCCGTGCCGGTATCGCGCCGAGATCGCCAGTCCGTCGAGCTTGGGCTCCACGCTCCACGCCGTCACCGGACGGCCGAGCCTGCGCTCCAATGAGGCGGCCCAGTCGGCGAGCTGCTCGGCGCCGAACACGTTGTCCAGGCTGAGCATGGGCACGGTGTGCGGCACGTCGCCCACCACGGCCCCGCCGGCCACCTTGCCGGTGGGCGAGGACGGCAGCACCGCCTCGGGGTGCGCCTCCTCGTACGCCTGGATGCCGCGGACCAGCCGGTCGTAGGCGTCGTCGTCGAGCGTGGAGGTGCCGTCGGCGTAGTAGGCCGCGGCGGAGTCAACAGCCAGCTGGACGGCTTTGGCATAGGCCGCGTCATCGGCCAGCGCGGTGATCGGGGGCGCGTCGGTCATGGCACCACCATGCCGGTTCCCACCGACAATTCCCACGCTCCCCGATCCGGCGAGAATGGCGCCCGCTCCTGGAGCGGGCACCATGAAGCTTTGGTGCCCCAGCCGGCTCCCCGGGCTGGGGCATGTCGAGATTATGGCCTTACATCCGATTTGTATAGCTTTGGGGAGTAATTTTCCTTGACTGCCGCTGCAAGGACGCGCGCGAGGACGGCGCGGTGATCATTCATCCCACGTACGGATCAAGGGGTGGCACAGGCGCTCGCCGTGGTGGCGCAAGGGCGGGGTCCGGGACCGGGTCGGGATGAGCCACGTGCCGCTGTCCGGCCTGATGAACGCCTTCGCCGACGCCGGGCTGGCCATCGGGCGCGTCTACGAGCCGCAGGAGCGCCCCGTACCGTCCGTCCTGGCCGTCAAGGCGTTCCGGCAGGGCTGACGCTCAGCGGCCGGGCACCGGCAGCAGGGCCAGGTGCTCGCTGGTCACCAGGTCGAACCTCAGCGCGAGCGAGACCAGCGCGTGGCGCTGCCAGTCGGCCTTGCCCGCACCGTCCTGCGGGCTTTTGACGTGCAGTTTCTTCTCAGCCAGGTAGCCGATGTGGAAGCCGATGGCGGTACGGCTCAGCTCCAGGTCGGGCAGCCGCTCGGCGATCTCGGGGATCGTCGGGATGCGCGACGTCGAAGGGTCGCGCAGGCGCGGCTCGCACAGCGCCACCAGGATGCGGAAGTACTTGGCGTTCCGGTCGAGCGGGTAGGCGACCTGCGTGGCCGTCCCCTCATCGGCCATGTCGGCGCGGTTCGGCGGCACATGTACGTGCTGCGGCGCGAACACCAGGAAGGAGACCGTGCCATCGACCGCGGGCAGGCTCACCCTGGAGAACTCGAACGGGATCGGCGCCCCCATGCGCCCCGGCGGCACCTTGACGAACTCCCCGCCCCCTTCCGGGTTCTCCACGACGTACGTCTTCGACGTGCTGAGGTTGGACAGCAGCCAGTAGTCCCCCACGGCGACGATCTCGCCGGCGCGCCGGGAGACCGCGGCGTCGTCGAGCTGGAGGTCCACGGGAGAGCCGGGCGCCCCGCGCCCGAAGAGCGCCTGCTCCCCGGGCGCGAGCTCCAGCGAGTACGGCCGGTCGTCGGTCGGCGCCGCCGCCATCTGGATCAAGATGGTGCTGTGCATCCGCGGGACCTTACTCGCCGGCCGGTGAAGGCGTCCAGGTCATACGGGCAACGGCTTGCCACCCGGGCGCCTGCACTCCCGCAGGCCGCCGTCGGACTCGTCGTTGCCGCCCCCGCGGAAGTAGACCTCGCTGACGTACCCCCACTTGTTGTTGTCGGCCATGGTGGCCGCCCACCAGAAGTTCTGGTACGAGCCCAGCGTGTAGCTCGCCCCGGCCTTCTCACACAGGTACCAGTCGTCCCCCGCCGGATCGATGTAGCCGACGACCTTGCCCTTCGCCGGCGACTCGTAGACCGGGATGCTCCCGCTCGGCGACCAGTCGGGGCAGGTCTGGACCATGTAGCTGTTGTGCCGGTACGGCTTGCCGCACGGGCTGGCGTCCCCCGCCACGGCCCCCGCGGCCGGAGCGGCGACCCCCGCGATCGCCAGCCCGAAGACCGCGGCGAACGCGGCCCGTCGGATACTCATCATGATTTTCCTCCCGATGTCGGTATCCGCGTCGATCCTGCGGGGCGAAGGGCCGTTTCCGTAACCTGGTAGCTACCAGGGCGCGTGGACGGATCCACGATGATCGGCGATGATGAGCTGAATGACGGCTCCGTCCCAAGCAGGTCGCTACCGGATCGAGCAGCTCATCGGTGTCGGGGGGTTCGCCTCCGTCTATCTGGCCCATGACGACGAGTTGCGCTCGCCGGTGGCGGTCAAGATCCTCGCCGACAACTGGGCCCGCCAGGCCGAGGTCCGCGGGCGCTTCCTCCAGGAGGCGCGGCTGCTGCGCAGGGCCGACTCCCACCTGCTCGTACAGGTCTTCGACGTGGGCGAGCTCGACGACGGCCGCCCGTACTTCGTGATGACCTACGCCGACCGCGGCACGCTGGAGGAACGCCTGTCCGGCGGCCCGCTCGCCGTCGACGCGGCGCTCGGCCTGATGCGCGACATCTGCCAGGGCGTGGCCGTGCTGCACAGCATCGGGGTCGTCCACCGCGACCTCAAGCCGTCGAACGTGCTGTTCTGCTCGCGGCCCGAGGGCGGTGAGCGGGTGATGGTGGCCGACCTCGGCATCGCGAGGTCCACCGACCACCTGAGCGGGCTGACGCTGCCGGCGGGCTCGCCCGGTTACCAGGCCCCCGAGCAGCTCTACTTCGACGGCGCCCCGGACGCGCGCGCCGACGTCCATGGGCTGGGCGCGCTGACGTACCACCTGCTCACCGGCAGGGTGCCCGCCAAGCCGGAGCAGCGGGTGCCGCCGAGCGCGCTGCGTCCGGGGGTGCCGGAGGCGGCCGACGCCGCGGTGATGCGCGCCCTGGACCCCGAACGGGAGGCGCGCTGGCCCGACGCCGCCGCCTACGCCACGGCCCTGTCCTCACCGCCCGGCACACAGCCACCGCCCAGCACACAGTCACCATCCAGCATGCAGTCGCCATCCGGCACACAGTCACCATCCGATGCCGAGTCGCCATCCGGCACGCAGCCGCCGCCCGGTACTAACTCGCCGCCCGGTACCCAGCCGCCATCCGGTACGGAGTCGCCGCCCGGTACGCAGTCGCCGCCTCCGTCCGAGGAGCCGCTGGTGAAGCCGCCCGAAGGGGGCCGCCGCCCGAGCCGGCGCTTGGCGTTCGCCGGGGGCGCCGCGGCCGTCGTGGCCGCGGCGGCCGTCACCGCCGTGGTCGTCAACATCGCCCGGAGCCCCGATCCGTCCGGCGGCACCGGCGCGACGGCGGGCCCACCGCCCGCGGCCGGCTCGACCAGCCGTTGGCTGCGCGAGGACTCCGACATCCCCGGCCGATACCGCGAGCTGATCGTGCAGGCGGGCACGTACTGCGAGGAGCCCGGCCTCAGCCCCGCCCTGATCGCCGCGATGCTCAAAGCGGAGTCCGGCTACGACCCCGGCCTGTCCGATCCGGTGAAGGACGAGTACGGCATCTCCAGGTGGACCCCGTCCGTGCTGTGGTACTGGCAGCCGGGCGGCGTGCAGAGCCCTAAGCCCACGCCGCCGTTCAGCCCGGAGCTGTCGATCCTGTCCATGGGACGGTTCATGTGCACGCTGGGCCCCAGGGTCGCGGACCTGCCCGGCGACCCGGCGCTGAAGCTCGCCGCGCTCTACCGCAGCGGGGTCGACCCGCTGAAGCGAGCCGGCGGCATCCCCGAGCGGTGGCGCGACTACACCGAGAAGGTCTCCCGCTACATGCGCGACTACCAACCCACCTGAGCGCCCGCTCGGCCGCCAGGCGCAGGAGGTGTCAGCCCGGCTCGGCTGCCCGGCGAGGTGCCGCCGTGGGTGTCGGGGGTCAGGTGTGCTCGGGCAGCGGGAAGACGGCGACGAAGCGGGCGCCCGGCGAGTGGTCGGCGAGTGTGAGGGTGCCGCCGTGGGCCGTGGCGATGTCGCGGGACAGCGCCAGGCCCAGGCCGCTGCCGCCCTTGTCCTTGGCTCTGGCGCTGGCCAGGCGGGTGAAGCGTTCGAAGATCCGCTCCCTGTCCGGCGGCGGGACGCCCTCGCCGTCGTCGGTCACCGTGACGATGACCTTGTCGCCCTCCACGGCCACCTTCAGGTCGATCCGGGTGGCGGCGTGCCGGGTGGCGTTGTCGAGCAGGTTCGTCAGCAGGCGGTCGAGCTGCATGGGCGAGCCGTGGACGGGCGCCGAGGCGCACAGGTCGGGGATGATGGGCACCCGGCTGCCTTCACGGCGGTCGATCTGGTCCGCCGCCACGCGGACCAGGTCCACCACGCGGCGCTCGCCGGCCGCGCCGGCGTCCAGCCGGGCCAGCATGAGCAGTTCGTCGATGATGCCGGCCAGGCGGTCGGCGGCGGCCAGGGCCTGCTCGCCGGTGGCCGGCCAGTCCGTGTCGTCGGGATAGGCACTGGCCACCTCAAGCTGGGCGCGCAGGGCCGAGATCGGGCTGCGGAGCTCGTGGGAGGCGTCGGCGACGAATCGGCGCTGGGTCTCGACGGTGCGTTCGAGGCGGTCGAGGGTGTGATTGGTGGTGGTGGCCAGCTGGGTGATCTCGTCGCCGGTGTCGGGGACGGGCACGCGCCTGCTGAGGTCCTGGCCGGTGATCTCGGCCAGCTCGGCCCGTACGCGTTCGACCGGGCGCAGGGCGGCCCCGACCACGGCCCACGCGATGCCGGCGACGCTCAGCATGATGAGCGGGATACCGAGAAATATCATGACCTCCACCCAATTGATGGCCTTGTCCACGTCGGCCAGCGAGGCCGCCCCGTAGACCGTGGTCAGACCGACCGGCGAGTTCACCTTCAGGGCCATGACCAGGTAGTGGGCCTCGGGCTCGGTCAAGTGGCGGGACAGCGTGAGCTCGGTCGTGTAGATCTTCTCGGGCTGGTCCGCCCCGAAGCTCATCAGGGTCGGGATCTCGTTCACGCCGGGACTGGTCGCGATCACGTTGCCGCGCGCCGAGACCACCTGCAGGAGCTGGACGCGCGACGGCGTCTGCAGCACCGTGTGGTACTCCCCCGCCTGCACCTCGCTCGCCACCTGGCGTACGGCCAGTTCGAGCCTGGTGCACACGGCCCCGCGCAGGTTGGCGGGCGCGGTGGAGAGCGTGATGACGGCCGTGACGGTGAAGACGACCGCCGCCGCCAGGGTCGCGACCATGGTCAGCCGCGCCCGGATCGAACGTGGAAAAAGCCGTCTTACCATCTCATTCCGACCCCCCGCATCACTATAGGTGACGGCTACCTGCGGATCTTTTCAGCAACATGATGGATGATCTGCAGATATGCGGGTAGTAGACCGACTACGAATACTCTCCGTATTCGCGGGCGGCGGTGCTACGGAGAGCCTGCCGCCGCCCGCGCCCGCCAGGGCAACAGGGCGCCCGTCCCGATCAGCAGGACCCCGGCCACCGCGATGGCGGCGCGCGTGCTCGTCAGCCAGGCCAGCCCGCCCCACAGGGCCGTGGCGGCGGCGATGACCGCGCGCGAGCTGATGGTCCAGGCGGTGAGTACGCGGGCCAGCGCGTCGTCCGGGGTGTTCCGCAACCGGTAGGTGGCGAAGACCGGGTTGAAGACGCCCATGCAGAAGATCAGCGCCAGCTCGACCGCCATCACGACGAGGAGCCCGCCCGTGCCGGGTCCCACGAAGGCGAGCCCGACGAGCCAGAGGCCCCTGGCCACGCCGAAGCCGAGCAGGATCCCGCGCTGTCCGAAGCGCCGGACCAGCGGGGCGGACAACCGGGCGCCCACGAGGCCGCCCAGGCAGGGGATGCCGAAGCCGAGCCCGTACTGCAGGGGTGTGAAGCCCAGGTCGTTCAGCATCAGGTACGTCAGCAGCGGCGCGGTCGCCATGATGAGCGCGGCGACGAGCACGGTGTTGGAGAACAGCAGGCGCAGCACGTGGTCCCTGGCGATGACCCGCCAGCCCTCGACGACCTCGGCCAGGCGCACCTTTCCTGCGCTCCGCGCGGGCGGCGCGGGCTCCGGCGCGGTGATCGCGCGCAGGCCCAGCGCGGACAGCAGGTAGCTGACGGCGTTCAGGACGATCGTGACGACGGGCCCCAGCATCCCGATGAGCGCGCCGCCCGCCGGCGGCCCGACCGCCGTCGAGATCCATCTGACCGTCTCGAACCGGCCGTTGGCCGTCGTCAGGTGCCGCTCGTGGACGAGGGCCTTCAGGTGCGCGCCGCCGGCCCCTGCGAAGAGGATGTCGGCCGCGGCCACCATCACGGCCACCACCAGCAGCTGTACGTAGCTCAGCACCCCCAGGACGTAGGCGACGGGCACCGTCAGCAGCGCGAGGAATCGCACCAGGTCGGCCCGGATCATCAGCGGCCGCTTGGGCCGGAACTCGACCCAGGGCCCCAGCGGCACCGCCAGCAGCGCGCCCGCCGCCGCGCCGGCCGCCGAGATCCAGGACACCTCGGTCGCGCTGATGCCGAGGGCGAGGATGGCGACCAGCGGTATGGCGTCCAGCGCCAGCCCCGTCCCCAGCGCGCTGACCGCGAAGGCCCACCACAACCACCCGAAGTCCCGGCCCAGCCCGGCCTCGCCCGCCATCTCCGCCCCCTTTGCCGGAGGCGATCAAACACCCGGGGACGTCCGGTAAACAAACAACCGCCGCGCCCGGCGGGACAACCCCCGGTTGTACGGCACGCTCAGCCACCGCACGCGCACCCCGCCGCACAGCGGGCCCTGCCACACGCGGCACCGCACGCGCACCCCGCCACGCGCGGCCAACCAGCGCGGCCGCCCGTCAGGTCGCGCTCAGCGCCTTGAGCGTGGCGGCGCCCCCGGGATCGCGCTCCGTGCTCACCGGCACCAGGGCGACCTCGTCGACCCCGGCCGCGGCGTAGTCGGACAGCCGCGCGGTGACCGCGTCCACGTCCCCGAGCAGCGAGACCGAGGCGGCCAGCTCGTCCGGCACGGCGTCGAACAGCTCCCGGGGATGGGGCCGGGTGCGCGCGAACGCGACGACGTCCGCGAAACCGGCCTCGGCGAACATCTCGCCGTACCCGGGCGCGGCCAGGTACCCGACGACGGCGCGGCGGATGCGGTCGACGGCCTCGCGGTCGGGGTCCACGGCGGCGGTGACCCAGGCGGCCACGGAAATGTCCGGGTTGGCGGCCCGAGCCTGGGCGGCCGGTCGCCCGGCGGAGGCGGGCGTGACCAGGTTGAGCACCATGCGATCGGCCAGGGCGGCGGTCCGGACGGCCGACGGCCCGAAGGCGGCGACGGTCAGCCGCGAGCGGGGGGCGGGCAGCCGCAGCCGGTACCCGCCGGCGGACCGCTCCCCGTCGAGCAGCGGCCGCAGGGCCTCGACCGCCTCCCGCAGCGCGGCCGCGGACCGGGCGCGCGAGCGCCCGTGCCACCCCTCGACGACGAGCGGGCTGGACGTGCCCACCGCGACGTCCACCCGCCGCCCGGTCAGCCCGGCGACCGAGGCCGCCCCCATGGCGATCATCATCGGATCGCGTACGCCCACCGCCAGCGGCCCGACGGTGAGCCCGATCCGCGCGGTGGCCAGTCCGACGGCGGTGGCCAGGGCGAAGGCGTCGTACGTGGCCATCTCGCCGATCCACAGCGACGGATAGCCCAGCTCGTCGGCGGCCCGGGCGGTCACCAGGGCCTCCTGCGCGGGCCGGTCCAGCCACAATCCGAGCGACACGCTCAACGAGGGGTTCACCGCAGTTGCTCCGCGCGCACCCAGGTGGCGTGGAAGCCGAGCGGCACCCGCCGCGGCAGCAGCACGCGGGCGACCGGGCCTTCGGAGATCCGGGCCGCGTGCAGGATCCGCACCTCGGAACGGCCTTCCCGCTCGTCGGTGACGGAGCTGACCAGGTAGCCGTCGTCCTCGCCGGTCGAGCCGTCGCGCGGGGCGAACGGGGCCTCGCTGCCGTAGACGCCGGGGCCGTAGAAGTAGCTCTCCTTGGCGCCGGTGGCGTTGTCGTAGCGGACCAGGCCGTCGAACAGGTTCGTCTCGGCGTCGGCCACGGAGACGTTGTAGGCGTAGCGCGTGGGGTATCCGGTGGAGCGCGCGTCGATGGAGGGGAACTCGGTGTTGTGGTCGGGGTCCACGTATCCCTCCGACGTCGCGCCGGTCCGCAGGTCGAAGCGGTAGCGGTACATCCGCGCGTCGAGCTTCAGGTAGGCGACCATGCGCGCCAGCGGCGAGCCGTCGCCGGACGGCGCGGGGCGGGCGACCCGGCAGACGTCCAAGGTGATCTCGTCGTCCTCCTCCCAGGCGTTGACGACGTGGTAGATGTAGCAGGGCTTCGCCTCGAACCAGCGGATCTCGTGCGCCTGGCCGCGCCGCGGGATCACGCCGAATCGCGCGGGCAGCCCGCGGTCGAAGGTCAGCTTGTAGCGGCCCTGCCGCGCGGCGTCGAGGTCCTGGTGGAGGGGCAGGTCCATGAGGATGGCGTGGTTCCGCGTGATCGCCATGTCGTGCGGCAGCCGCGCTCCCGGCAGGTCCACCTCCACGCAGTGCTCCACGCCGCCGCCGGGGCCGACCACCCCGTAGCGCAGGTACGGCGGGCGCGGCCCGTAGTCGAACCAGAACAGCTCGCCGGTGCGCTCGTCCACCTTGGGGTGCGCCATCATGTCGCCGTCGAGCGTGTCGAGGAAGGTGCCGGCGCCGAGCGTCTCCAGCGAGAGCGGGTCCAGCCCGTACGGCGAGCCGCACAGGTACCAGGACGCCAGCACCCGGCCCCGGTGGAAGATCAGATCGGTGTTGGCCGTGTCCTTGAAGGGCAGGCCGCGGGCGTTGCCGAACGGGTTCGCCTTGGGGTTCTCCATGACGCCGGTCCACAGCGACCGGCCGGCCGCGGACTCGGCCTCGAAGGCCCGGGTGCGCACCCAGCGGTTGCGGTAGCGGGCCCGGCCGTTCTCGAAGTGCACGGCGTGGACCATGCCGTCGCCGTCGAACCAGTGGTAGCGCCCCTTCATCGGGAACCGCGCGTTGGGCCCGTTGCGCAGGTAGACGCCGTTGAGGTCCGCGGGGATCCGCCCGATCACCGTGAGCTCGTCGGCGGTGATCTCGTCCTGGACCGGTGCGTAGACGCCAAGCAGGTACGGATTCGGCTCGCCCGACTCGTCCATGATCACGACACTTTCGGCCATGCCCGGAAGCTACGATAGGCGAAGTCAGGTGTCAATATGTGGACATTGACGGTCCGACTTCTGCTTCGTAGTGTGGCGGCCATCACACCAGTGGGAGCCCCGATGACGCATTCCGCCGACCGGATCGCCCGCTACACCGCCCAGGGCTGGTGGACCGGTGACACGATCGACAAGCTCCTCGGCACACACGTCGCGGCCCGTCCCGGCGACGCGGCGATCGTGGACCCGCCGGACAAGGACGGCCCGATCAAGAGGCTCACCTGGGGTCAGCTCGGCGCGGAGGTGGAGCGGGTCGCCGGGGTGCTGCACGCGCACGACGTCGGCCCCGGCGACGTGGTGGCCGTGCAGCTGCCCAACGGCGTCGAGCTGGCGGTGAGCTTCCTCGCGACCGTCCGGCTCGGGGCCACCGTCACCCCCTTCCCCGTGCAGTACCGCGAGTACGAGCTGGCCCAGCTCCTGCCCCTGTCCGCCGCCCGCCTGCTGGTCACCGGCCGCGGGTCCAGGGCGCCCGCGGGCACGCCCACGCTGTCGTGGCCGGACGACCTGGAGGACGCGGCGGGAGCCGAGCCGCCCCGGCGCGAGGCCGACCCCGCCGAGCGGGTGACGATCTGCTGGACCTCCGGCACCGAGGCCGTCCCCAAAGGCGTGCCGAGGTGCCACTACGACTGGCTCGCGGTCGAGGCGATCTGCACGGCCGCGGCCGAACTCACCGCCCGGGACGTCATCCTCAATCCCTTCCCGACGGTCAACATGGCCGGGATCGGCGGCGTCTTCCTGCCGTGGCTGCGGACGGGCGCGCTGCTGGTCCAGCACCAGCCCTTCGACCTGCCCACCTACCTGGCCCAGATCGCGGCCGAGCGGGTCACGTACACGCTGGCCCCGCCCGCGCTCCTCACCCTGCTCCTGCACCAGGACGCGATCCTCGCGCGGACCGACCTCTCCTCGCTCACCCGCATCGGCTCCGGCTCCGCCCCGCTGCCGCCGCCGATGGTGCGCGGCTGGCAGGAGCGGCACGGCATCGCGATCATCAACTTCTTCGGCTCCAACGAGGGCGTCGCCCTGCTGTCGGATCCCGCCCACCTGCCCGACCCGGAGGTTCGCGCCCGGTTCTTCCCGCGTCCGGGCGCGCCGGGGGCGCCGGAGCTGCTCGACCGGGTGAGCACCAGGCTGGTGGGCCCGGACGGCGCGGAGATCACCGAGCCCGGCGTCCCCGGCGAGCTGCGGCTGAGCGGCCCCACGGTCTTCGCGGGCTACCTGCCGGGCACGGCCGCGGCGGACCCGTTCGACGAGGACGGCTACCTCAGGACCGGCGACCTCTTCGAGATCGCCGGCGAGCGGGGGCAGTACCTGCGCTTCGTCGACCGCGCCAGGGACATCGTCATCCGCGGCGGCATGAACATCGCCCCCGCCGAGCTGGAGGCCCTGCTCGCCGGGCACCCGTCGGTCGCCGAGGTGGCGGTCGCCGGATACCCCGACGACGTGCTGGGCGAGCGGGTCTGCGCGGTCGTGGTCCCCAAGGGGGAGATCGACCTGGAGTCGGTCGTCGCCTTCCTGCGGGGCAGGGGCATCGCCTCGTACAAGCTGCCCGAACGGCTGGAGATCGTCGACGCGCTGCCCAGGAACCCCCTCGGCAAGGTGCTCAAGAGGGAGCTGAAGCTGTGATCGGCTTCACCCGCGGCTGACGCCCAGCCGCAGCCGCCGCTCGGGGGCGGCCTCGGGCAGCACGAAATGCACCTCGGCACGGCTGAGCGCCCGCCCGCACGACCGGCACCGCAGGCAGGGACGGAACGGGCGGCCGCACGCGCGATGGGTGACGCGCAGGTCGGTGTCCGGCGGTCCGGCGTACCAGGTCTGCGCCCAGTCGACGATGAAGGCGAAGATCCCGAAGAAGTCCAGCCCCTTGGCGGTCAGCCGGTAGCGGGGCCGCGCCCCGGGCTCGTCGGCGGCGAGCACGCCCAGCTCCGTGAAGCGGCGCAGCCGGTCGGCCAGCACCGACGGCGCCACGCCGAGCTCCGACCGGAAGCCGGCGAAGCGCCGGGTCCCGAGGAACGCGGCCGCGAGGATCACCGTGCTCCACCGGTCGCCCAGCAGCTCGAAGGTCTCGGGGAAGTACGACAGCGGGTCGCGCCCGGCCTGGCCGCGCACGGTCCTGCGATGGTGGCGCGCCACCGTCACCTGGGCGAACGTGGCCGCCCCCCGCACGGTCTCGGTGTCGTGGGCGGTGACCGGCGCCGCGCCGCAGCTCGCGCAGCCCAGCTCCACGTCGGTACGGTTGCCGCAGACGTCGTGCGCGAGCTCCGGCAGCCCGTGGCGGCGCGGCACCCACCTGCGCTCCCACGACCAGATCTCCAGGAGCAGCGGCCACAGCTCGATCGCGCGCTCGGTCAGCAGATATTCGGTACGGGTGCGGCCCTGCTCCCGGTAGGGGACGGGCCGCAGCAGGCCGCCCGCGACCAGTTCCTTGAGCCGGTTGGCCAGCACCGACTCGGACATGCCCAGCTCGTCGCGCCAGTCGGCGAAGCGCCGGACGTGCAGGAGGAAGGCGCGCTGCAGGATCAGCAGCGTCCACTGGTCGCCGATCGCCAGCAGCGCCTGCCCGATCGCGCTGGGCCGCCCCGTTCCCGTCACCGGCTCCGTTCCTGTCACCCGCTCCGCTCCTCGCCACCTGCGACTTCGGCTACAAAAGCTATCCGAGCCGCGCTCGCCCGCGTGCGGTACGCACCTTGAAGTGCGTACTTCCCAATGGAGAGCAGCTCTCCCTAGGTTCGTCACAACGAAACCTGACGAGGGAGTTCTCATGCGCGCAGTCGTCATTCGCGCTTTCGGCGGGCCCGAGGTGCTGGAGATCGCGGACGTGCCGGTGCCCGCGGTGCGGGAGCGGCAGATCCGCGTCCGGGTCGAGGCCGCGACGGTCAATCCCGTCGATCTGGCCACCCGCTCGGGCGCGCTCGCCGAGGCGGGCCTGCTGCCGGCCCGGGACGTGATCGGCATCGGCTGGGACGTGGCCGGCACCGTGGACGAGGTGGGACCCGGCGTGACCGGGGTCGCGCCGGGCGAGCGGGTGATCGGCCTGTCGGACCGCCTCGACGTGCCGCTCGGCGCCCAGGCCGAGTACGTCGTCCTCGACGCGGACGCGGTCACCCGCGCGCCGGCGGGCCATTCGCCGGCGCAGGCCGCGACGTTGCCGCTCAATGGCCTCACCGCGGCGCAGGCGCTCGACCGGCTGGACCTGGCCGCCGGGCGGACGCTGCTGGTCACCGGCGCGGCCGGGGCCGTGGGCGGGTTCGCCGTGCAGCTGGCCGCCGCGCGCGGGCTGCGGGTGGTCGCGGTGGCCGGTGCCGAGGACGAGCCGCTGGTGCGCGGGCTCGGCGCGCAGTGGTTCGTGCCGCGTACGGCACGGCTGGGCGAGGCCGTGCGCGCGCTCGTCCCCGGCGGCGTGGACGGGGCGCTGGACGCGGCCGTGAACGGCGCGGCGGCCCTCGACGCCGTCCGATCGGGTGGCGTCCTCGCCGCGCTGGTCGCGGGCGGAGCGCCGGCGCCGTTGCGCGGCACGCGGGTGTTCGACCACTGGATCCGGGCCGACGGCGCCCGCCTCGCGGACCTGGTCGCGCTGGTCGAGGCCGGCGCCCTCACGCTGCGCGTCGCCGGGACCCTGCCCCTGGATCAGGTCGCCGCCGCCCACGGGCGCCTGGCCAGGGGCGGCCTCCGCGGCCGCCTCGTCCTCATCCCGTGAACAGCGCTCAGGCGCGGGCCCGGCCGAGGGCGAGGGTGACGGCGGCGGCCAGGGCGGCGATCACTGCGTACGCGATCGTCGTGACGTCGGTGCCGTGCTGCCAGCCGAGCGCGCCGACCGTGGTGGCCATGGCGGCCACGCCCAGGGAGGAGCCGACGTAGCGGGCGGTGTTGTTGGCGCCCGAGCCCATGCTCGCCCTGGCGGTCGGGACGCTCTCGATGGCCAGGTGGGTCAGCGAGGCGTTGATGAGGCCGCTGCCGACGCCGCCGACCACCAGGCCGGCCACGACCCGCGTCCATGGGGCCGCGTCCGCGGCCCCGAGCATGAGCAGGCCGCCGGCGGCGGCCAGGAGCAGGCCGAGCGCGAGGCGGACGCCCGAGTGGACGCGCAGGTGCCGGGCCAGCAGGGAGGCCAGGAACGACATGCCCGACCAGAGCGAGAACAGCACGGCGCTGGTGAGCGGGGTGAGCGAGCGGGCCGTCTGGAGCACGGTCGGCAGGTAGCTCATCATCCCGATGACGGCGACCCCGGTGACGAACGCCCCCGACGTGGCCACCAGGAAGAGCGGGCGGCGCAGCAGGCCGAGATCGAGCAGGGGCTCGCGGCGGCGGTTCTCGACCAGCGTGAACGCGGCCAGCAGCACGACCGCGGCGGCGAACGACGCGTACACCACGGGCCGGTTCCAGCCCAGCCGGCCCTCGGTGACCCCGGCGAGCAGCGCGGCCGTGCCGAGCGCCAGGGTGATCGCGCCGGGCAGGTCGTGCGGCCGGCGGCGCTCGCCGCGCGACTCCGGCAGCACCCGGCCGGCCGCCACGGCCAGGGCCGCTCCGGCGACGGCGATCAGGAGGTGCACGCCGCGCCAGCTCCAGGCGGCGGCGATCGAGCCGGACAGCAGCGGCCCCAGGGCGATGCCCAGGCCCAGCATCGCGCCGTAGCGGCCGGTCACCCGCACGCGCTCCGGGCCGCCCGGGTAGGCGTGGCCGAGCATGCCCAGGCCGCCCGCCAGCATGGCCGCGCTCGCCCCGCCCTGCACGAGCCTGGCCACGACGAACATCGCGGTGTTCGTGGACAGCGCCGCCAGCAGGGCTCCGGCGGCCAGCGCCCAGGTGCCGGCGACGTAGGCGCGCCTGCGCCCGTGGTCGTCGGCGAGCCCGCCCGCGACCAGCAGGAGCGCGGACAGGCCGAGCGAGATCGAGTTCAGCATCCAGGCGGGGCCGGTGGGACCCGAGCCGAGGTCGGCGGCGGCCTGGGACAGCGTGACCATCGGCACCGTGTAGTTGATCAATGCGAGCAGCGCGGCGGCGCAGGCCGCCACGGCCACCGTGCCCGCCGCGCGCGGAGCCGTCGAGGCGGGAGCCGATCCGGCGAGTGTCACGACATCTCCTTGGTTCATTCATTGAACTATGGAGGCACACGCTAACACGCCAAGGTTCAATGAATGAATTACCCTTGGGGTCATGGCTCTCGGCAAGAACTACGACGGCCAGGACTGCTCGCTCGCCCGCTCCCTGGAGCTGGTCGGCGAGCGCTGGACGATGCTCGTCATCCGCGACGCCCTGTACGGCGTGCGCCGCTACGGCGACTTCCTGGCCCACCTGGACATCCCGCGAGCCGTGCTGTCCCAGCGCCTGACCACGCTCGTGGACGCCGGAGTCCTGCGCCGCCACCGCTACCAGGACTCACCGCCGCGCGAGGAGTACGTCCTGACCGAGATGGGCCAGGAGCTCTGGCCGGCCGTCCTCGTCCTGGGCAACTGGGGCGAACGCCACCTGTCGGGCAAGCCGCGGCGGATCTTCTGCCACGTGCCCTGCGACGCCAGGATCGACGGCTACGGCGTGTGCCCGGCCTGCGGCGTCCGCCCGGAGCTGACCGAGATCGAGGTCCGCCCCGGCCCCGACGCCGACCTCTTCCGCGACGACCCGGTCAGCCGCGCCCTGCGGCGCCCGCACCGCATGCTCGACCCCCTGCCGCACACCGTGCCGCGCACCGTGCCGCACACCGGGCCCGAAGCACCCTGAGCACCGGCCGCGCGGGGGCCGTTCAGGGCCTCATGCGGGCGGCGCCCACGACGGCGTCCTCGCCGGAAAGGCCGCCGGCGTGGCCCGGGTCGCTGAACGTGCCCTCCCGCCGCACGGTGTGCCAGCGCAGCCGCACGCCCAGCAGGGCCGTCGCCAGCGACTGGATGACCACGAGGTACATGAGCTGGCGGTAGACGAACTGCTGGAGCGGCAGCACCCAGAGCGCCGAGGCGCGTTCGCCGTCCAGGCGGAGTGCGTACCAGCCCGTCAACGCCTGCACCACCACGAACCCGGCCCACACCGCCACGACCGGGAGCGGATCGCCCAGGACCGTGTTGTAGATCGCCATGAGGTCCACGACAGGAGCGAGCAAGGGCAGCAGCACCTGGAAGAGCGCCAGGTAACCGAGGCAGCGGCGGCCGAAGCGGCCGGGCTCCAGGACGGAGCGCCGATGCTTCCACATCGCCTGCATGGTGCCGTAGCACCAGCGGTAGCGCTGCTTCCACAGCTGGCCGAGCGAGGTGGGAGCCTCGGTCCAGGCCAGCGCCTTCTCCTCGTAGACCACGCGCCATCCGGCCCGGCACAGCGCCATCGTGAGGTCGGTGTCCTCCGCCAGCGTGTCCGCGCTCACCCCGCCCAGTGCCACGAGCGCCGAACGCCGGAACGCCCCGATCGCGCCGGGCACGGTGGCCATGCAGTCGAGCAGCTCGAAGGCGCGCCGATCGAGGTTGAAGCCGATGACGTACTCGATGTGCTGCCAGCGCCCGATCATGCCGCGCCGGTTGCCGACCTTGGTGTTGCCGCTCACCGCGCCGACCGCGGGGTCGGCGAGCTGGCGGACCAGGTGACCGATCGTGGCGGGCTCGAAGACGGTGTCGCCGTCCACCATGACGAGCAGCTCATGGGCGGCCTGGGCGATGCCGGTGTTGAGGGCGGCCGGCTTGCCGCCGTTGGGCCGGCGGATCACCCGTACGCCGGGCAGCGCCAGTGCCTCCGCCAGCTCGGCGGTTCCGTCGGTCGAGCCGTCGTCGACGACGAGGATCTCGAGCCTTCCCCGGTACGTGGTGTCGACCAGCGACCGTACCGTCGCCTGGATCCCGGCCGCCTCGTTGTAGGCGGGCACGATCACGGTCACCGGCGGGGGCGCGGACCACACGGGCGCGCGGCCCTTGCGCCGCCTCCCGCCCCTGTTGCGCGCCGCGTGTGCCCACGCGAGCGAGGCGAAGAGGCCGAGCCGCCCCAAGGTGAGCGCTCCCGCGGCCAGCAGCACCCATGCCAGCACGCCGGCGAACGTCTCCGAGGCGCGCTGGACCAGGTTGAGCGCCGAACCGACGAACCGTTCCGCTCCCCCGGCCCGCTGGTGCGCCGAAGGCATGCCGAGCGCGCCGGTCACCGTGACGGCGCGGTAGCCCTTGCCGGTCAGCTCTCGCAGGACGGCCCCGACGGCCTCGACGGTCTGCCGCCTGTCGCCACCCGAGTCGTGCATCATGACGATGGCGCCCCGGCCTCTGGCCGGCAGCGCGGCGGCCGCGATGTTCGTCGCCCCGGGGCGGCTCCAGTCCCTGGTGTCGAGGTCCGTCAGCGTGACGAGGTAGCCCTCGGCCGCCAGGGCTTTCATGCCCGCCCACTGCCGCCCGGAGATCGCCGCCGGGGTCGAGGAGTACGGCGGGCGGGCCAGCGTCGTGTGCAGCCCGGTCGCTCCGGCCAGCGCCCGCTGCGTCAGCGACAGCTCCAGCTTGAGCCGCCAGCCCGGCAGCGCCGCGAGGTCGGCGTGCGAGTAGGTGTGGTTGCCCAGCTCGTGGCCCTCGTCGACGATGCGCCGCGCCAGCTCGGGGTATTTCGCGACCTTGGAACCGACGGTGAAGAAGGTCGCCTTGGCGCCGTACTTCTTCAGCATGTCGAGCACCTGCGGGGTCCAGGCCGGGTCGGGGCCGTCGTCGAACGTCAGCGCGATGGTCCTGGCCGGCAGGCGGGCGCTGGATGGCCCGTTCGCCGTGATGTTGAGGACGGGGCCGCCGCGCCGGACCTCCTCCAGCTCCGGGGACGGGGGGTCGGCGGCGGGCGGGGGCGCCTGGGTCTCGCCGACGACGTTGGTCACGTACCCGTTGAGCACCAGGGCGGCGGCGGCCAGCAGCATGCAGACGGCGAGCGGGAACCAGTGGCCCTTGGGGTCGGCCGGGGGCCTCGCGGTCGGCTCGGGCCGCTGTGCCGGCGGGTGCGGCGGTGGTTCGTCCTGTCGCTGAGCGGCGTGGTCCTGCCAGGCGGGGAGCGGCGCGGCCGGCCAGACCCGCCTGTCGGGCCAGGGTGGGCCGTTCACTTCTTCGGGCCCTTCGTCCGGTTCGGATCGAGTCCCGGCGGCGTCTTGGTCTGGCCGGGCGGCTCGTTGTCCGTGGGTTCGGCTGTGGGATCGGCCGCGGGATCCGTCGTGGGATCGCTGCTCGGCGCCGGATCCGTGCTGGGCCGCGGCGTGGGCCGCGCCTGCCGCGGCGAGGTCTGCCCGGACGTCGCCGCCGGCCGGACCTCGCCGGTGGCGCTGGGGGTCGGACGGCGCGACGGCGGGCGGGTCGCTTCCGGGCTCGTCGCGGAGGGGGTCGGCCGCTCGGACCGCTTCGGCGAAGGCGTCGGCGTGCGATCCGGCGAGGCCGTGGCGTCCGCCGCTCCTGAGCGGTCGCCCGGCCAGCCGTTCACCGAGAGCGTCGTGCTGGAGAACATTCCGGCGATCACGACGCCGAGCAGCGCGAGAGCCAGGACGCTCGCGGTGATCGAGCCGACCATGATCAGCCTTCGACGCCGTCCGCTCTGGTTGACGAAGACGGCCGTCGTGTTCTGTTGCTCAGGAGGCACGCGGAAATCGTAGTGACAGGGAGCAAAGTAGAGAAACTAGGGCATTCTTGACATCAGCCTCAAAAGTCACCAGACACGCCCAGTCAATGGTGCGGCGGCGGTCAGGGCCTCAGCCACGCGCCGAGGGCGGCCGTCAGCGTGACCGTGTCGGCGGGACCGAGGCCGGACGCCCACGCGACCGCCCCGTCCGGCCTGACCAGCGCCGCCGCCAGGTCGTCGCGATCCCGCACGCTCGCCTCGACCACGTCCAGCGCCCCGCGCCACGGCCCCGCCGCCTGCGCGACCTCCGGCTGCGACGGCGCGTGGACGAGCAGCGCCCGCCCGCTCCCGCACAGCCCCGAGATCGTGCGGGTCTCCCCCGCGCTCGTCACCAGCCGCAGGTCCGGGCAGGCGCGACCGGCCAGCGGGTGCGTGGCGGGGTACGGGAGCGCGTACCGGGTGCCGAGCCCGTTCAGCATCCGGCCGAAGTAGCGGTTGACGTCGGGGAAGTCGAGCAGGTCCGACACGATGTCGCGCATGGCCGCCACGTGCGCCCCCGGCCGCAGCAGCGCGGACTGGGCGCGCGTGTTGTGCAGGACGGCGGCCCCGACGGGGTGGCGTTCGGCGGTGTAGGTGTCGAGCAGGCCCTCGGGGGCGCGCCCGGCGAGGGTGGCGGCGAGCTTCCAGCCCAGGTTGACCGCGTCCATGAGGCCGAGGTTGAGCCCCTGACCACCGCTCGGCGAGTGGACGTGGGCGGCGTCGCCCGCCAGCAGGACCCGGCCGATCCGGTACGCGGCCGCCTGCCGCGCGCCGTCGGTGAACCGCAGCGGGCCCTTCACCTGCGGGATCTCGACGTCCACGCCCGCCACCCGGAGCAGGCTCTCGCGCATCTCCTCGGCGGTCAGCGGCAGCCCGCGATCCTCGGGGAACCCGTCGAACTCGATCGTCGCCACCATCCCGGGCGCCCACATCAGCCTGCCCGTGGGGGTCCAGCCCGGCGCGGGGAGCCGGTCGAGGCCGGGGGCGTCGGTCAGGACCCGCCGTACGACGCTCGTGGGCTCGGTGCCCGGGAAGTCGAACCCGGCCAGCTTGCGCACGGACGAGCGCCCCCCGTCGCAGCCGACCAGGTACGGCGCCGAGAAGCGCCGCTCCCCGGCCGGGGTGGCGACGGTGGCGGTGACGCCGGAGTCGTCCTGGGCCAGGGCGACGACCTCGTGCTCCCGCAGCACGTCGGCCTCCCCGAGCTTGGCGAGATGTTCGGCGAGGACCCGTTCCAGGTCCCGCTGCCAGATCAGCGCGCCCACCCGGTCCGGCTCCTCCTGCAGGGCGGGGTCGATCTTGAAGATCTGGGCGAAGTGGCCCTTCTCGCTGCCATGCTCGCGAGCCTTGTCGGCAAGCCCCTGCTCCTGGTACGCGGCCAGAACCTCGCCCAGCCCGCGGCGGCGCAGCGCCTCGGCGGCCAGCGGGCCGATCCCGCGCGCCTTGGGCTCGGCGCTCGGCTCGGCCAGCCGCTCCAGCACCAGCGGCCTGGCTCCGGCGAGCCGTAACTCGGCGGCGAGCAGCAGCCCCACGGGTCCGGCCCCGACCACGATGACGTCGGCGTCCATCGTCCCTCCCAAACTAGACTAGACCGTCTCGTCTCGTAGACTAATACCCATCCGGAGAAAGTGGGTACAGACCATGGCCGACCTCGGCCCGCGACGCTCCCCGGCCAAGCGCCGGGCGATCCTCGACGCCGCGATCAAGGTGTTCACCGACCAGGGGTACGCCAGGGCGAGCGTGGACGCCATCGCCGCGGCGGCGGGAGTGGGCAAGCAGACGGTGTACGGCCATTTCGGGGACAAGGAGCAGCTGTTCCTGGCCGCGGTCCAGGAGGCCAGGACAGTGGTGGGCGCCGCCCCCGCCCACGAGCCCGACAGACCGGCCGCACAGGGCGTGGCCGGTCGGCCGATCGTCTTCAGCGGCGATCCGCACGACGACCTCACCGCGCTCGGGGAGCAGATCCTCGACATCGCGCTCTCGCCGCGCGTGTCCGCGCTGCACCGGCTGACCATCGCGGAGGTGGCGCACCACCCCGAGCTGCAGCGCACCTGGCGGGCGAGCTCGGCGTCGGCGGACGGCGCACTGGTCGGCTACCTGCGGGGCTGCGACGCCGACGGCCGCCTGCGGGTCCCGGACCCGGCCAAGGCGGCGCGCCAGCTCTCACACCTGGTGATCACCGAGGGCCGGGTCGAGACGGCGTACGGGATGCTGCCGCTGCGGCCCGAGCGGCGGCACGCCATCGCCGCCGACGCCGCCGACCTCGTCGTCCGCGCCCACCGCCCCTGACGTCACCTAGTCGTCCCGGAATTAAGAAGAGCCGGAGACAACCCTTTTGGACGACCCTATCTAGCGATTATTACGTTTCGTGATGCGTCTTGAACAAATTGCAAGAGACGCATCACATCTTGGGGTGCCGAGAAATATCCTGTTTGCCACGTGGGTGAGAGCTCGGGGGTGTGTGTGGAGGGGCATGTAAGCGCATGGATAGAAAGCACCCTGGAACGAAATGGTGAGATGTCCGATCTGTCGGTCTTGGGCATCAAGTGAACATTGTGACCAGTGTTCCTGGCGCGTTCGTACACCGCTCATTCTCGGGCAATTGACACCTGAGCTGCACCGGAATTTCCGTTTTCACCTCGAAAGCGGCCAAGCCTGGCACGACATCTGTGCCGCGCTCCGGGCCGCGGGGGCACCCGGCGAAGAGGATGGGCAACTGCTGCAGGAGCTGCTGGACCGCGCCGTCAGAGGCGACTCGGCACCTGATGAGACGGTCGCGAGCTGCCGCGCCCGGCTGCGCACCGAGCGGACGCCCCGCTGGCCGCTGAAAGACGTGTTGAGCCAGATGCTCGGCCATGTCATCAACGGCGAGATCTCCGGGCTGCTGGTCGTCGGCCTGGGCGCGGACCGGGTGGTGGCGCGCAAGATCAAGGCGGGGCAGCACGGGACGCCGCTGGAGGTGGACGGCCCCGACTGGAGCAGGACCTGGGAGGAGATCGGCACCGGCCTGCCGGCGGACCGCACGATCTGCCGGTTCGTCCTCGCCGGCGGGGTGGGCGACCAGCCCGACGACGCGCTGGACGCCGCCGCCCACGCCGAGGCCCTGCACGCCCAGCTGGACAGCGCGTACGCCCTGACCAGCGGCCGGGTGGCGCTGGCCCTGGTGCTGGACCGGCCGGGCTGGCCGCTGCTCGACCGGGTGGCGCGGGAGCTGGCCCAGCGCCGCCGGCCGGTCGCCGCCCTCCACGGGGAGGACTTCGACAAGGCCGTCCAGCGGATGATCGACCGATCGCCGCTGCGTGAGCCGTACGCGCTGGTGCTGGGCAGGATCGACGCCGGCGAGGGCACGGCCTCGCTGGTCACGCGGACGCTGTTCGAGGCCGGCACCGTGCCGGGCAAGGACGTCCAGCAGGCGCTGACCGTCCAGGGGCCGGAGGCGATCAGCGCCGGGGTGTGCCTGCCGGTGGTCAGGTTCACCTGGGGGCCGCCGGAGACCTGGGAGCTGGTCGGCAGCGGCTTCCTGCCGCTGGGGCCGGGCGAGAGCACCGGGCTGCGGGCGGTGCTCGACGGCGTCGACCGGGTCCGCCTGGTCGGCCAGACCAAGGAGGTGCAGCCCGACCGCAGATCCTGGTCCGAGCTCTACAGGTCGTTCTCCGTCTGGACGCAGCGGCGGCGCAGCGTCGACCTGGTCTTCCTGCTGGAGCTGAACACCACGGAGGACAAGATCTCGCTCGACCGGCGCGGGCTGGTCCGCGAGGTGATCGCCAAGGCGAGCCGGGCACTGGCCGCCCGCGATCTGCTGCGGGTGGGGCTGGTGGGCTACCGCGACCACGGCAGCCGGCGGCTGTACCGCACGGAGCCCGCGACCGACACCTTCCCGCTCGGCCGTCCCGAGGAGGCCCGCGCCCGGCTCGACGACTGGGGCAACGGCCCGGCCCATCCCACGACGGCGGCGCTGTCGGACGCGTTCCACGCGGCGTCGGAGATCCCGTGGCGGGATCACAGCGCCCGGTTCGTGGTCACCCTCGGAGATCGCATGCCCTGCGGCACGGATCATTTCAGCAAGCTGACGCCGGAGATCTGCCCCGAGCGGCATTCCTGGAGGCGCGGCCTCGATCAGGTCAAACGGGACGGCGCGAGTTGCCTCGCGGTGGTGAGCGGCAGGCGCCGGATCAAGGGGGACCGATCGTGGGAGGCCATCGGCGAGAACGGCAGCTTCGACGCGGACCGGGTCACCGCCGACGATCTCCTGGGGGCCCTGGGGCTGGCGGGCGACTTCCCGTTCGCGCAGCTCGCGGCCGGTGAGGAGGGGGCATCGTGACCGAGACACCGCAGCCGCCCGTACGGCGCCTGCCCGACCGCCTGCCGGAGCTGGAGGCGGGGGCCGGATCCCCCGCGCGCCCGCCGGTGGACCCGCCCTTCCCCGACGACGACACCGACGTCCCGTTCACCCCGCCCGCGGACGCGGACAAAGGCATGCGGATCGGCCTGTGGGGGGCCAGCGCCAGCGGCAAGACGACCTTCGTCAACGCGCTGGCCCACGTCGCCAACAACACCACCGACTACGGCAGGTGGCGGGTCATGGGCATGGACGACGGCGAGCGGACCTTCCTCACCGAGGGCAAACAGCGCCTGGTCAACGAGGGCGGTTTCCCTGAGGCCACCAGCTCCGGCAGCGAGCTGCGCTTCGGCTTCTCGGGGCAGCGCCTGGACGGCACGGAGACCCACTTCGTGCTGCACGTCCAGGACCGCCCCGGCGGCGACTTCCACGACCGCAGCGCGGACATGGAGCAGGTGGCCTCCCAGCTCGCCCAGTGCCAGGGCTTCGTGCTGCTCTTCGACCCGCTCCGGGAGCGGCGCGACTCCAACAGTGGCGACTACCTGTTCGGCATGCTGGAATACATCACCACGCTGCTGGTCAAGGCGGGAGACACCAAGCTCTACCTGCCGTTCGAGGTCGCGGTCTGCGTGACGAAGTGGGACGACCCAGGCGTGTTCATGCCCGCCCGCGCGGCCGGCTGGGGCACCCAGGACAGACCGGACGGCGCGCCGCGGGTCAAGGACCCCGACGCGAAAGCCTATTTCACCTGGGCATGCCGCTATTTCGGCGCCGACGTCGGGCAGCGCGTCGACCGGATCATCGAAAAGTATTTCGATCCGGCGCGCACGTGCTATTTCGTCTCCTCGTCCGTCGGTTTCAGGCGGTACGACGGCGAACGTTTCGACGCGCGCAAATTCGCCAATGTGCAGGGAAACCGGATCAGCCAGATCAATCCGATCAATGTGATCGAGCCCTTTCTGGAGCTCGAACGAAGGCTCCGGAGAAGGCGATGAACGCGCGGAGCGTGCTCTCGGAGTGGGCGGTGATGTCGAAGCCGCCCGGCGCCACAGACGACTACCGGATCGTCGACTGCAGCCTCGGCCAGGACGATCACATGCGGTTCGAGCAGCTCATCAGGCTCGTCAACCCGGGCACCCCGCGCGGCCGCCGCGACGGGGCCATGGACGCGCTGCCCTGGGTGACCTTCAGCGCCCCGGAGGCCAGCGGCGACGGCCGGCGCTGGTCGGCCGTGGCGGTGCGGGAATGGTCGGACGAGCTCGACGCCAGCGACCGGGCGATCATGCCGACGCGATACTTCACCTTCCCCTACGAGGACGGCGCCCAGGCCGGCATCGGCTACCGCGACCTCTACGAGGCCGTCCTGCGCAGCCCGTCGCCGGGCCCGAGCGGCGAGCAGGTCAGGCTGGAGCCGCCCGGCCTCGGCGGCGTGCGGCACACGGCCGAGCAGGTCGGGCTGGAGTGGTGCGCCGGAGTGGCGGCCCTGCTGCTCGAAGGGCCGGTGGTGCTGACCGACGCGCCCCCGCTGAGCCCGCGCGACCGGCTGGACTGCCTGGACGCGGTCGTCGCCTTCCTCCCGTACGGCATCCGGGCCTCGCTGACGGCGAGCACGTGGGCCGACAACATGGTCGACCATCGCATCCGGCTGATGTTCGGCAAGTGGGCCAGGGCGCGGCAGCTCGAAGTGCGCTGGGGCGCTCCGCCGCCGCTCCCGGCCGACGAGGACGCGCAGGTCTACCTGCGCTGGGTCTCGGGCATGCTGGAGTCCGGCCCGGACCGGCTGCTGCACCGGCTGAGCGGGCTGCGCGAGCCGCTGGAGTTCAGCAGCCCTCAGCTGCGCGTGGCCCTGGAGCGGCTGCAGGACAGCAAGGCGCTGTCGGTGATCCACCGGCTGGACGACGGCGTCTCGGCGGAGGAGCAGCGGGCCGCGGTGCGCGACCCCTCCTTCGAACGGCTGACGCAGGCGCAGCGGACCGAGCTGCTGCGGTGCCTGGTGGAGCGGGCCGAGCCCGAGGATCTCGCGGTGCTGGACACGCACTGGCCGTCGGTCGCGCCGGTCGCGCTGGCGCTGGCGGGCCGGCGCCTGGCCGTACGCGATCCGCACCTGGCCCGCGCCTACCTGAGGCTCGCCGACCAGCACGGCCGGCGCGACGACTGGCTGGCCGGCCTCCTCGACCAGCCTGCGGTGCCGGACGAGGCCGCGATCCCGCTGCTGGTGCCGGGCGGCCCGCCGGGGCTCCTGACCTGCGCGGCCCTGCTGGCCCGGCCCCTCGCCCTCTACCGCCTGATCACCCAGCTCGTGGCGGAGAACTCGGCGGAGGACCTGCGCGCGTGGGTGCGCCAGTACACCGCGCGCGACTTCGCCGACTCCTGCCCGACCTGGCTGCTGGCCTACGCCTCGGTGCTGCGGACGCCGCCCAAGCCGCCGCCGGAGGCGACGCTGACGAGCCTGCACGACGTCGGCGGCGACATGGCGTACGTCATCCTGCTCCGGGCCGCGGCCGACGCGTCGCGGGTGGAGGTGGTGCTCCAGCCCGCGCCGTACTCCCACCTGCTCGGGCTGGCGCGCGGACCGGCCGCTCCCGCGCGGGTGGAGCTCGCCAAGCTGCTCTCCGACATCGGGCAGGCGCCGGTCGAGGCGGGCGCCCTCCTCGACGTGCTCGCCGTCCTGCTCGGAGTGGAGCCCCGCTGGGCCCTCGCGGCTGAGGGCCACGCCGTGCGACGCTACGCCTCCAGCTTCTTGAGGGTCTGGGACCAGCTTCCGACGCCGCAGGTCCGGCTGGACGTGGCCCGCCGGATCGTCTCGCCGCTGGACCACCGGCACCCCCTCCTGAACGAGCTCAGGAGGCGGGAGAAGGTGCTGGCGGAGATCGTCGACCGGCAGCGGATCACCGCCGACCCGGCCGTGCGGTCCCTGCTGACGGCGGCCGAGAACGACGCCCGGCCCCCGCAGCTGGCCCTGCTGTGGACGCTGGCGCTGGAGTCGGTGGGGGCGATGTTCCACCCGGGGCCGCTCCTGGCGCGCTGGCCGAGCTCCCACGACCCGGAGGCCGTCCACGAGCTGCTGCGGCACCTGCAGCAGGAGTCGCTCCGGCGCGGCGTGCTCTCCGAGGCCGGCTGCCGCAGGCTGGTGGAGGCCGTCATGCACCACCAGGGTGTCCCCCACTACGCCGAATGGGTGCGCCGCCAGGTGCCGCGCGACATCGATCGCCTGCGTGCCGAGATCCACCGCCTGGAGTGGCTGCTGGAGAGCGCGAACGCCAAGCGCGCCGGCAGGCGGCCGAGGGCCGCGCGCACGTTGCTCGACCGCCTGCGGGAGCTGTTCTTCGGCCGCGGCGGCACGACCGACCGGGAGGACACGTGAGGCTGGGCATCGACGCGGGCCGGGCGTACGTCAAGGTGGCCGAGGTGGGGCCGTCGGGGCCGAACCTGGTCGTGCAGCTGGGCGCCGCCGCGCGGTTCGAGGGCAGCCCCGACCGCGTGGTCCTGGCGGTCGGCGAGGGCGCCGGAGAACGCGCGGCCGCCAACGCCCGCCGCGCCGGATTCCACGACTTCACCACCCTGAGCCTGCCCAGGGCGGTCCTGCTCCACCTCGGCGCGGAGCGGCGGGTCCGGCCCGGCCGCCGGGTCCTGCTGTGCGACGTGGGTGCCGCCTGGATCGACCTCTACCTGTGCTTCTTCGGCCACTCCGTGATCTACGTCCTGGACAGCGAGCATCGGGAGTCCCTCGACCTCGGCGCCGCCGTCGACCGGTTACAGGGCGCGAACGTCACCGACCGCCAGTTCGACCGGCGTGACATGGCGTCGGAGGCGCGTTTACGGAAGCTGCTCGCCCATGTCGCGCGCGACGAGGCGTGGGGCGACACCCGGGCCTACGGGCGCCTGAAGACCGCGCAGATCTACGAGCTCGTCCGCCAGGTCGCCGGCCTGGCCGCGAGCTCGGCCACGCTCATGCGCGAGCGGCTGGGCGACTTCGGCAGCCGGCCCGGCGACCTCCTGGTCCCGCTCGGCGGCGCCGGCACCTTCCCCCAGGTGCACCAGGCCCTTCGCGACGCGCTCGGCCTGGACGAGCGGGCCGTGCTCCTGCTGTCGCCCGAGGAGGTCGTCAACGCCGCCGCGTACGGCGCGGCCAGGGTGGCGGCCGGCCAGGACGGGCACGACCGCTACCCCCTGCGCCTGTCGGTCGCCGCCCACCGCTTCGAGGGCGCCGAAGCGCTCGGCGAGTGGCTCGAACTGGCCGCCCCTGGCCGGCTCCGGCTGGGCGGCGAGGCCGTCTACGCGCGCGAGCGGAGACAGCCGGTGCTGGTCGAGGACGGCCACCAGGTCGTGGTGGCCGTCGGCGACGACCCCTTCGCCGGCCGGCAGCTGACCTTCGACCACCGGATCAGCCGCGGCGAGTATCACCTCGGCGTACGCGTCAGCCACAGCGGGCACGGAGAGCTGCTCTTCACGCCCGCGAACGGCGAACCCGCCCTGTTCTCCCTGCCCCTGGGCATCCTTCCGGCCTCCAGCGAATAGAGCCCTATGAATCCGTCAATCGCCCTGCAGAAGCTCGCCGGCATCGTCAAGGAGCTCAACCAGCCCGGCGACGCCCCGCTGGCCCGCCTCAGACTGCTGGAGTGCGCCTTCGAGCTGGCCGAGGAGGCGGTCAGGAAGTGCCCGGAGGACCTGATCATCGATGCCGCGGCGATCCTGGACAAAGCCCTCGCCGAGAGCACGGGGTTCAAGAAGAGCGTGCTGGCCATGCTCGACCGGGGCGACGTCGGAGCCACCAAGCGGGGCCAGATCGAGACGAGCCTCGACCATCTCGGCGAGCTGAGCGAGGACGTCGCCCTGAGGCACAACGCACAGATGCTGAAGCAGGAGGAGGAGAAGAAGGAGGACGATTCGTGAGGGCCCGGGCGGCCCTGGCCGCGCTGATGCTGGTGGCCTGGCCGCTGTCCGCGCCCGCGGCGGCGGACCCGGAGCCCACGACCCTGTACAAGGCGCTCGACCTGAAGGAGCAGCCCGCCGACTACATCGTGCTGCTCGACACGTCCGGGACGATGAGCTCGCAGCAGCAGGACGTCAAAGACCAGCTCAAGGGCCTGTTGAAGGCCAAGGGCGAGCAGGACGAGGTCACCCTGGTCCGCTTCGACCGCAGGCCCTACCACCGCAGCGTGCTGGAGACGGACAAGGACGTCGACGCCCTGCCCGCCCCCTCCGGCGAGTACACCGACCTCGGCCGGGCCCTGGAGTGGGTCGTAAGCTACCTGCGCGAGCACCCGAGCCGGCTGGCCGCGGTCATGCTCGTCAGCGACGGCATCCAGGAGCCGGCGCCGGGCAGCCCGTACGGCAGCGCGAACGGGCCCGCCTGGGACAAACTGCGCGAGCAGGCCGCCGAGCTGAAGCCCCAGCCGCTGCTCTACACCTTCCCGTTCGGCGGGACCGACGTCCGGCGCCACCAGGACGAGATCGTGGAGCGGGTCTTCCCCGAGAACGCGCAGATCCTGGACCCGCGGCAGAGCCAGTCCGCCGCCAAGGACCTGTCGATGGTCCGGGACGACTCGCTCCGCGCCGAGGCCAGGCGCCGGGTGGCGGCGGACCTCAAGCGGGGGGTCGCCGCCACCTGGAAACAGCCGAGCGTGCGGCTGGATCCGGCCCAGGGCACCGGCACGCTCACGCTCGACGTGCGCTCGCAGACCGAGGCGCTGCCGCTGGAGTTGCGCGCCGTCGAGGTCGTCGTCTCGGACGGCAAGGAGCGCGTGACGGGCCGCTCCACCCTGCCCTCGCCGATCCGGATCGAGCCCGGCCGCAGCGTGGCGGTGCCGATCGAGCTGTCGTGGGCACAGCCGCCTCCCGTCCGGGTCCAGCCGGTCGCCCTCGACCTGTCCCGGACCGTGCAGGTCAGCGCGACCGTGCAGACGCCGTGGGAGGGCGATCTGGGCCTGCTGGGCCTGAGCTACGGCAAGAAGAACCTCACCACCGACGCGGCCCGCGTGACCGGCACCTACCAGGGCGGCCCCTCGTGGTGGGCCGCCGCGCTCCTGGCCGGGCTCGCCGGGCTCCTGATCCTGGCGCTGCTGCGGTGGCGGCGGGCCGTGAAGTTCCGGCTGCCGAAGATGACCGGCGTGCTCTGGTCGGCCTACGTCAAGGACGCCGGAGACGCATGGGACGAGCGCACGCTGGGTCCCGTCCAGCTCGGCGGACGGCGGTCGGTGTACACCGCCGAGCTGGCTCCCGTACTGGACCTGCCCGGGGGCAGCGTCCAGGGGAGCGTGGACGTGCGGGCGGCCCCCGGCGGAGTCAAGATCACGTACGCGCCGGAGGGCGTCGCCGGCCGGAGCGACACCGCGACCTGCCCCCTCGGCCGGAAAGTGATGATCAACGGCGTCGAGTTCATCTACAAGACAACCAGCGAGGTCGGATGAGGACTTTCGAGAAGGTCGAGCTGAGCACCGGCGAGACGATCTGGGTGGCGGCCACCGTCACGCCCGCGGACCGGGAGCACGACGACGGGCCGCGGGACGTCGCCGGCGGCCGGGTGATCAAGACACTTCAGGGCTTCGGCGAGACCCTGGGCGGCATCGTCAGCAGCGTGCACAAGTCCCTGGCCGGGATCAGGCCCGACGAGGTGAGCCTGGAGTTCGGCCTGGAGGTCGGCTGCCAGGCCGGGGAATGGCTGGCCGGGCTCGCCGACGTCAGCACCAACGCCAGCGTCACCGTGACGCTGACCTGGAACCGCGCGGAGCAGGGCGAGCTTCCCCTGTGAGCCTCATGGCCCTCCTGGACCGGTGCGCCGTCGCCGTCTGCGGGCACGGCGGCGGCCTGCTGCAGGGGACCGGCTTCCTGATCACGCCCCGGCACGTGCTCACGTGCGCGCACGTGCTGGGCGCCCTCGAAGCCACCGCCGAGGGGACCAAGCTGGACCTGGTCCAGAAGGGGCGGAACGAGGTGCTCACCGGCACGGTGCGGCAGGCCCTGCCGCCGGACAAGGGCCCGGAGAAGATGTGGGCCATGCCAGACCTCGCCGTGGTGGAGATCGACGGCGATCCGGGCGAACGCTCCTGCGCCTGGATCGGCTTCGGCCCGGCCGACCTCGACGACCACCACCGGCTCGCGGCCTACGCCGACAGCTTCCGTCCCGCGGAGTACGCCCGCGCCCGCCTCAGGCTCACGCATCCGTCCTCCACCGTGGTGGACGACTTCGACGAGTACGAGCTGCGGATCAAAATGGTGGAGGTCACCGAGGGCTGCTCCGGCTCCCCGGTGATCCACCTCAAGAGCGCCGCGGTCCGCGGCGTCATGAAGACCACCCGCCGCCCCAACGACGACCTCGGCGGCCTGGCCGTGAACCTCCTGCAGCTGGCGCGGCTGCGGCCCGAGCTCTATCGGCGCATCTGGCGGGAGAACATCCGCTACCACGCCTCCGCCCCGGCCTGGATCAGGGAGCGGGCGGAGCGGCTGGACAGGCGTGCGCGGGCCGAGGCCGACCTGCTGATCCTGCTGGCCGAGCAGCCGCCGCCGGACGACCCGGCCGGGCTGCTCGCCCGCGCCAACCCGGGGCGGCCCGAGCCGGACCTCGTGCACGACTACTGGGACATCGCCCACCACGTGTTCGGCGACGACGTCGGCCGGGACCTGCATCCCGTGCTGGGGCTGATCAAGGAGCTGCTCCCGGTCCTCGGGCCGGGCGAGCGGGACCGGCTCCTGGAATGCGGCGCCCTGTGGGCGGAGATCGTCGACCAGGAGCGCGCCTGGCGCATCGCGCTGCGCAGCGCGGCGGCGGACCCGCCCTCGGAGGCGACGTCCGCAGTCGCCGTCCATGTCGGGCTCGACCTGCGGGCCCGCCAGGCCGGGGCGGCGCCCCTCTACCGGTACGCGATCGCCGAGTCGGACAGGCATCGCCCGGAGCGCAATCCCGTTCCGCTGCGCCGCGGCGAGCTGGAGAAGGAGCTGAAGAAGGATCTCCACGGCCCGCTGACCAGGCTCGGCCGCACCCTGGGCGAGCCCAAGGTCTACCTGAACCTGCCCGGCGAGCTGCTGGACCTCGGCGTGGAGGAGTGGACCGGCCTGGTGGAGCAGCAGAAGGACATGCCCCTGGGCACGCGCTTCCCGATCATCGTGCGCGACCACACCTCGGCCAGGGGTTTCCGGAACTGGCGCGACATCCGCTGGAACGCCATGAAGGACGCGCTGCCGCTCCCGCTGCACCAGATCGGCTGCCGGCACGAGCTGGTCGCCTACTCCGACAGCCGGCGGCGAGGCTGGTTCTCCGCGCGGATCGGCGAGCGCGCCGGGCTCGTGCTCGCCTGCGGCTCCGACGAGCTGCTCAGGTGCGCGATCGGATTCGGCGTTCCGGTCGCGCTGTGGTGGCGCTCGCCCTGCCCGGGGCCGGAGCAGAGCCCCGAGGCCGAGCCCTGCCCCGGGACGGTCAGGATGGCCCGCCTCACCGCGGAGCTCGCGCACGTCCGCCTCGCGGCGCTGCCGGAGAAGGTCAGGGAGCTGCGCGGCGAGGCTCAGGCCGACGAGAACGGCCATTGCGGTGCCGGTCTCGTCCTGCTTTTTGACGATCCTTTCGCCGCTGATTATCTGCGTTTCGAATATGACGCTTTCCATTCCTCCTGATCCGCTTAGACTCGAACCGAGGAGGCTGAATTGCAGTCGCCGGTCGATGGGTTCAAATGGCCTATATACAGGGGCTCCGGCCAACCCCGCGTCTGCCATTCCTTCGGCCCGGTGCCGCCCTGGCGCGCTTTCTCGCTGGAGATCCCTGCCGACGATTCGCCGGTCGCCCCCGAGCTGACCGGCGTGGCCTTCCGGCGCGGGCAGACGTACCAGACGGCGGGCTCCGCCGGCCCGGACGGCCTGACCGACGAGGCCAGGATGGTCAACGCCGCTCTCATCCTGCGCCGGCCGCTGCTGGTGACGGGCGATCCGGGCAGCGGCAAGTCGAGCCTGGCCTACCGCATCGCCTACGAGCTGGGCCTGGGGGCGGTTCTGCGCTGGCAGGTCACCAGCCGCTCGAAACTCCTCGACGGCCTCTACTCCTATGACGCGGTGGCCAGGCTGCACGACGCGCAGCTGGCCAAGACCGACGCGCGCAGGCGGCCGGTCGGCCACTACATCCAGCTCGGGCCGCTGGGCACCGCCCTCTACCCGCACCGGCGGCCGCGGGTCGCGCTCATCGACGAGATCGACAAGGGCGACTTCGACCTCCCCAACGACCTGCTCAACGCCCTCGACGAGGGCGAGTTCGCCATCAAGCAGCTGGTGCGCCCGCTGGCCGCCAAGGAGGAGACCGCTCAGGTCCTCACCGCCGAGCGGCAGTCCGTACGGGTCCGTGGCGGGATCGTGCGGTGCGCGAACTTCCCGGTCATCGTCATGACCAGCAACGGCGAGCGGGAGTTCCCGCCCGCCTTCCTGCGCCGCTGCCTCCAGCTCCGGATCGAGCACCACAAGGAGCCGGCTCACCTGGGCAGGGTGCTGCGCGCGCAGCTGCCCGGCGTGGGCGACGAAGCGGTGGCGGACGGGATAGCGGAGTTCGTCAAGTCGTCGCGGTCCGGGCAGTTCCCCGTGGACCAGCTGCTGTCGGCGGTCTTCATGGTCAAGGACGTCGGCGACCGCAAGCTCCGCGAGCAGCTGCTCAAGCTCGCGATGCAGCCGATCGACGGGCCGCAGGAGCGGGAATGAGCCTCGACCGCTGGCTGGAGCTGCTCCGGGCGAGAGGCGTCGACCTCAACGCCCGCGAGCTGCTCGACGCGGCCTGGCTCGCCGAGCACATGACCCCCCAGGAGGAGAGCCCGCAGGCTCCCGACCCACCGGACGAGCCACCGGCCGGACCCGGCCCGGCGCCGGCGCGGCGCCCGCCCCCGGCGGCGCCCCGGCCGCCGCAGAAGGTCGCGCTCGCCAGCGGCCCGCCGCCCCCGCTGCGGCCCGGGCCGCAGCCGTCCGTCGAGCCCGAGCGCCCGCCGCGCGGAGACCCGGACGGCGCCGAAGCGGTACGCGTCGAGCTGTTCGCCTATCCGCACGCGATCGAGCGCCCGCGGGAGTTCGTCCGCGCCCTGCGCCCGTTCCGCAGGTACGCCGACGCGGGCGGGGAGATGGAGGTGGACGAGGAGCTCACGGTCGAGCGGATCGCCCACGAGCGGATCTGGTCCCCCGTCCTGCGGCCGGCCTCGGGCCGCTGGCTCGACGTGGCCTTCGTCGTGGACGCGAGCGTCTCGATGCGGGTCTGGCGCCCGCTGGCGAGGGAGCTGCACGATCTGTTCCTCCAGGTTCCCTTCCGCGACGTCCGGCTGTGGTACCTGCACGAGAGCGACAGGGGCGTCCGGATCAGCGCCTCGGCGACGCCGGGCGCGCAGTCGCACGATCCGGCCGCGCTGATCGACATGACGGGGCGGCGGCTGACGCTCGTGCTGACCGACGGCTGCGGGCCGAGGTGGCGTGACGGCACGGCCGGCGCCGCGCTGCGCAAATGGGCGGACGCCGGGCCGGCGGCGATCCTGCAGCCCCTGCCGGAAGAGCTGTGGGATCGCACGGCCCTGGCCCCCGTCCCGGGGCTGCTGCACTCTCCGGTGCCCGCCCGGGCGAACCGCTCGCTGGAGTTCCAGGCGCTCTCCGGCGAGAGGCCGGCGGGCACGCCCGTCCCCGTCATCCGGCCGGAGGGGCCCTGGCTGGCGCCCTGGGCCAGGCTGGTGACCGGATCGCTGGACCACGGGCTGATCTGTGCCGTCACCATGGCGGGCGGCCCGCCGCCGGCCAAGATCCCCCGGCCGGCCGGGCAGGACGCCGCCGCCCGGGTGGCGGGCTTCCGCCAGGGCGCCTCCGCGCACGCCTACCGCCTGGCCGGCTACCTGTCCTACACCGAGCCGCTCGACCTGGGCCTGATGTGGCTGGTGCAGCGCTCGATGTTCCGCGCGGCCGATCCCCTGCCGATGGCCGAGGTCCTGCTGAGCGGCCTGCTGCGGCGTCAGGACGAGGCGGAGACGTTCACCTTCCAGCCCGGCGTGCGCGCGGTCCTGCAGAGCGCGCTGCCCGCGGCGGAGGCGCAGCGGGTGCGGGCGGCGGTGTCCGCGGAGATCGGCCGCCGCACCGCGGGCATCGGGCGCAAGCAGCGCTTCTGGGCCATGGTGGCGCCCGGTTCCGGCGGTGAGCCGTGGACGATGCAGGAGGCTTTCGCCGACCTCGAAAGCACCGGGCTGCTGCCGCCGGGGATCAGGCCGGCTCGGCCGGGCCTGTCCGGCGCCGACGTCCCCGCGTTGCGCCGGCTCTGGGGCGAGGCGCTGAGCGAGCGCCGGCCCGGCGATCCCCGCCGGTACGGCACCGCGATCTCCCTCGCCGTGGCCCTGCTGGCCCGCGCCCGCCAGAGCGACGACCGCGGCGCGCTCGACGACTGCGCGGCCCTGTTGTCCCGCGCGCGGGGCGAGGCCGAGCTGGCCGGACGGGACCGGTTCGACATGATCGACGGCCTGCTCGGCTGGGCGACGCTGACGCGCTTCCGCTGGGACCGCGATCCGCTGACCCTCACCGAGGCCGTGCTGGCCTTCGCCGACGCCACCCAGGGACGGGAGCCCGGCCGGCGTGACGTGTGCGGCCTGGCCCTGGCCGCCGTGGAGCGCGCCCGGTGGACCGGCGAGCCTCCCGACGGCGAGCTGCTGCTGCGCTGCGCGGGCGCCCTGCGGATCCCCTCCCCGCACGACCCGGCCCGCCCTCTCGTGGCGGGCACCCTGGCCAGGGTCCTGCTCGTCCTCGACCTCGTCCGGAACGAGGGCGCTTCACCCGGCCCCGGCGAGCGCGAGCACGCGATCGGCCTGCTGCGCCAGGCCGTCTCGGCCGCCCAGGACGACGACCCGGACATGCTGGCCTGCCGGACGGACCTGGGCACCCACCTGCTGGCCGAGTTCCGCCGCGACGGGCGTGTCGAGGCGCTGGCCGAGGCGGCCGAGCAGTTGCGGCTGGCGCAGCGCTCCTGCGCGGCCGGCGAGCCGCTGCTGGCCTGGATCTGGGCCGGGCTGGGGCGCGTCCAGCTGGAGGAGTTCCGGCTGCGACGCACCTCCTCCTCCCTGGAGCGGGGCGAGGAGGCGCTGCGGCGGGCCCTCGACCGGCTGGGCCGCCTGCCGCTCCCCCGCGATCACCGCCTGACCTGCGACGTCCTGAACGACCTGGGCGAGGTGCGGCTCGAACGGTTCGCCATCGAACGCCGGCCGGGCATCGCCGACGACGCCCGCGTGCTCCTGCTGCGGGCCCGCGACCGCGACGACAGCCGGTCGGCGAGCATTGACGAGAGCCTGTCCCGGCTACTCATCGCCCGATATGCGAGCTTCCGCGACGTTCACGACCTATGGGAGGCGGCGGACCACCTCCAGCGGCTGACCGAATCCGACGCCGAGCCGCCGGTGCGCCTGCGGGCGGCCCGGGCGTGGGCGGGCTGCGAGGTGTCCGCCGGACGCTGGCACCGCGCCTCGGCCGCCTACGACCAGGCCATCAGCCTGTGCGGGCAGATCGGCCGGACAGCGGACGAGGACCTGTCCACCCTCTGCAGCGAGGCCGCCGCCGTCGAGCTGGAGCGGGGCGACGCCACCGGCGCGCTGCGGCTGGCGCAGGCGGGGCTGCGCCGCCTGACGGACCGCCACCGGTCCACCCTGCCGGGCCTGCCCGCGGCACGCGGGCCGATGATCGTGATCAACGTGTGCGAGCGGCGCACCGACGCCCTGGTGCTGAAGGCGGGCGGGATCGAAGTGCTGCCGCTGAGCGGCGTCAGCGCGGACGACGTCAACCGCAACGCCCGCGACCTGCTCGCCGCCACGCGGCGGCCCGACTGGGCAGAAGACGAGCCGATCGCGGACACGCTGTCGTGGTTGTGGCAGCTCGTCGGCGAGCCCGTGCTGGCCCATCTCGGCTGGCTGAGCCGGCCTGCGGCGCCGCAGCGGCGGCGGCTGTGGTGGTCGGCGGCCGGCGCCCTGAGCTTCCTGCCCCTGCACGCGGCCGGCGACGGCAACCGGACGATGTTCGACCACGTCATCTCCTCCTACCTCGCCGACACGCGCGACACGCCACGCACGGCCGCCGCGCTGAGTGTGCGGACCGCGGACCTGTCGCGTACCGATCCCTACGAGCCGGCCCGGAGCAAGGTCCGTTTCGAGGGCACCTGGCACCAGGTCCCGGAGCTGGCGAGCTCGCCGGGCCGGCTCGCGGTGCTGCCCAGGCACGAGGTGCTCGCCGGTCTGGGCGAGCCCGCGGACGGCACGGCGCCGCTGCCGGCGCACCTGCTCGCGGCCTTCCGCGAGGTGGTGGCCGTCATGTGGCCGGTGCCGGACGAGGTCCGCCTGGCACTCCAGGACGTCAGCCGCCAGACGGGCGAGCGCTCGACGGCCTGGCACGTCCACGACGTCGCCCTTGAGCTCCGCCGCCGCTTCCCGGCCCAGCCGCGGATCTGGGCCGCTCTCCGTCACTTCGGCGCCTGACCCGGAATTTCTCCCTTTAGGATTGCAATATGTTTGCGTCAACGTACTATTTGTGACATACCTAAGTAAGGATTTCGTAGCGTCCATAACTGCGGCAGAAACTTCTCGTGGCCTCTCTCCGTTCTGCGGATAGGAAAACGGCAACTGTGAGGAAATGTGCGCGTCACTTCATCCCTCAGGTCCCTTCTCGCCCTGGCCGTGACCGCTGCTGTGGTGCTTTTCCCGACGGCCGCGGACGCTTCGCAGCCCTCCGACGTCAAACCCGTCCGCGTCGTCGTCCTCGTGGACGAGTCGGGCAGCCTGTCCAGCCAGGACGTCGCCCGTGAACGAGCCGCCGCCCAGCTCATCGCCCTCAGCGAGCTCTCCCCGCAGTCGCAGGTGGCCGTGGTCGGCTTCGGCAGCTCCAACGGTCCCGGCCAGGCGGCCGTGGACATCGCCTGCCCGCTGACCGGTGTTGAGACGGCCCAGGACCGCGAGTCGCTGGGCCGGTGCGTGGACAAGCTGCGCCGCCGCGCCAACGGCGAGGGCGGCGACACCGACCACGCCGCCGCCCTGGAGCAGGCGCTCGACATCATGAACACGCCCGACGACCAGCAGCGGGCGAAGATCGTGTTCTTGCTGACCGACGGCGTCCTCGACGTCAGGAACAGCCCGCAGTACGGCGCCGACGCCCAGGCGCGCAACCGTAACGCCCAGGCCCAGATCGACCGGAGCCTGCGCGACGCCGAGAAGGCGCACGTGCAGCTCTGGCCGCTGGGCTTCGGCTCGGCCGACAAGGCCAGCCTCGACGCCTTCGCCGCGGGCGGCTGGCGGCAGCCCTGCGGCGACCAGGAGACGGCCACGCCCCGCGCGAGGGTGGTCGCGACCTCGGCGGACGTGGAGAGATCCCTGCTGGAGGCGTTCTCCTACGCCCGCTGCGCGGGCATCGAGCAGTCGGTCACCGACTCGCTCGAACCGAACGCCACCGTCGACCTCCAGGTCAACATCCCGGTCATCGCGACCGACGGCTCGATCGTGGTGGTCAAGCGCGACCGGCGCATCCGGGTGACCTACTTCGACCCCGACGGCAACCAGGTGCCCAAGCAGGGCGAGCAGAACGACTCGACCTTCCAGGTCGCCGGCGAGGCCGGCCCGGTGGAGTCGCTGCGCATCCGCAACCCGCTGCCCGGCAAGTGGCGGGTCCAGTTGACGTCGCCGCCGGGCGTCAGCCGCCAGGACGTCAGCGCGACCGTCGTGTGGCAGGGCGCGCTGCGCGCCTCGATCTCCCTGAGCAACCCCCGGCCGCGTCCGGGCGAGCAGGTGACCGTCCGGCTGCGCCTGCAGACCAGGACGGGCACGATCACCGACCCGGCGGCGCTGGAGGGCCTGCGCTTCACCGCCCGGATGTCCGGCGACGGCTTCCAGGAGCTCCCCGTCGACCTGCGCGACACCGGTGACGGCCCCGACCGCGCCCAGGGCGACGGCGAATACTCCGGCCAGGTCACCATCCCGCCCTCGGCCGCCGGGGCCCTGTCCTTCCTGGGCAAGGTCACCGGCCCCGGCGTCGCCGGCGACGAGCGCCCCTACGCCACCCGCGTCGCCGGGCCCGCCGACCGGCTCCGCGCCCAGGTGCAGCTCGACGCCGCCACCGTCGAGCCGGGCGCGGAGGTCTCCGGCACCGTACGCGTGACCAACGACGCCGAGCCCGCCCAGCTCACCCTGCGGCTCGTCGACGTGCCCGGCACGGTGAGCCTGTCGGTCCAGCGGCTCCAGGCGCCCGCGGGCGCCTCCGAGCACGGCCTGAAGCTGCGCGTCGGCGCCGACGCCCCCAAGGGCCGGGTCGGCGGCTCGGTCCAGGTGGTCGACGCGACCGGGCAGGTGGTGGCCGAGGAGTTCGTCGACGTCGACGTGCAGCCGCCCACGCCGCTGTGGCAACGGCTGCTCCAGGCCCTCCTGGTCCTCCTGCTGATCGTCGCGGTGGCCCTCCCGCTGCTGCTCCTCAGGAGGCGCGCGCGGATCCGGGCGGCCGATCCGAGCGAGCTGACCTTCTACCTGTTCGAACAGCCGGGCGAGCCGTACGTCAGCAAGATGCAGGCGCCCCTCGGCGAGGGACCCGAGTTCACCTTCGAGATCTCCAACGGCCGGCTGGTGCGCACGTACGGCACCGGTTACACGGCGCGCCGCGGCGGCGGCCAGACCGTACTGATCCGCGATCCGTCCGGGCAGGAGCTGGAACCGCTGCGCCCGGGGCGCCCGATCCCGCTGCCCGGCGGCATGTTCCTCGGCGTCGACGACGCCCGGGTCAAGCGCGCCGAGCAGCCCGCGTACGGCACGCCGGAGCCGTACCAGAGCAGGACCCACAGACCGATGCCAGGCGACGACCTGTTGTGAGGGGCGCATGAGGATCTTCGATCCGATGATGTTCGTGGGGCTCGGCGGCACCGGCTGCCGGGTCGGTGTGGAGCTCGAACGGCGGCTGCGTGACGAGTTGTGCGGCCCCGACGGCATGGACCTGATCAGGAACTTCAGCTGGCAGAACTACCAGCCCTACGAATTGCCCTCCTGCCTGCAGTTCGTCTACGTCGACCTCAACGAGGCCGAGCTGACCCGCACCCGGCGGCGGGTGGTGCCGACCGAGCGGGAGTTCCCGGCGGCCGGCCGCACCGCCCACCTGATCCACGACGTGGTGCCGAAGTTCGACTCCTACCCGGAGGTGGCCCGCAGCCTGCGGGCGACGTCGAGCGACCACGTCAAGGACTGGCTGCCGCCGCGCGAGCAGGAGCCGCTGGTCGCCCCGCTGATGCGCGGCGCCGGCCAGCTGCCCACGGTGGCCAGGGCGGCGCTGTTCGAGCGGATGCGGCACGGCCCCGGGCCCGTGGTGCAGGGCATCGACGACGCCATCGGCGCGATCAGCAACTCGGGCGGCGAGCTGGCCGGGCTGGGCGGCCGGCTGAGGCGCAGCTGCGACGTCTTCGTGGCCTACTCGGTGGCGGGCGGCACCGGCAGCGGCATCTTCTACGACTACCTGCACCTGATCGGCGACGCCTTCGCCCGCAACCACATCAGGGCCCGGATCTACCCGCTGGTCGTCATGCCGTCGGCCTTCGCCGAGGGCAAGGGCGGCGGCCGCCGGGCCCGCCTGAACGCCGGCTCCAGCCTGCTCGACCTGTTCCGGCTGGTCGACGACCAGAACGCGCCGCACGCGGGCACGCAGGTCGACGAGCTGGGCATCGCCGGCGAGCTGGGCGTGCGCTACCCGGGCAAGGGCGAGGTGCGGCTGGCCACCGGCACGGTCCAGACGGCGTTCCTGTTCACCATGCCGCCCGGCGTCGAGCGGGACGACCTGCACCGCTCGATCGCCTCCCTGATCGTCTCGCTGGCCGGCACCCAGCCCAGCGTGGCCGGCGACGTCGGCGGCGGCATGGAGGACCGCGGCGAGTCCTCCTTCGCCGACGACTTCATCAACCGGGCCGTGGAGCGCGAGGTCGCGGCGGCCTCCGGCATCGGCAACCGGGGCGTCTCGACGGCCTTCGTCTCCTCCATGACCGTGCCCGTGGAGGAGCTGGCCGACCTGGTCAGCTCCCGGCTGCTGGCCCGCGCGGTGACGCAGCTCGAAGCCGTGCCGCCGGGCGCCGCCGAGAGCAACGTCGAGGAGATCCGGCGCATGTTCACCACCACCAACCTGGAGCCGCTGAGCACCCGTGAGCCGCTGCCGCTGCCGGAGGTCCGCCCCGCCACCGGCGCGGCCGAGATCCAGAAGTCGCTGGCCAACCGGCTGCGGGCGATGGAGGACAACCTGGCCTCGTTCGAGCGGCAGCTCAGCCGCGTCGTGCCTGCCATGGCCCAGGAGATGGACGTGCGCCGCGGCGCGCTCGAAGGGCTCGGCCAGGTCGACCCGTTCCGGCTGCGGCGGGTGGTGGTCGGCCTGCCCGGCGCCGCCCACGAGGCCGACCGGCTGGGCTTCGCCGGGCTCCTCGACCACCGCAGGGCGCAGCCGCGCAGGCCGTACGAGAACATGACCGAGGCCCCGCCGCAGCCGCGGCCGATCCGGGACCGGGTGTTCCGCAAGGCGCAGTGGGGCGACCCCGAGGTCCAGGCGGCGATCGCCAGCCAGGACGCCTGGTACCTGTGGCGCAGCCAGGCGCTCTGGCACAAGGCGTGGGCCGACCAGATGCCCCGCTGGGAGCCGCGGCGCAAGCAGCTCATCCGCGAGGTGCGCGAGTTCACGCAGGTGTTCGTCGAGCACGCCGAGGCCGACGCCGAGCGCTTCGCGCGCCGGGCCGGCGAGCTGTACGAGACCCGCGTGGGCGTCTACCACCTGCTGCCGCCCGCGGGCGCGGAGTCCTTCTACGACGCGGTCGTGCGCCGCTTCGTCGACGTCTTCGCCTCCCGGCAGCAGCTGCGCCCCACCGACGGGGAGGCCGCCGTGGCCAACGCGCTGATCGGCCCGGACGGCTGGCGGCACGCCTACGACCTGGCCTGGCGCACGGGCAAACCGGCCGACGCCCTCAACTGGGCGCGCGACCGGATCAAGCTGGAGGTCAAGAAGCTCTTCAAGGACCAGGACGAGGCCGCCGCGCTGGGCGAGCAGCCGCTGCTGCCCGCGCTGGCCGACATCCTCGCCCAGGCCGCCACGGGCGGCGACGACCCGCACGTGCGGCAGTTCCAGCTCAAGCTGGCCGACCTGGTGCCCGGCGGCTTCACCCCCGACGGCACCGGCGACCTCAAAGTGCTGGTCTCCTACCCGGCGCCGGCCAAGGACCCCGCCCTGGAACGGTTCCTGAAGGACCGGATCGACCTGCCGGGCGTGCCCGACTTCCGCAACATCGACGCCGACTCGGTGACCGTCGTGCAGCTGCGCACCTCGATGAGCGTCACCCAGGTCCGCGAGCTGCGCGAGGTGCTGCACAGCTGGGCCGACGCGCTGCGCGACGAACGCCCGCAGGACCACCTGAAATGGCGCCAGCGGCTCGGCTACGACTTCGGCTACCTGGCCACGACCGAGGAGCACCGAGTCAGGATCCTGCACCGGCTGCTCTGCCTGCTGTGGAACGGCCGGGTCAGCGTCGTGGAGGGCGAGCTGAGCTCGCCGTCGCGGATCCGGATCGACGTCGAGGGCGGCTCGATGACGCTGCCGCTGACCGCCTACGGCAAGGCCTCCTCGTGGCCGAGCATGCTGCGGGCCTACGAGCAGTGGGTGATCGCCGGCGACGAGGAGTTCCGCAGCCTGGTCAGCGAGCAGCTCATGAACGCCACGCCGCGGGGCCTGGCGGGCGCGCCCAGCCTGCCGGACCCGCTCTACCACCTGGTCACCGGCATGTCCGCGGACCAGCTCGGCCTGCTGGAGATCATGATGCCCAAGCTGCCGTCGGGCGCGCGCAACCGGGCCGATCAGCTGATCACCTTCTGGGCCCACACCCTGCCCGCCGCGCTCGACCTGCCCTTCGAACGGGTCGCCGAGGCCGTCTCCTACAACCTGCGCGACCTGGACGCGCTCATCGGGGAGTGAGCATGGTCGTCGTGCTCGACCTGCGCAAGGGTGAGCTGGAGCGGCTGGGCGCCCAGGTCCTGGTGGTGGCCGACACCGAACGCCTGGCCGGCGCCCAGCGGGTGCTCCAGGACGTCTTCAGCTCGCGCCTGGTCAGGTCGGTGCTCGTCCTGGCGGTGGGGCCGGAGCTGCGCCTGCCCCCCGTCCTGGGCGGGGAGAGCCGCAGGGTGCTCTGGGTGAGCGACCCCTGCGGCATCCTCTGGAACGCCGACACCGGTGAGGCTGCCCACGGGCCCGGGGTGAGCGCGGAGGCCATCCTGATCGACCTGCTCACCCAGCCGGAGGTCTTCGACGAGGTGGTCAACAGCCTGGGCGACATCCCGTACGGCACCGCCTCGCCCGGCTGGCGCATCGTGGCCGGCCGGATCGACCCCGAGGTGCTCGCCCAGGCCTTCCGCGAGGTGGCCGAACGCTTCGACGGGCCCGTCCAGCAGGACACCGCCACCTTCAGCTCGCCGCTGGCCACCGCGCTCCCCGTGCTCAGCGGCACCGCCGACCTGCCCTCCGACCTCCTCGACGCCCTCATCCCGGAGGGCACGCTGCACCGCCTCTACCGCGGGGCCGCCGATCAGGTGGACCGGGCCGTCCGCGCCCTGGACGAGCTCGGCTACTTCCACAGCGCCCGCGACCGGGCCGCGGTCGTCGACCAGGTGATCGCCGCGGGCCGGGCGCTGGCCGAGTTCCGCGACACCGTCGCGCGGCTCTTCGAGGAGATCGACCACGCCGACGAGAACGCCGCCGAGCGGCTGGCCGCGCACGGGATCAGGTTCGCCGTCCCCGCCGACATGGGCCACGCCCAGATCGTCGGCGAGCTGCGCGCCGACCTGGAGGCGTCCCTGGCCGAGCGGAAAAGCGTGCCGCGGCTGGTCTCACGCCTCCGCCTGCTGGCCGACCAGAGCGCGCCCATCGGCAGCCGCGCCTTCGTCGGCGACCTGTGGCGGATCTGCCCGGACGAGCTGCTCAACGCGCTGCACGCGCCCGCCGAGTTCCCCGCCGCGTTCCTGCCCCGGTTCGTCTTCTGGCGGCGTACGCGGACGTGGTGGCGCGAGCAGCTCTCGCTCGGCCTGGCCAGGACCGCCCTCGACGACCTGCGCTCGACGCTCGAACGCGTCGCGGCCAGCGAGTGGATGCTGGGCGCGGCCCGCATGCACACCTCCGACGCGGCCCGCACGCTGGCGGCGGCGCTGAACGAGATCTGCGCGCAGGTGTCCGGGACGCTGACCGACTGGAGCAAGGCCGAGACCGGCCAGGCCGCCGCCGGCCCCGCCCTCGACGAGGAGGTCACCGTACGCCTGCGCGACCGCGGCGGCCAGCTGCGCGAGGTCATCACCGGCGACCTCGTCGACGCGGTGACGACCTGGCTGGAGCCCGCCTGGACCTCCCTCGAACAGGGCGCCTACCGGGACTCCCAGGTGGGCCTCGAACGCCGGGTCGACGAGACGCTGCGGCAGTACCGCTACCACCTGGCCCACCGCGGTGTCCAGGAACGTCCCGACTTCGGCACCGGCGACACGGGCCGCCAGGACCTCGTGGACGCGGTCTGGCGGCAGTCCCAGCAGGTCGTGCGGGCGCTGCGCGCCCAGGCGAACGGCCAGATGCTGCAGCTGTGCGGCGACCGCGATCTGGCGACGCTGCTGCGGCAGGCGTACGCGGTGCGGTTCGCGCCCAGGGCCGTACGGGGGCAGGGAAACCCGCCCGACGTCGTGTGGACCCGGTCGGGACAGTACGCCGGCACCCTGCGCCTGGTGCCGCTGCGCCCCGGGACGGTCGAGGAGGACTGGAGTGAGGATGGAACCTGAGCCGCTGACCTTCTTCACTCCCGACGGCGACCGCGTGACCTGGCAGGTGGAGGTGGAGCCGGACCTCGACCCCTTCGAGCGCCGGCTGACCCTCGTCGTCCAGGGCACCAAGATCGTGCAGCGGCGGGTGCCCCGCGCGGAGGGGCGCGACCGCGAGCACCTCTACGAGCTGCTGGAGAACGAGGCCCGGATGGGCTCCAGGCTGCTCGCCCGGCTGGGGCGGGCCTACCCCGTCGAGCTGCCCCGGCTGATGGGCTACAGCCTGGACGTGGAGGAGCCCTTCGTGCTGCTGTCCGACCACCGGGGCGAGCCGGTCACCCGTTTCTCCGGCGCGTTGCTGATCGCCGAGCAGCGGGCCCTGCAGGAGAGCCTCTTCCGCGCCGTGCGCATCCTGTCGGCCTGCGACATCGTCCACCGGCGCATCGACCCCGGCACCGTGCGCTGGGACGGCTCCGCCGTCCAGGTCACCGGCCTCGCCCACGCCACGCTGGTCGGCAGCCGCCGGCTGCGGCTGGGAGAGGCGCCCTACGCCGCGCCGGACCAGCGCGCGGGCACCGGCCGAGCGTCCACCGCCGACGACCTCTGGAGCGCCGGAATGGTGATCTACCGCACGATCACCGCCCGCGAGGTCGCCGACCGCCCCGACCTCACCGCCGCCCCGGCGCTGCAGCCCCTCCACGACGTCTTCTCCGGCCGGCCGCCGTCGGTCCTGGAGGTGCTCAACCGGCTGCGGGTGCCCGACCCGATGCAGTCCATCCCCGTCGACCAGGACCTCAGGCTCGAAGAGGGCCGCGCCGCCTTCGACCGGGCCCGCGAGGCCAAACGCGAGATCGAGGTCGAGGAGCCGCCGCCCGAAACCCGGATCGAGCAGACGCCGCAGGACCAGCCGCAGAAGTGGTGGGCCCGCTGGCTTCCGCTGGCCGTGTTGCTCGCCTTCGCCGTGGTCGTCTGGATGGTGATCCGGTGATCCTCTGCCCGATCTGCCTGCACGAGTTCGCCTGGAGCGAGGACGAGCTCTACGAACGCACCCCCGCGGGCAACTACCAGCCGCTCTCCCTGGAGCACGCGACCGGGGCCCGCCGCGAGGACCTCCTGCGCGCCGCCCACGTGCGCTGCCCGGCGCCGGTGGCCGACCCGAGCCTCGAACACCACCTGCCCTACACCTACGTACGGCACGGCCGCCCGCTGGTGATCGGGCTGGTCGGCGGGCCAGAGACGGGCAAGACCCACCTGCTGGCCTCGATGATCGGCGCCATCGAGCAGGGCGGGCTCGAGCCGTACGGGCTGACCCCGTACGCGGTGGACATCGAGCGGCACGCCGAGTACGTCAACACGTACGTGCATCCGCTCATGGTGGAGCGGACCGCGCTCTCGCGCACCACCCACCGGGCCGCCGCCGAGCCGGCCGACGCGCTGCTCGTCAGCGACGGCCGGCACACCACCGCCGTGGCGTTCTTCGACATCGCCGGCGAGCTGCTGCGCAGCTCCACCCACGAGGCGACCAGGTTCGTGCCGGCCGTCGGCGGGCTGCTCTTCGTGATCGACGCCGCCGCCAGGTCGGCCAGGATGGGCGACGAGTCCTTCCGCGCCGTGCTCGACCGGCTGCCCACGAGCGGCGGCCGGCTGGACATCCCCGCCGTCGTCGCCGTCACCAAGAGCGACTCGGCGCGCTTCGAGGCGCCGGTCGACACCTGGCTCTACGACGAACCCGACCGGCTGGACCAGGTGGACGTCCTGCGGGAGAGCCGCGACGTCTACGCCTTCCTGCACCGGCGCGGCGCGCAGGCGTGGCTCAGCCCCTACGGCAAATGCCGCAAGTGCACCCTGCATTTCGTCTCGGCGACGGGCTGCGCCCCGACCGACGGGCGGTTCCCCAGAGGCGTCCGGCCGCGACGTGTTCTGGCGCCTCTGATCTCGCTCTTCGCGATGACCGGTGTCCTGCGTGGCTATCCGGAGGTGGGGCTCTGATGGGACGTTACTCCAGCGTCGACTGGATCCTGTTCGAGTGGGACGAGCGCCGCACCGGCCTCGGTCCCGTGCGCTCCTCCCTGGAGGACACCAGGGGCTGGTACCACCAGCTCGGGCCCTGGCTCGACCCCGGGCCCGCGCCCGGGGTCAGCATCTGCCGGCTCGTCGTGGACGGGCGCGTGGTCGTGCTCTCCCGCACGCGGACCGGCGGCTCGGACAGCAGGCGGACCATCCAGGTCCAGGCGTACCTGGGCGGCTCGGCCGCCAACGCCTCGGCGATGCCGAACGTACGCCAGGCGCTCGCGCTGGCTCCCGGCTGGAGCTCGCTGCTGCCCGCCGATCCGGAGCCGCTCGATCTGGCCCTGCTGCTGCGCCCGTACGCCACCTCGAGCGCGGCACTCGACCGGCAGGCCCGCGCCGGGGCCGCGGCCCTCGCGCCGATCGTCTCGGAAACCTTGCGCGGGCACCGGGAGCCGCTGTCGGTGGCGGCGCAGGGGCAGGCGATCGTGCAGCTGTGGGGGCTGGTGGACATCCTGGACCTGGTGCTCGGACGCTATCCGGAGACGTTCTCCACCTATGAGAGCGACGACCTCAAGCAGGGGGCCGAGGTCATCTTCCTGCAGCAGTGGCCGGGGCCCTCGTCGCGGGCCGCGCACCGGCGGCGCGTCGATCTGCGGGCACCGGATCAGGACGACCTGTACGGCGAGATCGCGGCCATGGTCGTCGACGCTTACGCGGGCGAGCGGCTCACCGGGCTGGTCAAACGGCTGCGGATCAACGACGAGATGGCGGTGGAGGAGCGGATCGAGCGGCTCAGGGCCGCCCTGCGCGAGCCGCCGAAGCCCATTCCGGCCGAGCCCCGCGCTCCCACGCCCGCTGCGGTGGAGGGACCTCCAGCGGCTTCTCCAGCTCCTCCCCCTGCGACCTCGGGCCCCCGGACCCGCGTGCCCGCGGGACGGCCCGCACCCGTGACGCAAGCGAGGCCGCCGGCGCCCGCTCCAGGCCCGGTGCCCGTGACGCAGGAAGGGCCGTCGGCGCACGCCCCGGGCCCGGTGCCCGTGACGCAGGAGGCGCCGCCGCCCGCCCCGGGAGCCCGCCCTCCGGAGGCGCAACCCGTCGTGGTGCGCGACGCCTTCGACTACTTCCTGGCCGAGCTGACCGAAGCCACCAGCGCCGGGGCCGCCCGGGGCATCCTGCGGGACGTCCACGCCTGGGCACGGACGCGCCCGCCCGCCGACGTACGCTCCCGGCTGCACGCCCTGGTGCCCGAACTGGAGCGGCTGCTGCCCGACAACGAGGTCAACCCCGTCCTGCGCGACCTGCTGGACCCGGACGCCCGGGCCGAGGGCGTCAGGTCCGCCTGGCTCGACCCCCGGTGGCTCGTGCTGGCCGCGGTGCTGCTGGTCGTGCTCGTCCTCCAGGTCGTCACGACGCTCCTGCGCTAACCGGCCAGCCTGCTCAGCAGGGCGGCCAGGGCGGCGCGGTCGTTGACGCCGGTCTTGTCGTACACGGCGTACAGGGTGTTGGCCACCGTCCGGACCGACACGACGAGCCGCTCGGCGATCTCGCGGTTCGTCAGCCCCTGGGCGGCCAGCACCGCGATCTCGCGCTGCCGCGGCGTCAGGCTCGGCACGTCGAGATCCATCAGCGCGAGCGTACGGGCGCCCTGGCAGCGCCGCGAGAGCCGCCAGGCCCGGGTCTGCGCCGCGCGGGTCCCGCGCGCCAGCCCGGACTCGCGGAAGCGGGCCGCCGCCTGCGCCGCCGCCTCGGCCGCGTACAGCAGCAGGCCGAGCCGCTCGAAACCCTCCGAGACCGCGTCGAACTCCGCGCCGTCGCGGGCGGCGGAGTGCCGCGCGAACAGCGCCACCAGCGGCCCGGCCACGTCGAGCGCGGCCAGCCGCGCCGACACCAGGTCGGGACGGCCCAGCCGGACGACGTCGTGCAGCAGGAACGGCACGTCGCACGGCAGCGCGTCCTCGGCGGTCTCCAGGCAGAGCTCGACCGCCCCGGCCGCGTCCCCGCGCCCGGCCAGGGTCCACACCCGGGCCAGGCGCGCCGGCAGGACGACCGACGGGCCGATCGGCGTCCCCGTCGCCTCCGCCCGCTCCAGCGCCTGCTCGGCCGCCCCGACCTCGCCGAGCAGCGCGAACGCGTGCGCGAGCTCGCCCAGGCAGGACCCCGCCAGCACGCTGCGCTCGGGCAGCCGCGCGGCGGTGTCGCGGGCCCACCCGAGGGCGTCGGCCACCCGGCCGCGCAACCGCAGCACGCGGGCCATCCACGTGCCGAACTCCAGGTTCGCCCGCGTCCAGGTGTGGAAGGGGCCCTCCAGGCCGTGCCCCTCCCCGGCCAGCCGCTCGGCGGTGTCCAGGTCGCCCAGCAGCAGCGCGGCGTGCGTGGCGTGGCCGGTCAGGGCGGCGGAGAGGCTGCGCATGACGTCCGGCTCCTTCGCCAGCCCGGCGCCGATCTCCGCCACGTGGGCCAGGCATTCCGCGGCCCGGCCCCGCGCCACCAGGACGGCCGCCTCGGCCCCGCTGATCATCCGCGCGCCGTGCGGGCTGAACGGGCCCATGCCCCGCGCCCGCGCCATCTGGTCGTCGGCGTCGGCGATGTCGCCGGTCAGGGCGGCCAGGACGGCCCGCATGATGAACGCCGCCTGCCGCGGCTGGACCCCGTGGACGAGCCGGCCGGTCTCATCTAGCACGGCTCGCGCCCGTGCGACGTCCCCGAGCCCGACGGCCAGGTTCATGGCCCGCTGCACGCCCAGGTCGGTCCGGGCCGCGTCGCCCATCTCCGCCGCCCAGGCCGTGGCGAACACCTCCTCGGCCTCGGCGTACCGGTCGGTGTAGAACAGCACCGTGCCCAGCGCGGTCAGCGCGGGCGTCCCGCCGCCCGCGGCCACGGCCGCGCGCCCCAGCCGTACGGCCAGCTCCAGGTCCCTGATGACCCTGGCGCGCTCGCAGCCGGCCAGTAGCAGCCCAGGATCGCCGGGCAGGCCGCCGTCCAGCCGCCAGACGGCCACCCTGAGCACGTCCTCGCGCCGCCGCAGCCCGGCCTCCGAGACCGCCTGCGCCAGCCGGCGCACCATCGTGCGGGCACGCAGCACCCCGCAGCCGTCCCTGATGACCTCGCCGTACAGGGGATGCGCCAGCCGGACCTGGAGCCGCCGGCCGTCCGGCTGCACCGAGACGAGCTGCCGGTCCTCCAGGTGCTGCACCGCGTCGAGCGAGCCCAGAACGGCCAGCAGGTCGGCGCCCAGCGGCTCGCCGTACGCCAGCAGCTCCAGCGCCTCCCGCTCCCGCGCGGTCACCTCGCCGATGCGGCCCGCGATCGTCTCCCGCAGCGTGGGCGTGATCGTCAACGGCCCGTGCCAGCGCCACACGCCCCCATCAGCGGCGAGCATCCCGGACAGCACGAGCTCGCGCAGGTAGAGGGCATTGCCCTGGCTGACGCGCCACAACCGGGCCACGGTCGCCGACTCCACCCTGCCGCCCAGCGCGGCCTCCAGCACCGCCGCCGTCTCCGCCAAGGAGAACGGCTCCAGCTCCAGCCGCGGCACCAGATCGTCCTTCCACAGCGCGAGCACCGCGTCCGGCACGAGCGTGCGGCTGCGCAGCGTCGCGATCACCCGGGTGCCGTCCCGCGTCACGAGATGGTGGACCAGCGCGGCCGAGACCGGATCGAGCAGGTGGGCGTCGTCCACCACCAGCACCGGCACCCGCAGCGCGGCGGCCGCCCAGCCCAGCGGGTTGCCGGCGGGCGGCGTGGCCGGGAGCAACGGGGCGAAGGCGCCCAGCGGAATCTCCGCGGCGGCGGCCGTGGCCCGCGCCCAGGCGACCCCGTCGAGACCGTGCACGGCCTGCGCCGCCAGCCGGCTCTTGCCCGTCCCCGGCGGACCGGCGACGACCACGCCCCTGAAAGCGGACCGGATCTCCGCCAACTGCGCCACACGCCCGATGAACGGCCAGGAGCCTGCCACGGCGAAAGCGTATTTGAGTAGGCCATGCTCATGCGAGCGCATTGTTCCGCCCAGCATGCTGGGCCCATGACCATCGCGCTCACCACCGGCCTGACGGACCTCGTACGCGAGAGCCTCGGCGACCCCCTCGCCGAGATCGCCGACCGGCACGTCGACCCCCTCGGCTCCGGCCCCGGGGCGTTGTCGACGACCTCGCTCCACCGCGTGCGCGGCACCACGACCGGCGGCGCGACCTGGTCGTTCTTCGTCAAGGCGATCCACGCGATCAGGCACATGCCCAGGTACGCCGACATCCCCGAGCCGCTGCGGGCCGCCGCGCTCGCGCACTTCCCCTGGCGGGCCGACGCGGACGTCTACCTGACCGGCCCCCGGCTCCCCCGCGGGCTGCGGCTGCCCCGGCTGTACCGGCTGGACGACCTGGGCGATGACCGGCTCGTCATGTGGCTGGAGGACGTACAGGTCAAACCCGCCACCTGGGACCTGGACCGCTACCGCGCCGCCGCCCGCCGGCTCGGCGACCTGGCCGCCGTGCAACCCGTCGCGGGCCGTTCATCCGCGCCCCGTGAGCCCATCAACCAGGGCCTCCGCTACTACTGCGCGGGCCCGCTGGCCAACCTGTTCCTGCCCGCCGTGCGCGACCCGGCGACGTGGCGGCACCCGCTGGTCGCCGCGAACGCCGACCCCCTGCTCCAGGCCGACCTGCTGGCCCTCGCCGACCGCATCGAGCCGCTGCTGGAGGCCCTGGACCGCCTGCCCCACACCCTCGTCCACGGCGACGCCAGCCCCGCGAACCTGCTCGTCCCCGCCGACGGCTCGGCGGACTTCGTGGCCATCGACTGGAGCTGGCCGTACCCGGCGGCCGTGGGCTTCGACCTGGGCCAGCTCCTGGTCGGCCGGGCCCACACCGGCGACCTCGACCCCGCGGACCTGCCCGCCGTCCACGAGGTGATCGAGGCCGCCTACACCGCCGCGGTCGCCGGCCTCGCGGACCCCGCCGAGGTCTCCTTCGGCTACGCCGCCACCCTCGTCCTGCGCAGCGCCTGGACCGCGATCCCCTTCGAACGCCTGGGGCAGGAGCCCACCGCCGAGCTGCACGAGCTGTTCCGCAAGCGGGCCGGACTCGCCCGATTCATCGTCGACCTGGGACGCTCCTTGATCCCTTAGGATCGGCCTTCGGCCTTGGCGGGCGGGCGGAACCGGAATATTGGATCTTGGTCGGGCGCCGATATTCCATTCGGGCCTTTTCATCGCCCGGCCGGGCCCGGAAATCGAAATCCGTCCCGGCGCCATTAAAAGCGAAACGGCGGCTCGCGCGGCGCCGTCGGCGGGGACGGACCCCATCGCCCCGGATCCCTCCCCGGACGACGTCGGGTGATCAGGCGTGGGCGGTCGGCCAAGGACCCGACCGCCGCGGCCCTCCTACAACAAACCCTTCCAGAAGCCCCCTCAGTGGGCAGCCTCGTACTGCTCCACGACGGTGGCGGCGATGCGACCTCGCTCGCTCACCGGCAGGCCCTGAGCCTTCGCCCACCGCCTGATCTCAGTGGACTTCTCACGGGTGACCGCCCGGGAAGTGCCGATGCCTCCGCGGCGACCGCGAACGCCCCGCTCGGCGCGGACCGCGCGAGCCTTGGTGATAAAGGGAGCGAGAGCCTTCTCCAGCTTCTCCCGGTTAGAACCCGACAGGTCGATCTCGTAGCTCGTGCCGTCGAGAGCGAACCTTGTGGTCCCCTCGGCGTCACTGCCGTCGATGTCATCGACAAAGGACTCAACAATGCGTTTCGCCATGATGCTGCTCCGATTACGTTATGGTTGCAGGTACTGTAGCTCTGTTCAGCAGATCATGCATCTCCTTGAGGCGCCGCGCTGACGCAATCGAACTTCGCGATCCCGTCCCGCACTACAACGCCTTTCGCTGTTGTGACGCGGTTTTCGTGGTTCTCGTGCCCGGCATTCATGGGCGGCGCCCCGGCTCGTGGCCGAGCAGGGAACATCTCAGGACCCGGCCCGCGCGCGGCGCACCCAAAGACCCGTACGAGATCCTTCTGCCCTTCTCACCAGTGATAAGCCATCAACAACCGGCGACATCCCCAGCGTCGGGCACCCATGGCCGTCATCCCGCCTCCTCCAGCGCACAGCGCGCCATCGCAGGTGCGAGAGGCCCTTGTCCCGGAGCACCCGCACCCACGCCGATCCCGCTGTCAGCAACCTAGTCGCAAGTGCGTCCACCTCGCGGTCAATAGCGATGAATCCGCTATCTTGAAGTTCGATTCAAAGGTTTGCCGCGTCATATCAGGTATTGGCCAAGCGCCGCAACTCGGGCCGGCCGCATCTCACCGATGATTACCACATTCGCCGGCGCCGACTCAGCCGGATCCGCCGATGAACACGTGACTTCTGCTACACAAGTTCCATGAGCTCCCCATCCGCCCAGCGCCTGCGTGTCCTGCCGTCCGCGTTCACCGTCGAGCACCGGCCGGACTCGACGCTCCCCGAAGGCGACACGTGGATCGCGCTCGTCCGGGCTCCGGAGGGGCTGACCGTCGTACGCGAGACCCGGCCGGCCGAGGCGGCCGAGCGGTGGATCGCCCTCTACAGCGGCCAGACGGCCCACGACCTGGACGTCCCGGGCATGCTCGCGGCGGTCGTGGGGCCGCTGGCCGAGGCGGCCGTCCCGGTGTTCGTCGCCTCGACCTTCCACGCCGACCTGGTCCTCGTGCCCGAAGAGATGGCCCGAGAGGCCGTCGCCGCGCTGGAGAGGGCGGGGCACCAGGTGGACACCGAGCCGACGCCCTTTACAAAGTAGATCTGCAACTACGCTTTCCGCCCGTACGGGCCTACTCTCGAAGTATGGGAGGAGGCCGTCATGGTGATCGAATTCATCCTGGGGTTCCTCGCGATCATCGTCATATTGACCGCGTTCGGGGGCGTCAGGATCGTCAACCAGATCGAGCGCGGAATCGTGTTCCGCTTCGGCCGGGCCCAGAAGGAGATCCGCCGGCCGGGGATCACCTTCCTCATCCCGGTGGTCGACCGGATGAAGAAGGTGAACGTACAGATTGTCACGATGCCGGTGCCCACGCAGGAGGGCATCACCCGTGACAACGTGTCCGTCCAGGTCGACGCGGTCGCCTACTTCCGGGTGGAGGATCCGCTGCGGGCGGCCGTCGGGGTGCAGAACTACCTGTTCGCGGTGGAACAGGTGGCGCAGACGTCACTGCGCTCCATCATCGGCAAGAGCGAGCTCGACGACCTGCTCTCCAACCGCGAGGAGCTGAACAAGGGCCTCGCGCTCATGATCGACAGCCCGGCGCTCGGCTGGGGCATCCACATCGACCGGGTGGAGATCAAGGACGTCACGCTCCCCGAGTCCATGAAGCGCTCCGTGGCCCGCCAGGCCGAGGCCGAGCGCGAGCGCCGGGCGCGCGTGATCACCGCGGACGGCGAGTTCCAGGCCGCGCGGAAGCTCGCCGACGCCTCCGCGATCATGGCCAACACGCCGAGCGCCCTGCAGTTGCGGCTCCTGCAGACGGTTGTGGAGGTGGCGGCCGAGAAGAGCTCAACGCTGGTGATGCCGCTGCCGGTGGAGGTGCTGCGCTTCTTCGACCGCGGCGCGCAGGGCTCCCCCGCGCAGGAAGCGCCGGAGGCTTCGCAGCCCGCGGCTCCCCCGCTGCCGCCACCCGACGAGCTCACCAAGACCCTCGGCCTGCACGAGGCGTCGGACCGACCCGGCCCCTGACCCCGCTCTCCTGACCCCGGCCGCCCGACCCCAGCCGCCCGACCCCAGCCGGACGCCGGTTTCCTGACCACGGTCGCGTCCGCACCCGGCCGGACGATCAGGCCGACCGTCTCATGAGCGGGGTGAAGCACCAGCCCAAGCGCCCACCCACCCGACCGAGACCAACCAGGCACCGACCTGCTGGCCGACCCAGGCACTGGAGCGCGGATCCCCGTCCGGGCGGGCGGGACACGGCCGGGGAGGCGGCACACGGGCCCGACCTGGCCGTCGAGCGGCTGGGCAGTCGGGACGCGGAACCCCCAGCCAGGCAGGCAGGCAAGACAGGGATTCCCCACGGGGCAGGCGGGGTTTCAGGCGGCTCGGGTGGCGAGGCCCGGGTAGTCGAGGACGAGGCCGGATTCGTCGTAGACCAGGCGGCAGGCGACGTCGAAGACCGGCGCCGCGTAGTCGTAGCGCTGCCGCCCCTCCTCGTCGGCCAGCCGGCCATAGTGCTGTTCCAGCCGCTCCACGGCCAGGTCGGCGGCCCGGACGTAGGCCGCCGGAGCCGGCGAGGCGGCGCCCACGCCGAGGCGCAGCCGGTGCACGGGGAACGCGTTGGTCATGGCCGACGACTCCAGGTCGACGTCGAGGCACCCGTCCAGCCAGGACGCCGGCGCGCCGTCCACCCGCCAGCGGCCGGCGCCGTCGCTCTCCAGGAGGATCCGGCGCCCGCCTCCGGCGGAACGGCTCGCGAGCCGGGCCGAGCGCGTGGCCCAGCCCGCGTCGAGCTCGATGACATAGTCGACGACCCAGGTCAGGCCCTCCTCGACCGCGGTCGTGCACCCCTCCACGCGGTATCCGTCCGGCAGCGGCTGGAAGTAGACCACCTCGAAGCCGATGCGAGCGGCCAGGTGCTGCCAGGCGGCGGTGTCAGGCGGTGGCGTGAAGGTCGTCATGACCCGAGCATGTCATCGCCCCCCGACAGATTTCGGCACGGCAAGCTTCAGCGCGAGGAGCCTCACCACGGCACGTTTCAGCACGACGGGCCTCAGCGCAACGAGCCTCAGCGCGACAAGGCTCAGCCGGTGGACAGGCGGCGGAGGGTCTGCTCGGCCGCGCGGGTCATCTCGGCGGGCACCCCGAGAACGTCCAGGTAGGCGCCGGTGTCGCGCATCTCCATGGCACGCCGTACAGCATGCGTACGGGTCCCCGTCAGGAACCGGTCGATGACCGCCTGCCCGTCACCCGCGAGCTGCTTGGCGATCTCGACCCTGATCCAGTCCTCGTCCCCGGCCGCCTGCCCCGCCGCGACAGCCTCGCAGACCACCGAGGCCAGCCCCTTCATGAACACACTGCGCAGCAGCTTGCGGCCCATGGCCGCCCCGGGCGGCCCGTCGAGGACCTCCACGGAGACCTCGCGGGAGCCGCCGAGGGGGCGGATGAGCCGGGCGATCGCGGCCGCCCCCGGCCCGCTGGCCAGGAGCGGGACCAGGTGCCCGTGCAGCGGGACCGGCCCCAGGATCGCCACGTCGGCGAAGTCGGCGCGCTCGCCGACCGTCCGGCCGAGCTGCTCCATGACCTCCGGGGAGGCCGAGGTGAAGTCGGCGTAGCAGGCGCCCGGCGCCAGGTGGGACAGACATTGCCCGGCCACCGAGGGAGCCGCGGCGGCCCCGGTCAGGACGAGCACGTACGCGGCCCGGTCGACCGCCTCCCCCAGGGTCGCCGTCCTGGTGACGCCTTCGGGGGTGGGGGTGTTCCCGGGGTCGTACCCGAGCACTTCGTGCCCGGCGGCGGCGAGCGCGGTGGCATAGACGCCACCCGCCTCGCCCAGTCCGATGACGGCGCAACGCATGATCAAATCTCTTCTGTCCTCTATGTGAACCGATGGCTAAAGGGCGCGCGCCCGGCCGAGCGCGGCGGCGGCGCGGCGCAGCTCGGGCACCCAGCCGAGCATCTCGCTCTCGGGATGGCGCTCGGCGGGGCCGGAGATGCCCACCGAGGCCATGGAGTGGCCGTCGGGGGCGGGCACGGGCGCGCTGATGCCCGAGCTCCCGATGACGCGTTCGTTGATGGAGAAGTGGTAGCCGCGCTCCCTGGTCTGCTCCAGCTCGGCCCGCAGGTCAGCCTCGCTGACCGGCTTGCCGCCCGCGGTGCCCAGGTCGCGGACCGTGGCCATCAGGGCGTCGAGTTCGTCGTCCGGCATGGCCGCCGCGAGCACCTTGCCCGCGCCCAGGTGCAGCGGCAGCCGGCGGCCGATGGGGAGCTGGTAGCGCAGCGGGTCGGCGCCGTCGACGCGGGCGATGACGATGCGCTCCAGGCCCGACCTGATGTGCAGCGTCGCGGTCAGGCCGGTGGTGGCGGCCAGCTCCTGGAGCACCGGGGTGGCCGCGCGGCTGAGGGTGTCGGTGACGAGGAATCCGTGGGCGATGGCCAGGCTGGCCGGCCCGAGGTGGTATGCCTGCTGCTCGGCGACCACGAACCCGCGCCGCTGGAGCACCCCGAGCAGGCGCAGGGTGGTGGCCGGGGACAGCCCGGCCCGCCGCGCGACCTCCGACAGCCGCAGCGGCTGGTCGCTGCGCTCCAGCACCTCGATCACGTCGAACGCGCGCTCGACCGAGCGCATGGACGCCTGCGGCTGCCCGGCGGTCATCGGCGGAACCCTTTCTCGCACGCGGATGAACCTGTCGTCACGCGGATTCAAGAATGGCAGCTCGTTTGCCCTCCTCGATCACGAAGACGTTCTCGGCCGCCTGCGCGATCCGCTCGGCCTCGGCGAGCGGGACGACGACCACGCCGTCGGCGTCGCCGAGGATCAGGTCGCCCGGCGCGACGGCGACGCCGCCCACCGCGACGGTGCGGCCGAGGTGGCCCGGCCCGTTCTTGTACGGCCCCGCGGGCGTCACCGCGCGGGCGAAGACGGGCATGCCCATCTCGCCGAGCCCCTCGGCGTCCCTGACGGCCCCGTCGATGACGAACCCGGCCACGCCCTTGTTCTTGGCGCGCTGGCCGATCAGCTCGCCGATCAGCGCCCTGGACTCGTCGCCGCCGCCGTTGACCACGAGGACGTCGCCGGGTTCGACGACGTCGAGCGCCTGGTGGATCAGCGCGTTGTCACCCGATCGGGTCCAGATGGTGAAGGCGCGCCCGGCCACGCGGGCGCCCGGCCAGATGGGGCGGATCCGGGAGTCGAGGACGCCGAGGCGGTCCATGGCGTCGCCGATGTTGGCCGTGGGCAGGGCGGCCAGCCGGGCCAGCACGTCCTGGGAGATTTCACTCATTTGAGGGGCCTTTCAGCTCTTGGTGTTGCGAACGAGGGGCAGGGCCTGCTTGACCGTGGTCTCCTGCTCGGCCCAGTAGGTGCTGTAGTCCTGGCCGGACTTGTAGGCGGTGTTCAGACCGAGGTCCTTCATCTTGGCGACGACCGCCGGGTCCTCGATCGCCTTCTTCAGCGCGCCTTCGATCTTGACGCGGACCTCGTCCGGCAGCCCGGCGGGCGCCGAGTAGCCGCGCGCGGTAGCCGCCTCGACCTGGTAGCCCTGCTCGGCGAAGGTGGGCGCGTCGGGCAGGAACGGGCTCCGCTCGGCCGACATGATGCCGAGCACCCGGATCTTGCCCTGGGCGACGAGGTCCTTGACGTCGCTGACGTTGCCGGCGAACACCGTGACGTGCTCGCCGAGGAAGGCGGCGATGGCCGACGCCGCGCCCTCCGAGAAGTGCACGGGGGCGAACTCGGCGCCGGTCTTCTGCTGGATGTCGGCCAGCGCGAAGTGCTCGCCGGTCTGCACCCCGGTCGTGGTCGCGGTGACGCTCTTCGGCTTGGCCTTGACCGCCTCGATCAGGGCTTTCAGATCCTTGTACGGGCTGCCGGGCGCGACCCCGACCAGCATCGGGTCGAGCACCTGCATGCCCAGCGGCTGGAAGCTCTGCCGGGTGTAGGTGGCGCCCCGGCTCGGGTCGAGGGGCGAGACGACGACGGACGGCGAACCGGTGGCTCCGATGGTGTAGCCGTCGGGCTTGGCCTTGGTGAGCGCGGTGTAGCCGATCTGGCCCCCGGCGCCGGGCCGGTTGAGCACTTCGACGTTCGTACCCAGCTCCTTCTCCAGGACGGGCGCGACCACGCGGGCCGCCGCGTCGACGGCCGCCCCGGGCGCGAACGAGACGATCAGCGTGACCGGCTTCCCCTTGCGCGGCCAGGCGCCCGCGGCGCCGCCGGACTGCTGGGCGCCGCACGCGGCGAGCGCCGTCATCACGGCCACGACTGTGGCTGTGGCTGTGATCTTGACTTTCACGATGGCTCCTTCTGGGGGGTGGTGGCTCAGGCCTCGGGGTCCTCGGCCAGGACGGCGGGTTTGCGCAGCCCCAGCAGCCGGCTCAGCAGCGGGCTCACGGCGATGGCGAGCGCGATCACCAGCAGGACGACGCAGATCGGACGGGTCAGGAAGACGGTGAGGTCGCCTTGCGACAGCTCCAGCGACTCGCGCAGGGAACGCTCCATGAGCGGCCCGAGCACGAGGGTGAGCACGAGGGGCGCCAGGGGGATGTCCAGGCGGCGCAGCACGAGGCCGAGCAGCCCGAAGGCGACCATGACGAACACGTCGAAGACGGAGAAGTTGATCGTGTACGCGCCCACGACCATGAACGTGAGGATCAGCGCGGTCAGCACCGGGTACGGGATGCGCAGGATCGACGTCCACACCCGGACCAGCGGCACGTTGAGCACCAGCAGGATGACGTTGCCGACGAACAGGCTGGCGATGATCCCCCAGGCGACGTCGGCGTGCTCGGCGAACAGGGTCGGCCCCGGCGTCAGCCCCTGCTGCAGGAACGCGCCCATGAGCACGGCGATCGTCGGCGAGGCCGGGATGCCGAGGGTGAACAGGGGCACGAGCGCGCCGTTCGCGTGCGCGTTGTTGGCCGTCTCCGGCCCCGCGACGCCCTCCACCGCGCCCGACCCCAGCTCGGCGCGGTGCTTGCTGAACCTGCGCTCCGCGCCGTAGGCGAGCAGCGAGGAGACCGAGCCGGTCATCCCGGGCACGAGCCCGAGCGCGAAGCCGATGCCGGTGCCCCTGGCGATCGCCGGGACGCTGCGCCGCAGGTCGGCGCGGCCGGGCAGGAGCGCCCGCAGTCCGGGCGCCACCGCCTTGGCGGTGCCGCCCCTGGCCGCCGCGAGGATCTCCGACAGGCCGAAGAGCCCGATGATGACGGCGACGAAGCTGATGCCGTCGAGCAGGCGGTCGCTGCCGAAGGTGAAGCGCGGAGCCCCGGCCACCGGGTCGATGCCGACCATCGAGATCAGCAGGCCGAGCACGCCGGAGATGAGTGCCTTGGTCATCGAGCGGCCCGCGAGCGCGACGAGCAGGGAGATGCCGAGCACCATGAGCGCGAAGAACTCCGGCGGCCCGATCCGCAGGCCCAGGTCGCCGAGCGGCTTGGCGGCGACGACGAGCCCGACCGTGGCGACGGTGCCGCCGACGAACGAGCCGACCGCCGCGATGGTGAGCGCCACTCCCGCGCGGCCCTGCTTGGTCATGGCGTAGCCGTCGATCGTGGTGATCGCGGAGGCGGCCTCGCCCGGCGTGTTGAGCAGGACGCTGGTGATGGTGCCGCCGTACTGGGTGCCGTAGAAGATGGCGGCCAGCATGATGATGGCGCTGGTCGGGTCCAGGTTGAGGGTGAGCGGGATGAGCAGCGCCACCCCGGCGACGGGCCCGATGCCCGGCAGCACCCCGATCAGGGTGCCGAGCAGGCAGCCGATGAACGCGTACAGGAGGTTCTGCGGCGACAGGGCCGTCGCGAGCCCGCCGAGCAGGTCGGACAGGACGTCCATCACAGGCCCCAACCGGCCAGGAGCGGGATCGCCGACGGCGGCAGCTGCACCATCAGCCCCTGGTCGAAGCCGTGGTAGATGCCCACGCTGCCGGCCAGGGAGAGCACGAGCGACAGCACCCAGCTCCGGCCCGCGCGCCACTTGAGGTGGAACATCAGGAACGCGAACACGCTGAGCTGGTAGCCGGCCAGGTCCATGACGGCCGCGAGCACCACCAGGCTGCCGAGCACGGCGGCGGCGTGGCCGACGTCGGTGCGCTCGGCCGGGCCGTCGTCAGCACCTCCGCGGCCGCGCGTCGACTGGACGGCCCAGGACACCGCGAGCAGCCCGAGCGCGATGGCCAGCGCGAACGGGAAGAACCCCGGCCCGGGACCGAACGAGGTCCACAGGCCGAGCCCCAGGGACTCGACGGCGATGTAGAGCGAGAGCACGACGAGGACCGCCTGCGCGCCCGTTCTCAGCCTCGCGCTGGAAGATCGCGTGGCCTGGCCGTGATCCTCAGGGGCGGGCGCGTGCTCGGCGAACGCCTGTTCATGGCTCATGGGGGTGTTGCCGCCTTCCACTCTTTTCACACAGTGAAAAGTCTTTCCATTTCATGACAAGCGTGCTGGGAGGCGTACGGACATGTCAAGGGTTACGCGGAGGTTTCCACCGATGACCGGAAGGTGAAACGGCGCGGTCAGCCCGGAGGGGGATGCGACTATTCATTGAGCGTATAGTTGCGATCATTCGGAGCCGTGGTGAAGGGCCGTTTCCCGCTCGTCGGTCCGTACGGGTCCGCGGTGGCCATGGCGGCCGGGCTGGTGCTGCTGCTGTTCGGCGTGACCCTGGCCGCGACCTGGGTGATCAGGGCGTACGCCCGCCGGGTCGGTCGGCGGGCGCGGTCGGCGGAAGCGCTGCTGGTCGAGGCGGATCCGAGGGCCTGGGCCAGGGCCCTGTCCGTAGTGGGCCTGACGGTGTTCTTCGGCGCGGGGGCCGGAGCCCAGCAGGCGGTCATCGCCGCGCTGCCGATCTGCGCCGTGACGGCCGTCGCGGGAGTCGCGGTGGTGGTCCTGTCCCTCACCGACGTCTACCAGGTGCGGTGGCTCGGCTGGGCGGCCGCCAGGGCCGTGGCCATGGCGGGCATCGGGGTTCTCGCCGCGGTGCTCGTGGCCCTGGCGGCGCGCCCTCTGCTGCGCGGCACGCTCCGCCTGGAGCGGCTGCGCGCCTGAGAGGGGCCGGATCCCCGGGCACCCGCGGCCCGGGGATCCGGCGCGTCAGCGTTCGCTGGAGACCGCGCGGTAGTGCAGGTCCTGCACGTACGGCGTCGAGCTGATCGTGTACGGCGAGACCACCTTCGCCATCGTCGCCGAACTCCTGGTGACCGAGGCCGAAGCCGTGCCCGCCTTCAGCGGGAACGTCTTGGCCGACACCCCCGCGGGCGCGTCGTAGCTCTGCGTCGCACCGCCTACCGTCACCGACACCTTGCCCGCCGCGGTCAGCATGGTCAGCACCTCGACCGTGTCGCGGGCCGCCGTGCTGCCCGCGCGCAGCTTCATCAGCTTGGTCTGCGCGTACGACGGCTCGGCCGCGACCGGCTGGACCCGGTGCGTCAGGTACACCGTGTCATTGGTGATCTTCGGGCAGCCGAGCTTGTAGCAGGTCAGGTAATAGGCGTTGATATCCAGATAAGTCCAGCCCGCGTTCCTGGACGGCGCGAACTGGGTGTTCTCCGAATAGTCGTTCCAGGTCGTCAGCTGCACCCAGTCCGCCTTGCCGTCGATCGCCCCCTTCCAGGTGGCCCGCAGGTTCTCGGTGTTGCCCGCCTCGTCGAACACGCTCTGGTTGGGCCGCTCGTCCTGGACGGACACCGGCTGCATCCAGATCTTGTCCATGCCGTGGGCGCGGTCGATGTTCGTCTTCAGGCCGGCGTTGGCCGCGGGGCTGCGGCTGCCCCAGTTCGAGAAGCCGTAGCTGATGGAGGCGAAGGCGTCGCGGTACTTGTTGAAGTCGACGAACGTGGGCACCAGGGCAACCTTGATGTCGTGCTGCGTCTCCATGGTCTTCATCCAGTCCGACCACCAGGCGGCGGTGCGGCCCTCGGCCTTGAACGGCGCGACGACCAGCCGACCGTCGGCCAGCCGGTAGACCGACTTGGAGGCGGCCAGCTTGGCCATGGCGGCGGCGAAGGCGGCGCTGTCCACCGAGGCCAGGCCGTTCATGTCCGGCATGAGCACGATCTTGAACCCGGGGTCCACGGCCTCGGCCGCCTTGACGAGGTTCTGCGCCCGCGTCCACTGCGCGCTGCTCACGGAGAGGATGTCGACGGTGAAGCCGTCCAGCCCGGCGGCGATCGCCTGCTTCACCTCGGTCTTGAGGTCGGCCAGGGCGTAGTCGCCGGCGATCGGGTCGCGCCCCAGCGGCCGGTCGCGCAGCAGCCCGCCGTAGGCGGCGTGTTTGCCGCTCTCGCCGTCCGGCATGAGGTAGTTCCTGGCGTAGTAGTCGCCGGCCGGGGCCTGGTTGTCCAGGGAGATCGGATACGGGGTGAAGTAGTGCGCGAACACCTTCTTGGCCGAGGCCCGCAGCGCCGCCGTACCGGGCAGGGTGAAGGGCAGCGGCCCATCGGTCTGCCCGCCGCCGGTGCCCTCGGTGTAGGTGACGGCGAGTTTCGGTCCCCGGTTCCCGCTCTCGCGCGAGGACATCAGCACGGTCGTGGTGGCGTCGGTCCCGGTCAGGGCGAACGCGTACGTGCCGTCACCCTGGACCGCCGACGAGACGTCCAGCTTGGCCGTCGCGCCCGCGGTGAAGCCGGTGTGCGAGGCGACGACCGGCGCGTCGAGCGCCGGGCGGCTGGTCCAGGTGGTGGCCGCCTGGCTCCAGGCGCCCGTGACCGGGCGGACGGAGACGGTGGTGTCCGTCGTCCGGGCCGAGACCACCTCCAGCGTGACCTTCACGTCCTCGGCGTCGCTCGGGATGCCGGTGACCTTGAAGCGGGCCAGGGCGGCGCGCTGCCCGGCGGTGGCGCTGCCGCACCCGGTGCCGCACACGCTCAGCCAGGTCGCGGTCGCGAAGCTCTTGGCCGGCTCGGCCTGGCTGACGAACACGTCCTCGGCCGCGGCGAACGTCCTCCCGACGGGGGTGACGGCGGACGCCTGCACCGGGGCCACGGCGGCGGTTGCCAGCGTGGCGATGCCCGCCATCGCCGCCCATAACGACCGATATCGGTTGGCCATGAAACTCCCTTGGCTTACGGTACGGCCCCGCCTCGGCAGGGCCGCCTTGCACGGCCAAGGATGGATCAAGGTCCTGCGTCAGATCACGATTTCCTGATAAATCGGGTTATGCGGCCTCCGGGCTCAGGCCGACTGCGCGGCCTCCCCCACCTCCTGCAGCCTGGGGAACCGATGCTGGCCGGCCAGCAGGTGGCCGATGGCGACGATGCCCACGACCGGCCATTCCACGATCTCCAGCGCTCCCAGCGCGAGAAGGACCGCGTAGAAGATGAGGTGCTCGGACGGCGGCAGGACGACCGTGCCCACCCCGGGCACCACGATCCGCGTACGGCGTGCGTCAACGGGCTTGGCAACCATGATGCCGCTCCTTCGATCGACGACCCGGCCTTCGGCGGCTAGCCGAGGGCCTTCTCCAGCTGCGCCTTGCTCATCTTCGAGCGGCCCTTGATGTCGCGGCGCCTGGCCTCCGCGTAGAGCTGGTCCCGCGTACGGCCGCCCGCTCCGGTGTGCGAGCGCAGCCCGCCGCGCCGGCTTGAGGAGATGTCCTGGGTCGAGGTGCGGCTGGCGGTGCGCGACTCACCGGCCCTGGCGCGTTCCTTGTTCACCGTCCGGGCCGCGATCTCCTTGGCCCGCTTTTCGCTCCCGCCCCGCTGCTTGACGCTTTCCCTGATGTGTTCGTACTGCCGTTCCCGTTTCCGGCTCGATCCCCGAGGCATGTCTTCCCCCTTCCGGCTTTTCCCTGCCCACCTACCCCACGGAAACCCCCGAAACAATCGCTCACCGTTCGCGCGTCAGCAAGCCGTACGAGGCTCTGATCATGGCGACGGCGGCGGCGAGCCAGGTCTCCCCGTCGCCCGGCGCGGTCATCCACCACGTTCCGGTGGAGCGCCCGAGCTCGCCGTGGCGACCGCGACGGACTGGGTGCCGACCACCCACATGAACCAGGTGCCGTTCACCCGCTGACGGTCGCCGGCGCTGATCAGCCGGAGCGGCACGCCGTAGCCGAGCACCACCCAGACCGCCGCGCCGAACGCCGTGAGCGCCGCGGCGACACCGATGCGGCCGGTCGCCAGGATCCGGCTCGCCAGCACGTTCGAGGCCGCCGCGACGGTCAGGCAGGCGAAACCGCCCGCCCCGAGGAGATCGCCCGCCGCCCTCGTGCGCCCGCGCGCCGGCCCCCACCTGTACGCCCGCGTGCGCCCGCGAGCCGGCCGCCATCTGTACGCCGGCGACGGCACCACGAAGCCGGCTCCCGCCAGCGACAACGCCACGAAGCCGGCCACTGCCACCGCCAGCAGCGCCGCGGAGGCCACCCGCGTGCCGCTCCTGTCCAGCGCCTCGGACAAGATCCCGGTGGCCATGACGAACGCGAACGCCTCCGGACGCGGCCGCCGCGCCGAATCCACCCCTGTCACCCCGGTCCCGGTGCCCGGACAATCAGTTGGCCGGACAGCCGACTGCGTCCCCTTCTCCTCCCCGAGACGGGACGCAGTCGGCAGCGAGCCGCTTCTCGACGCGGACCCGGATGGCCCGCAGGAAGCGTCAACGCCGATGTTTGGACATTGTGCCGAGCACAGCACAGGCCGCGCCGCATGCGGCGACGACTATCCCCGTGATGACGTTGTTGACGATCGTGCCACCGCTGGCAGTGTGCGGGGGCAGCACCCACGGGGCGATGATCGTCCAGACACCGATGACCGGCATGACCCACGCCAGTCCGTGTATCCGGCCGTAAGCCGAGGCAATCCCGGCCGCGAGCAGCGCGACAGCGATACCGGTGATCAGATTGTTGACGGTCAGGGGCGTGTGCCCGAAGAATCCCACCACCCATGGCGAGATGGCGAGGTAGAGACCGCTCAGAAAGGCCAGCCCGCTGACGGACTGCCCCGACGGACTCTGCGCAGCCAAATCGTATTGAGCTCGCAGGGCCGCTATGTCGGGGTGCTGACCCATGTCGAGTTTCGGATGGAGCGGACTTTCAGCCATGTCGCACACCACCTTCCTCATGCCGCGTGGAGGTATGGATACGAAACCCCTTCCCCCACGGTCACGCCGACGCGCCCGCCCGGGTCAACATTTGCCCAAATCGCGGCAGGCGGGGGCCGGGCCGGTTACGACGCGTCGTAGCGCACGCGGGAGGCGGCCACGTACTCGCGGTGCCGCTCGGCCCAGGCGATGAGTCCGGCGACCTCGGTGGAGAGCGTCGCGCCGACCGGGGTCAGGGCGTAGTCCACCCGCGGCGGCGAGGTGGGGGTGACGGTGCGCTCCACCAGGCCGTCGCGCTCCAGGCTGCGCAGGGTGAGGGTGAGCATGCGCTGGGAGATGCCCTCGATGGCCCGCCGCAGCTCGGAATAGCGCTTGGGCCCGTCGCCGAGCAGGTGCAGCACCAGCACACTCCACTTGTCCCCGACGCGGTCGAGGATGTCGCGCAGCTGACAGCCCGGGGTGTTCTCGCCGACCGTTTCACGCACATCGATGTGCCTTGCGCGGGTCAAAGTGCCTTCTTCCGCCATGGCGGCATTCTGGACCAGACTCGACGCGCGCACAAGAAGTAACCAGCGCACAGAAAGTGCTGTTGCGATCGCCGCGCGCCCCTCGGCTGCGGGCGGGCCGCCACAGCTTCCACAGAAACGGAGTGATCATCATGCGTGCCATGGCTTTCACCGACTTCGGCGCCGGTCTGGAGGCCACCGAGCTGCCCGTGCCGGAACCGGGTCCTGGCGAGGTGCTGGTCCGGGTGCTGGCCTCCTCGGTCAACGGCTTCGACCTGGGCGTGCTCGGCGGTCATCTCAAGGACGTGCTCGACCACGAGTTCCCGGTCGTCCTCGGCAAGGACTTCGCCGGCACCGTGGCGGCCGTCGGCGACGGCGTGACCGGCCTGGCGCCGGGCGAGGACGTGTTCGGCGTGGTCATGCGCCCGTCCCTGGGCCAGGGCGGCTTCGCCGAGTACGTGGTGGTGAGCGGGCAGTACGGCCTGGCCAGGATCCCTGAAGGGCTCGGCCACCCGCGCGCGGGTGTGCTGGGCCTGGCCGGGACCGCCGCGCTCAACGCCGTCGACGCCGTCGCCCCGCAGCCGGGGGAGACCGTCCTGATCTCGGGCGCGACCGGCGGCGTGGGCGCCTTCGCCGTCCAACTGGCCGCCGCGCGCGGCGCCAGGGTGATCGCCACCGCCCGGCCCGGAGCCGAGGCCGCCTTCGTCACCGGCCTGGGCGCCGCCTGGGCCGTCGACCCCGCGGACCTGCCGGCGCGGGTACGCGCGATCGCGCCGGGCGGGGTGGATGCCGCGCTGCACCTGGCCGGCGACGGCCCGGCGGTCGCCGCCCTGCTGGCCGACGGCGGGCGGCTGGCCTCGACCCTGCAGTACGCGCCCGACGACGTCAAGGCCACGGCGGTGATGGCCGACCCTAACCCGGACACCCTGGCCAGGCTCGCCGCCGACGCGGCCGAGGGGCGCCTGCGCGTACCGGTGGCCCGCACCTACCCGCTGGCCGAGGCGCCGCGCGCGATCATCGACTTCACCGCCGGAACCGTCGGCAAACTCGCCGTCCTGATCTGAGCAGACGCCCTCGACCACGGCTCAGGGACGGGATGGGACGGGACAGGGCGGGCAGGGAGGCCGGCTGCGTGCCCGCGCTGCCGGCCTTCCCGGCGATGAACCTTTCACCGGGAACTCGCCGCTGACCTGCCCGGAGGCGGGCCGTCGGGGGCCGCGCGAACGATCTCGTTGACGATCGTTCATGACGTCGAGTCAACTGGTGCGCGCGCCCCCTCGCCGACCGCCTCGCCCCCTTCGCCGCCCCCTTCGCCGCCCCCAAGATCGGACTCTCATGAGGACACGACTGCTGCTGAGCGCGCTCATCGTCGCCCTGGTCACGGCGATCACGCCGCGGGCCGAGGCGGCGCGGGGCGACGGCTCCCCCACCGACCCCAACCTCTCCTTCACCGGGCGCTGGGACGCCTCCGTCTCCACCGCGTACGTGCCGTACTGGGCGGGCGCCTACCTCACCACCGGCTTCACCGGCAGGACGGTCAAGCTGAGCCAGCGCAACACCATCGACCTGTACTACAGCATCGACGGCGGCGCCTGGGCCTACATCCAGAACGTCCGCGGCACGGTCAACCTCACCCCGGCGCCGCTGGCCGCGGGAAACCACACCTTACGCGTCTCCTACCGGGTCGTCGCCGGGTCCTACCACGGTGACGCCGTCTTCCAGGGCCTCGTGCTCGACCCGGGGGCCACGACGTACGCGATCGCGGCCCCGCCCAAGCTGATCGAGTTCGTCGGCGACTCCATCACCGTCGGGACGACCACCTCCAAGAACGCCCTGACCGCCTACGGCTGGCTCATCGGCGAGCGCCTCGGGGCCAGGCACACCCAGGTCGCCCAGGGCGGCGCCTGCCTGGTGGCGACCGCGGACGGCTGCGTCGGCCTGGAGGCCCGCTTCCCCAAGCTCAACCCCAACGCCGACACCCCGAGCTGGGACTTCTCCCGCTACCAGGCCAACGCGGTCGTGATCAACCTGGGCACCAACGACGTGGGGCACGGCGTGAGCACCACCACCTTCCAGACCTCCTACACCCACCTGCTGCAGGAGGTCAGGGCGGCGTACCCGGGGGCGGCGGTCTTCGCGCTGGAGACCTTCACCCGGCGGTACGCCGCGCAGACGCGGGCCGCGGTCGCCGCCCGCAACTCCGCGGGCGACGCCAACGTCTACTACGTCCCCACCGAGGGCTGGCTGACCAGCGCGAACATGTCCGACAACGTCCACCCGAACGACAGCGGCCACGTGGTCATCGCCGATCGCCTGGCACCGATCATCAGCGCCAGGCTCTGAGCCCGCGCGGCAGCTCAGCCGTCGAAGCTGGCGTAGTAGGCGGCGGCCATGTCCTCGTCGCCGTGGCCCTGGGCGGCGGCCCGGTCCAGCCGTTCTGCGCCGGCGGCGGCGCCGTCGAGGCGGACGCCGTGCCGCCGCCCCGCCTCGACGATCAGGCGGGCGTCCTTGGCGGCGGTGGTGACGGCGAAGCTGGGCGGCGTGAGGCGGTCCTCCAGGATCAGGCCGGTCTTGGCACGCAGGTAGCCCATGTCCAGGGGGCCGCCGCCGACGGCGTCGAAGAAGCCCTGCGGGTCCACGCCCAGCGCCTTGGCCAGGGCCAGGACCTCGCCGGCCGCGTTGTTGACCGCGAGGACCCAGCTGTTGGCCACGAGCTTGAGCCGGGTGGCGCCGGCGGCCGCGCCGTCCTCGCCGGTCCACACGGTGCGCGCCCCGACGGCGTCGAACACCGGCGTCACCGCCTGCCTGCCCGCGCCGGGTCCCGCCGCCAGGACGAGCAGCTGCCCGGCCTCGGCGGGCTGGCGGGTGCCGAGCACGGGCGCGTCGTAGAAGACCAGCCCGTGCTCGCGGGCGAACGCCGCCAGCTCGCCGACCGCGTCGAGGCCCGCGGTGGTCGACTGCACCCACGCGACGCCGGGGCGCAGGGCGGGCGCGGCCTGCCGCATCACCTCCAGCACGGCGGGGCCGTCGTAGAGCATGGTGAGCACGACGTCGGCGCCGCGTACCGCGTCGGCGGGCGTGTCGGCGACGTGCGCCCCCTCGGCGGCCAGCGGTTCGGCCTTGTCCCGGCTGCGGTTCCAGGCGCGTACGGCATGCCCCGCGCGGGCGAGGTTGCGGGCCATCGCGGCGCCCATGATCCCGGTGCCCAGAACGCTCACGGTGAGGTTGTCGGTCATGACGTCGGCCTCCTGTCTGGTCGTACGACGCTGTCCAGACCCTTCCCGACGCCGGCCAAGCGCCGGTAATGGCCCCATGACAGGTGGTCCTTCCCCCGACGTCGTCGCCATCGCCACGTGCCCTTCACACCCCGGCTCGTTCGGGAGGATCGACCGGCCGCGCCCCCTTGGAGCCGTCCGCCGAAGCGCGGGGCTATCGCGGGCGGTGCCAGCGCAGCCAGGCGGCCTGGCCGCCGTCGACGAGGAGGTCGGTGCCGGTGATGTAGAGCGATCCCGGACCGGTCAGGAACGCCACCACCTCGGCGATCTCGGCGGGCGTGCCGGTGCGGCCGGCGCCGCAGGCGTCGAGCATCGCCATCATGTGGTCGCCGGAGGCCGACTCCGCCTCGGCCTTGGCCATCGCGGTGGAGATCACCCCGGGGCTGACGGTGTTGACGCGGGCGCCGCGCCGGTTCCACGCCAGGGCCGCGGCCTGGGCACGGACCTGGTTGCCGCGTTTGGCGAGGATGTACGCCGCCACCGGGTCGTCCCCCACCGAGGCGATCACGTCGAGGGAGAGCAGGTCGCCGCTGGGCACCGTGGCGAGGGCCCGCTCGTCCTCGGGGCTCAGGCTCGCGTAGTGGCCGGCCATGCTGGCCACGCAGACCAGCGAGGTGCCCCGCGTGGCCACCGGCTCGAACGCGTCGATGACGTGCGCGGTGCCGGCCAGGTCCACCTCCATGATCTTCCGCACCGTCGAGGTGGCCGCGGAGACGCCGGCGGTGTGGACGACCGCGCCGATGCGCCCCTCCGCCGCCGCGGCGACGGCGAGCTCGGCCACCGACCGGGCGTCGGAGACGTCGGTGAGCTGCCCCTTGGCGTCGTACCCCTCGGCGCGCAGGCCGGCGACGGCCCGCTCCAGGGCGTCGGGGAAGGCGTCGGCCAGGATGAGCGTGCGGCCGCTGCCGATGCGCCGGGCGACGGCCGTGCCCATGCCGCCCGCGCCGGTGACCACCACGACGTCGGTTCCGGTCATTGCTGCTCCTCGGGTGAGGTGGAGATGGCCTGCCGCCCCGGGCGGACCGCCGACGCGCTTGCGACCACGGCCCGGTTCACCGCTCCACCAGGCGGATCGCGGCGGCCGGGCAGACCGCCGCCGCCTCGCGTACCTGGTCGTGATGGTCCGGGCCGGGCTCGGCGTCCAGGACGACGGCCACACCGTCGTCCTCGCGCTGGTCGAAGACGTCGGGGGCGACCATCGCGCACTGCCCGGCGGCCACGCACCTGGGTTCGTCGAACTCCACTCGCATCGTCATCTCCCTCACCACGTGACCGGCAGCGACCTGAGCCCGTACGCGACGCCTTCCATCGCGAACTCGACCTGCTCGAACGGCACCGCCAGAGCGAGGGTCGGCACCCGCCGGTAGAGGGTGCCGTAGACGACCTGCAGCTCCACCCGGGCCAGTGACTGGCCCAGGCACTGGTGGGCGCCGTAGCCGAAGGCGTGATGCTGGCGGGCGGGCCGGGTCAGGTCGAGGCGGTCGGGGCCGGGGAACTCCGCGCCGTCCCAGTTCGCGCCACCCAGGTCGAAGATGACGCCGTCGCCGGCTTTGATGACCTTGCCGTGCAGCTCGATGTCCTCGTTCGCGATGCGCCGGATTCCGCTGTGCACGATGGTCAGATAGCGCAGCAGCTCCTCGACGGCGCCCGCCACGAACTTCGGGTCGTCGCCGTTCTCCCGCAGCAGGGCCAGTTGGTCCGGGTTCCGCAGCAGCGCGAGCGTGCCCAGCGAGATCATGTTGGCGCTGGTCTCGTGGCCGGCGATGAGGATGGCGTTGGCCATGGTGATGGCCTCCACCCGGGTCATCTCCCCCGCCTTGACCCGGCCGGCCATCTCGGACAGCACGTCGTCGCCCGGCTCGGCCGTCTTCCTGTCGAACAGGGCGCTGAGGTATCCGCCCAGGATCCGGCCGGCCTCCTGCGCCTGCTCGGGCGTCGACTCGTGGCTGACCAGCGTGTGGCTGTTGGTCTGGAACAGCTCGTGATCCTCGTACGGCGCGCCGAGGATCTCGGTGATGACCACGGTCGGCACCGGAAGCCCGAGCGCCTGGACGAGGTCGGCCGGGTTCGGCCCGGCGAGCAGGTCGTCGATGAGGCCGTCGAGGACCTGCTGGATGCGGGGCCGCAGCGCCTCGACCCGTTTGACCATGAACGGCGCGTTGACGGTGCGGCGCAGGCGGGTGTGCTCCGGCGGGTCCGTGTTGGTGATCAGCGCCGGGTGGTGCGGGGCGGACGCCGCGCGGCTGCGGGTCATGTGCGGGTAGCCGGGCCGCTTCTCGTCGATGCTCAGGCGCGGGTCGTTGAGCAGCGCCCGCTGGTCGGCGTGCCGGGTGATGAACCACGGCGTGCTGCCGTCCCAGATGCGCACCTTCCCCACCGGGTCCTCCCGGGTCATGGCGCGCACCGCGGGGGCGGGCGCGAAGGGACAGGCCGGCTCCCGGGTCATCGGGTAGTCGGGCAAGGGGGTCGTTCCAGGCATGGGTCTCCTCAAGGGATCGTCGCCACGGTCCCGTAGAAGGGATCACCCTGGTGGCGCGAAGACGATGAACCCATGCAAACAGGCCAACCTGACGCGGCCCGGACAGTAACCTGACAAAAGCCGGACGTGACGCAGGTCACATCCGTCCGGCTTCTCCCAGCCAGTAACCGAAGCCGCGCCTGGTGTGGATCAGGGCCGGCGCGGTCTCGTCGACCTTCTGGCGCAGCCGCGACACCAGCCGCTCGATGGCGTTGACGCCCCTGGGCTCGTCCCACACGTGCAGGGCGAGCTGCTCCTTGGACAGGACGCAACCGGTGTTGAGCAGCAGGAGTCGAAGCAGCCGGTACTCGGCCGGGGTGACCTCCAGCCGCCGCTCGCCTCGCCACGCCTGGTAGACGATCTCGTCCAGGACGAGGTCGCCGTGCCGCAGCACGCACGGCCGCGGCGACGCCTGCCTGCCCCGCAGCAGCACCCGCACCCGAGCGAGGAGCTCGGCGTCCCGGCAGGGCTTGGTGACGTAGTCCTCCACCTCGATGCCCACCTCGGGCAGCAGCGGCTCCAGCGCGTCGCAGGTGATCATGCAGATGATGGGCGGCCGCGCCACGAGGCGGGGCCGGTCGCGGGCGAGGTCGTGCAGGTCCGGAATGTCGACGTCGACGAGCAGCAGGTCGAAGTGCCGGTCACCGAGCTCGGCCATCGCGGCGGCACCGGTCCCCACCGACGTGACGTGGTAGCCGGCCGCCCCGAGCCGCGTGGCGAGCGATTCGCGGGACTCCGGGTCCGGAACGATCAGGAGCAGGCGGTGGCCAGGCGGGGGCGACTCCCGCTCCCTGACCTCGCCGTACGCGTGAAGGCTCTCTCCTCGGAACGACATCACCCTCCCCAGGTCGGCGGGGCCCCCGCCCCCGGACAGGTTACGCCCTTGCGCGCTCCGCCGTTGGTAGCATGCAAACGCGCGTTAGCAACGCGCGTTACCAGCGTACGAGACGAAAGGATCATCGATGTCCGACGACGTTCGGCTGACCCTGGACGAGATCCAGATCCGCGACCCGTTCATCCTCAACGACCGCTCGACGTCGGCCTACTGGCTCTACGGCAGCACTGACAGGAACGTCTGGTCCGGCCCCGGCACGGGTTTCGACGCCTACCGCAGCTCGGACCTGCGCACCTGGGAAGGCCCGTTCGAGGCGTTCCGCCCGCCCGCGGGCTTCTGGAGCGAGGGCATGTACTGGGCGCCCGAGGTGCATGAGCACCGGGGCCGATGGTTCATGTTCGCCACCTTCACCGCTCCGGACGGCTACCGCGGGACCCAGGTGCTCGTGGCGGACGCCCCGCGGGGCCCGTTCACGCCGTGGAGCGACGGCGCGATCACCCCGCGGAAGTGGCAGTGCCTCGACGGCAGCCTCTTCGCCGACGACGCGGGCGAGCCCTGGCTCGTCTTCTGCCAGGAGTGGACGCAGATCCACGACGGAGCGATCTGGGCCCAGCGCCTCACCGGCGACCTGCGCGAACCGGCCGGCACCCCCGTCTTCCTCTTCAACGCGTCCGACGCCCCGTGGGCCAGGCCGCTCCCCGTGGCCGGCAGGCTGCCCGCCTATGTCACCGACGGCCCGTTCCTCTTCCGCCTCACCAGCGGGCACCTGCTCATGGTCTGGTCCAGCTTCGGAGAGCAGGGCTATGCGATGGGCGTCGCCCACTCGTCGTCCGGACAGGTGACCGGGCCCTGGACGCAGGAGGAGCGGGCGCTGTGGTCCGCGGACGGCGGGCACGGCATGATCGTACGGCTCCGCGGCGGCCGGCTCGCGCTCACCCTGCACCAGCCGAACACCACTCCCGACGAGCGGGCGATCATCCACCCGCTCGTCGAGCACGAGCTCACCGTCACTCTCACCGAGAGACCAGACCATTGATTACACGCGTAACCCGGCCGAGCCCTACCATGGGACACGACATTCCCGTGTGACGAGAGGACCGCATGCCGTCGCCCGCCAAGCGGATCACCAGCACGGACGTCGCCCGCGCCGCCGGCGTCTCCCGCGCCACCGTGAGCTTCGTGCTCAACGACAAGCCCGGGATGAGGATCACCGAGGAGACCCGGCGCCGCGTCCTGGAGGCCGCCCGGTCCCTGGACTACCGCCCGCACGCCTCCGCCCGCTCCCTGGCCGCCGGCCGCAGCGACGTTGTGCTCCTGGCCATCCCCGACCTGCCCATCGGAGCGGGCATCAGCCGCTTCGTCGAAGAGCTGGCCACCGCCCTGGCGGCCTACGGCCTGACGCTGGTCACCCACCTCGCGGCCGCGCAGGGCCGGCCGCTGCCCGACGTGTGCGCGGCCGTCGACGCCTCCGTGGTCGTCGGCTTCTACGCCTTCGACCAGGACACCGTCCAGGCCCTGCACCGCGCCGGCGCCGACCTCGTGCTCCCCTCAGGGACCGAGGACGCCTCCCCCATGCGCCACATCGGCCGCCTGCAGGCCGAACACCTCATCGACCGCGGCCATCGGCGCCTGGGATACGCGCTGCCCGGCCACCCCGCCTTCCGGCCGATGGCCGAAGAACGCCTCCAAGGCGTCACCGAGGCCTGCGCGCAGGCCGGACTCGAACCTCCCGTGACGCTGACCGTGCACCTGGAGATCCCCAGCGCGGCGCAGGCCGTCACCGGCTGGCGCGAGCAGGGGGTGACCGGCGTGTGCGCCTTCAACGACGAAACCGCCGTCGCCGTGCTCGCCGGCCTGCACGAGCACGGCCTCGCCATCCCCGCCGACCTGGCCGTCATCGGCGCCGACGACATCCCCACCGCGCGGCTGGCGACCCCGCCGCTCACCACCGTCTGCTACGACCTGCACGACGTGGCACACCACCGCGCCGGCGCGATCGTCGCCGGCCTGGCCGGCCAGCCCACCCACCACACCGACGCCTCGGCCAACCCCCGGGTCATCCAGCGGTCGTCCACCTGAGCCCCCGGCTCTCGGCCCCGAGCGCCGCGCCCACCTCGGCGAGCAGGGCGGCGTCCCAAGACGAGCCGAGTGCCGCCGCCGCGGGCGCGCCGTGCGCCGGTCAGTCGAAGTCCTCGATGCGCCATTCGTCGTGCCAGTCCAGGTACGGCAGGTCACCGTCGAACCGGACCGGCAGCCAGACGTAGTCGGCCCTGGAGGTGTCGGGGTCCATGAGGCTGCGCCGCAGCTCCGCCTCGGCCGGGGCGCGGCCCTCCGTGGGCGCCGCGATGTGCTCCAGGGCCTTGGCGGACACCTCGGCGGGCACGTCGGGCAGCCACCGGTCGGCCAGGGCGATGTAGAGGTCCTTCTTGTGCGGGTGCTTGAAGACCGACGAGATCTGCGACCGGTAGGAGGTGCCGGTGGCGTCGCCCGGGTGCGGGTCGCCCAGCACGGTCCAGGGCCCGTGATAGGTGTCGGCGACGGCGACCTCGCTCGGGTTGGGCAGGTAGCCCGAGGTGCCCGAGGTGAACAGGTAGTGCTTGGCGCCGCGCCGGAAGTAGGCCGGGGCCTCGCGGACGTACGGCGGGTGGGGGCGGGGGAAGTGGGTGGAGTAGTGGCCGCTCACGTCGGTGTGGTCAGCGGTCAGGTCGGCGCAGATGAGCTCGCTGTGGACGCGCTCGAAGTAGTAGTAGCCCTTGCCGTCGTGCGGATCCACGACGAGATCGAAGTCCCCCGCGCTCATGCCGAGCGGCCGCAGGCCGGTGCGCACGATCCGGTACGGCCCGTCGACGGCGTCGGCGACCAGCACGGTGGACTCCTGGAACGCACCCATGATCTTGAGCCAGCAGACGAACCGCCCGCTCCGCCGGTCGTGGATGATGTGCGGCCGGTCGACCTGTCTGGCCGGGTGCAGGGGGCTGGCGGGGTCGTCCGGCTCGGGCGGGATGATCAGGCCCCGGTCCTCCCAGTTGTACAGGTCGCGGGAGGCGTAGAGGCGGATGCCCCAGTGCCAGATGCCGCTGCCCGGGGTGGTCCTCTCCTTGTTCTCGCCGTACCAGTAGAACGTGCCGTCGACGTACAGGATGGATCCGCCGTGCGCCTGGATGCGCTCGCCTTTGGTGTCGAGCCAGGGGCGGCCCGGGCGGAAGCGGGTGTGGAGGTCGGGCACGTACCGGGTCCTTCCGTCGCGTTTACGCGCGTAACCAACGCGCGTAACCACGTTAACAGCAAGCCTCACCGAGGCAGCAAGACGTGCAGCCGTAACGAGTCCGCAACAACGCCTCCGACCAGGAGGACATGACGGCCATCAGGTCCACACCCCCTCGCCGACTACATTGGGTTATCATTCGAATGCCAAGGGTAGTTGTATGGTCGTTGACCTCCCCATCGACGAGTCCCCCGGCGGACCCATCGCGTACCGAATGGAGACCCCCATGCCCCTCTCTTCTCCGGACCGCCTGCGGATGCGCTTCGAACTCCTCGACACCGACGGCAGCGCCGTGCTGACCTCCGCCGACTTCGCCCTCTACGCCTCGCGCGTCTGCCGCGTGCTGGGCGTGCCCGCCGAGGCGCCCAAGGCCGGCGCGCTGGAGGAAGGATGCCGGCGTTTCTGGGAGGGCCTGGCCGCCGCCGCCGACCGGAACAGGGACGGGCAGGTCACCTTCGAGGAATACTCCTCGTTCTCGCACGACGACTCGTGGTTCGCCGAGCACGGTGAGGCGTACGCGGCGGCGCTGCCCGCCGTCTGCGACCTGGACGACGACGGCCTCATCGAGCGCGACGACTTCCTCGGTCTCCACAGCGCCGCGGGTTTCCCGCTGTCCTACTCGACGAAACTCTTCAGCGACCTGGACAGCGGAGGGACCGGCCGGGTGAACACGGCCTGTTTCACCGAGTTCCTGCGAAAGTTCTACACCGGCGCCGACGACCTGCTCTGACGCGGGGAGGACCGCGCTCTCATGCTGGTGTGCGGCGATCGCACGGTGAGCCGTGCCGAATTGACGGCACTGGCGGACGGACGGGCGGCCAGGCTCGCGGCCTGCGGGATCGGGCAGGGTGATCTCGTCGGGCTGTGCCTGCCCAACGGCTGCGAATGGGTGGTGACGTACCTGGCGCTGGCCAGGCTCCAGGCGTGCTGCGTGCCGCTGAACGCGGCATCGGCCGTCGCGGAGATCGTCCATGTGGTTCGCGACTGCGGCATGCGCGCGCTGTTCGTGTCCGCCGATCGGGCCGAGGCACTGGAGGAGAGGTGCGCGGACCAGGTGCTGCTCTGTCCGGACGGCACGGTCCCCCGAAACCGCCGGGCGCCTGAGCGCGGGTCCAGGCAGGCGGCGCCGGCCGGCGCCGCCTGCCTGGCCTACACCTCGGGGACGACCGGGTCTCCCAAGGGGGTCGTCCAGACCTGGCGGGCGGTCCGCGCCGGTGGCTCCAACCTGGCGGGACGGTTGCGGCTCGGGCCACGGGATCGGGTGGTGACGGCGCTCCCGCTGGCGCACACCTACGGGACGAACGTCATGAACGCCGCGCTGGGCAGCGGCGCCGGCCTGATCCTGCTGGAACGCTTCGACGTGGCGACGATGCTGGAGCGATCGGCCCGGCACGCGGCGACGGTCATGGCGGGCGTGCCCACGATGTACCGGCGCCTGCTGGCCCATCCGGACGGCCGCATGCCGCGATCGCTACGTTGCGGCCTGTCGGCCGGCCAGTGCGCCGGGGAGGACCTGGCCATGGCCTGGGAGGAACGCACGGGCGCACCGTACGTGGAGGGGTGGGGGATGACGGAGCTGGGCGGGATGGCCACGCTGGCCGCGCCGGAGCTGCCCGGCCGCCACGGCACCGCGGGGACGGCCCTGCCGGGCGTGCGGCTGCGAGTGGTGACGAGCCAGGCGCCCGAGCACGAGGTGCCGGGTGTGCGTCTGCGAGCGGCGGCGAGCGATGGCGTGGTGCCCGCCGGCGAGCCGGGCGAGCTCCAGGTGCACGGACCGATCGTCACCCCCGGCTACTGGAACAGCCCCCGGCAGACGGCCGCGGCGATCGGCGCGGACGGCTGGCTGCGTACCGGAGACGTCGGCGTCATCACCCACGACGGGCGCGTCCGGATCGTCGACCGGATCAAGGACGTCGTCCTGTGCGGCGGCTATTCGGTGTTCCCCGCCGAGCTGGAACGCGCCATCCGCGGGCATCCGGCGGTTCGTGACGTCGCCGTCGCCGGGCTGCCCGATCCCATCCTGGGTGAGATCCCCTGCGCGTGGGTGGTGCCCGAGCCTGGCTCCGTCCCCACCTCCGAAGAGATCATCGGCCACTGCCGGACCCTGCTGGCCACCCACAAGCTGCCCCGCCGGGTGGTCCTCGTCACCGGCCTGCCGGTCACCGCGAACGGCAAGGTCGACAGGCGCGCTCTCACCTCGACGACCTCCGGGAGACAATCCGCATGCCCCTGAATGACCGGCTCCAGCCGCACGACCGTGGCGCGGCCGTCGCCGGCGGCTTCGGCGTGACGATGCCCACGCGCGTCCGAGCCGTGCCGAGCCGGGTACGGCCGCCGGAAGGAGCCACACCTTGATCGACGGACCGGTCATCGTGGGCGCGGGCCCCGTGGGGCTGGCGACCGCCCTGCTGGCACGGGCCCGGGGGCTGCCCGCGCACGTGCTGGAACGGCTGCCCGCCGCCGCCCCCAAGCCCGGCAGCCGCGCGACCTTCCTGCACCGGCAGACGATCCAGACGCTCGCGACGGCCTGCCCCGTCCTGGCCGACCAGCTGGTGCGCGAAGGCCTGGTCTGGCCGGGACGCGGGACGTACTGGGCCGGGAGGAGGGTCCATCACCGCTGCTACGAACCGGTGCGCCCGAGACTCGCACCGTTCATCAGCCTCCCGCAGCCCAGAACGGAGGAGCTGCTCCACGAGGCGGGCGTGCGGGCAGGCGTCACCTTCAGCTGGGGAGCCCAGGCCGACGAAGTCGTCCTCCAGGACACTTCTGTCCTGATCCGCGCGGTCGACGGCAGAGAGTGGCGGTCCGCGTTCGTCGTCGCGGCGGACGGCGCCGGGTCGGTCATGCGGCGCCGACTGGGCATCCCGATGAACGGCGACACCGCCGGCGCCCCGTTCGTCGTCGTGGACATCGCCGAGGACCCCGCCCGGCCGCTGCCCGCCGAGCGGGTCTTCCACTACCGCCATCCGCTGGCCGGGGGCCGCAACGTGCTGTTCATCCCCTTCGCCGGCGGCCACCGCGTCGACCTCCAGTGCCGCGGCCGCGACGATCCCGCGAGGCTGGCCGCCGAGCCGCGCGCCTGGCTCCGGTCCCTCCTGCCGCCCGGGCACGCCTGTGAGGTCACCTGGTCCTCCCATTACCTGTTCCGCCAGGCGGTCGCGGAGACCTTCACCCTCGGCCGGGTGCTGCTGGCCGGCGAGGCCGCGCATCTCTACGCCCCCTTCGGCGCCCGCGGGCTCAACTCCGGCATCGCCGACGCGGCCGCCGCCGTCGACGCGATCGCCGAAGCCGGCACCGACCCCGGCGCCCGCCACCGCGTACTCGCCGAATACGACCAGGTGAGACGGGCCGCCGCCGAACGCAACCGCGCCGCCGCGGGCAAGGCGCTGGCGCACCTGACCGCCGCCGGCCCGCACCGTCAGGCCGCGCAACGAGCCGCCGCTCTCGCCGCCCGGGTGCTGCCCCGCGCCGGGACGTGGCTCGACAGCAAACCCTACGGACCACGCGACGCCGGGATCCCCGGCAGCCTCTACTGAAGCAGGGTTCCCATGACGCCCCAAAGGAGCGCGCTCCACTCGGTCAGCGCGGAAACCTTCACCGACCCCCGGACCCGAACCCTCCTCTCCCATACCGGCTCCACCACGAACCTGCTCGAACACCTCCTGGACGAACACGTGAAGGTCCACACCTTGGATCTGGCTCACACCGTCGTGGACCAGGTGTGCCCCGAGGCGGCCGCCCCGCTGCGCCTGCCCGCCGGCGCCTCCGTCCTGGTCCGCCGCACGACGCTGGGCAGCGCGCGCCACCAGATCTCCCGCAACCTCGTCCTGGCCCCGCTCGGCCGCCTGCCCTGGACAGACCCGCTGCTGCGCTCCTGCACCACCCCGCTGGGACTGCGCCTGCCCCAGCCGCACGAACGCCACCCGCTGGGACACGGTCTGGACTCGTGGGGTCCCGGACGCGCCGCCGCCGCCCGCTGGTACCTCATCGTCGACAACGCGCAACCGGCGCTTTTCATCCGGGAGACCTTCAACCCAGACCTCTTCGACCCCGCGACGACGTGCCCGTAGCCCCCAGACTCAACGGATAACCCTCTTTGGCCGAGGTTTTCCCTTGGCGTTGTCAGGTTGGTGGGGTGGCTTGACTACCTTGAGGGTGTGGGCAACAGCTGGTCGAGGCTGCGCCCACGGTCAATCCGTGGGCGGCTTACGATGCTGAGCGTCGTATGCACGCTGGCGATCCTCATTCCCTTGGCCGTGGTGATGGGCGCGATGCTGTCGCAGATGATCGCCAATGTCATGTGGAACGAGACCGAGCAGCAGGCGATCCTGCTGGCGGCGGTCGTTCGCAGCGGCAATCTGCCTCGCGTGATCAAACCATCGGTGCCGGGCGTCGACCTGGTCCAGGTCGTGGCGCCGGGCGGCCGGGTGGTCGCCGCCTCCCCCGGCGCCGACCACAGACGGCCCATGGACCGGGCCTGGCCGGCGCCCGACGCGACGGTGCAGGATCTGCAGACCTGCACCAACAGCGAGCCGGGTTGCCTGCGCCTCAGCGCGCTCCGGGTGGACTCCGGAGCGCGATCCCTGGTGGTCTACGCCGCCCATCGCACCACCGCGATCATGTCCTCCACCTTCGACAACGCCATCGTGGCCGCGCAGGCCGTCCTGCTGGCCGCCGCCGTCGGCGGGATCACCTGGTACGTCACAGGACGCATCCTGCGCCCCGTGGAGTCCATCACGTCCCAGCTCGCCACGACCACGCTCAACGATCTGAGCCACCGGATCCCCGGGCCGAAGGGAGACGACGAGATCGCCCGGCTGATCCAGACGCTCAACCACACCCTGCTGCGGCTGGAACGGGCCACGCGCGAGCAACGGCGGTTCGTCGCCGACGCCTCGCACGAACTGCGTACCCCGCTGGCCGGATTGCGCGTCAAGCTGGAGGAGGCCCAGCTGCACCCGCAGGACCTCGACCCCCAGGAGCTGCTCGACAACACCCTCGGCGACGTCGACCGCCTGCAGGCCATCGCCACCGACCTGCTCCTGCTCGCCGGCCTCGAATCGACCTCGACCACCGTACGCACGAACGTGGACCTGGCGGATCTGGCCCGTACCGAACTCGACCGTCGCGCCGACCGCATCCCCATCCAGACCAACCTGCAGAACGGCGTCACCGTGGACGGCACCCCGGTCCAGCTCGCCCGATTGCTGACCAACCTCCTGGACAACGCGCAACGCCACGCCGGTGAACGCGTCGAGGTGGAGGTGAGCCGCCAGAACGGCCAGGCGCTCCTGACCGTCAGCGACGACGGCCCCGGCGTCCCCGAACCCGACCGCCAGCGCATCTTCGAACGCTTCACCCGCCTGGACGCCGCCCGCAGCCGGCACCACGGCGGCACCGGCCTCGGCCTGGCCATCGCCAGGGACATCGCACACGCCCACGCCGGAACCATCGCCGTCCGCGACTCGGCCCAGGGTGGCGCCTGCTTCGAGGTACGCCTCCCCCTCTCCGCCAAGCCCTCCGTCGACGCGTCCCCCCGGCCGTGACGCCCTCCTCGCCCTGGCTGCGCGAAAGGAGCACGGCCGATCGTGCTCTGTCAGAGGTAGCGCTGGGCCAGTAGCCGGGCGATCTCCCAGTCCTGCGTCGCGATGCCGACGGTCTTGAAGACCGTGCGTCCCGCGCTGGAGGGCACGCCGTCAGTGAGTGCGGCGCCCAGTTCGATCAACTGGTCCTCGGTGATCTCATCGTGCTCGAGAGCGTGGATGACCTCCCCCGCTTCTTCAAGGGCGGCTTCGCGTTCGTCGATCACGACGGTCGCGTCGGCGGGCAGCGCGTCGGGCAGCTCGCGCATGGTCGGGCGGAACGCCCCGACGGCGTTGACGTGGGCGCGCTCCGCGACGGAGTCGACCGAGAACAGCGGCGCCGTGGAGGTCGTGGCGCAGCAGACGATGTCGACGTCACGAACGGCCTTGTCGGCATCGGTGCCGACGACGACGTCGGCCAGGGCTTGGGCGCGATCGGGGTCGAGGTCCACGATCTCCAGGGCGGTGAGCGGGCGGACGACGTGCACGGCGCGGATCTGGTCGGCGGCCTGCGCGCCGGCGCCGATGATGGCGCACGTCCGCGCCTCGGCCGGGGCGAGCAGTTGGGTGGCGACGCCGACGATGGCTCCGGTGCGCAGGCGGGTGACCTCCGTGGCGTCGGCGATGAGGTGGCGGGGATGGCCGAGTTCGCTCCAGACCACCGTGCCGGTGATGGCCGGCGTGCGGCCGGCCACCCGCCATTTGGCGAGCGAACGGCGGCTTCGTAGGCGTCTGCCTGGGCCTTTCCGACTCCAGCGGGTCGGGCGGGAGGCGGCCGGCCGGTGTCGTGGCCAGGGCGGCGCGGCGCTCCGGCGGACCACGAGCTCGTCGCGTCCGGCCGGCGAGACGTCGTCGGACACCTCGCCGCCGAGCTCCGCGAAGGCCGGCGCTACGTCGCGGGCAGGTTCACGGTCATCCACATGGGCCGGTGATCGGAGGACTCGACCGGAGATCCCGGTACGCCGCAGGTGTGCGCGATGCCCGTCTGGGTGAACAGGTAGTCCAGCTTCACGGTCGCGTCGTTGTCGTGCGGGGAGGTCGTGTAGTACGTCCCGGGACCCGTACGCGGGGAGGATTGATCGGCCTGCGCGCACTCGACGAACGCGTCATAGAAGGGCGTGAGACCACCGGAGGCGGCGCTTCCGGGCGGCGTCCGGTTGAGGTCACCGCCGAAGATCACCCGGAAGCGGGACGGCCAGACGAATTCCCGATAGGCCGTGACCTGCTGGGCGCGGAAGCTGCCGGTGGGGTCCTCGCCGCCGTTGCTGAAGTGCGCGTTGCAGAGCTTCACCAGCCACGACTCGACGGTGGCGCACACGGCCACCCGCCATTCGGCGCCCTCCACGGAGGGCAGGTACGTGATTCCGTACCAGGTGTTCTCCTCGGGCACGGCGATCGCGATGCCGTAGTCGCCGCGACCGCGGACGCACTGCTTGTTGGGCGCGGCCGCCGGGTCGGCACCTCGCTTGATCTTGATGGGCGCGAAGCGCACGTCCCATCCGCGCCCGTAGTGGGTCTCCAGCTCGCGTTCGAGTGGCTTGGCGAAGGAGCTGCAGAACTCCTGGATGATGGCCGCGTCCATGGGGGCGCCGTGGCCGAGCAGGTGCCATCTGACGGCCGCGACCAGCCCGTCCGGGTCCTCGTAATACTGGCAGTCGCCGTTGTTCCCGCACACGTTCCAAGTCATGATCTTGACGGTCCGCGCCGGGACGGCGGCCTGCGCGGGCACCCCGCTCACCGCCATGAGCCCGACCGTGAGCGCCAGTGCCGCCAAGACGGCTCCGATCCGACGTAAACGCATCATCGACGGTCCTTCCGTTATTGCGCAGTATGTGATGACAGTACAGACGTGGACACCCGGGTCAAAACATAAACACTGCCGCACAATATTTATAATCCAATGAAAACAGGAGTGTCTAATTCAAACTCGGCGCGCGTTATTCACAAGCTTGAGTGGACGCCAGCAAATCCCCTTGTCAGTCAAACGAGGGCATTGCTATGGTCGGTAGTCGGAGATGAACTGCGACCTTCGGGAATCACATGGCCGATTCCGTTATTCGCCGGACCATGGGCTGGGAGCTGGAGCGCTTCGCCGACCTGACGGGCGCCTTCATATTCGTGCGCAAACCCGTCGCCACGCTGATCGTCGACAGATTCAAGCTCTATTTGCTGGAGATCTGCGACGGCCAGACCGTGTCGGCGACGGCTGAGCGCGTTTCGCGCATCATGCCCGCAGTCAATATCGATCAGTGCAATTCCCTGGTGAACGAGCAACTACGTCAACTCGCGGCCCACGATCTGATTTCCCTGGAAGGGTGACACCGGTGCACCAATCGGCTGTCGAGGCAGCGGCGACGGTTTCGGAGGTGGCGAGCCACCTGGCCACAGGAATGTTCGGTGACGGCGACAACGCCGACCGGACGGCCGAGGTCTATTACCGCGGGCTCGGCAGACTGTGCGCTGATGTGACCCATATCGATCGGGCGGCGCTCAACGCCTGTGCGGCCCCTCAGCTTGAGGCCCTGCGCCGGGGTGCTCTGGATCTCGCGCTCCGCGAATTCCAGGCCGGGCGGAAGGAAGCCGCCCATGCGGCCGTCAACAATTTCCTGGTCATCGCAGGCGGCGACGGAGAGCTCGCCGTCGACGAGTCACGGTCCCGGCATTTCCGTCCTCGCGTATGCCGCGCCATGCGGGGCACCCGCGCCGGCGAGGCGGTCGTGTCCCGCTGGAATGCCCAGACCGTCGCGGACGGCGAAAACCTGCTGGTGGAGGCCGTCGAGGTCGGAGACGACCTTGAGAGGGCCGCCGACGAGGCGATGGACCTGCTCGCCGAAGCCCTGCCCGTGGTCGCTCCCGACGTCCTGCGGTGCGCCTACGGTCTCGTGCCGATCACCGGCGCGATCGTCAGCGGGCACTTCGCTCAGACGCCCAAGCTGATCTTCGTCAACGTGTCCGCGCTGCGGAACGTCCACGACGCCGCCGAGTCGATCCTGCATGAGTCGCTCCACCAGAAGCTCTTCGACATCGGGCTCGCCCGCACGATCTTCCGGCCGGGCTACGTGGACGCCGAGAGTCACACCATCCCCATCCCCTGGAGCGGGAACGAGCTGAGAGTCCGCCGGTTCAGCGCCGATCGCGCCGTCAGCGCCTACCACGTGTACGTGCACCAGACCCTGCTCTACCTGGCGCTGCTGACCCGCCGTCGCTCTCACGCCGAACCGGACCCGGAGATCCTGCACCGAATCGCAGTCGCGTGGGCGCGGGCGCGGGAGTTCAGGCGGGGCCTGCACGGGGATGGCGCCCGGACCGAGCTCGGCGAGGACGGGCTGGCCTTCCTCCACTGGCTGGACAGGGCGCACGACGCTCTCGGAGCCGTCGTTCTGCCCGACGGCTCCGCGCTCGCCGGCCATGAAGGGAGTTACGCCTCGTCCGTTTACAGACGACCCGCGGCGTCCGCCGCGGGTTAGCCAAGAAAGGGGAGCCAAATGAATGCGATCGAGCTGCTGGAAAAGGATCTGGCCGACTTGTTCGCCGAGGTGGAATCGCTCGACATCCGGGAAACGCCCGTGGTCGGCACCGAGATCCGGGAGATCCGCGACGACCTCACGATCCTGGCGATGAACAAGCCGAAGACCAACTGACTCCTTCCGGCGTGCCCTGCCACCAAGGCGGCGGGGCACGCCTCTTCATCGGCAAGCGGGATTGATGGATGATTTCTTGGCGGTCGAGCAGAATCTGCTCGCCGAGCTGGTCCGGGAGACAATGGAGCTGCCTTACGAGGACCTGCCGGACTGGCGGTTGCTGCACCACCGGCTCGCGGACGTCGACGTCACCCGGGGCATCCTGGCCGAGCACGAGCTCGATCGAGCCGCGGAAACACTCAGGTCACTGCTGCTGAGACGGGCGCACGCGATGAGCGAACAGAGATTCCGCTCGCCCGACACGATGCTCCGGACCGTGCTGCCCAGCGGGTGCGCGCTCGACCACAGTTATGAACGGAACATGACGGCTTCGCACCTGGAGGCACGGCTGGCCGCCGCCGTGGCAGAGCAGGTGCCCGCCGGATGGGTGCTGGAGAGCGTCGCCTTCTCCAGCGGCATGGCCGCGCTCACCCATGTGCTGCAATCGCTCATCCATATGTTGCACCCGTCCGAGGCGCACCCGTTGAAAATCGCGTACTGGGGTGACTACTTCGAAACCGACCTCCTCCTGGAGTACCTCGCGTCCTCCGCCGTCTCTCACGAGAAGATCCCGCCGTCGGCGTTGACCGACCCGGCCTCGTTCTCCGGCGCCGATATCCTCCTCATCGAGCCGGTTCGGTACAGCCGCACTCTGGATGTTCTGCCGCTGCGCCGGTGGCTGCGCGCCTGGGCGGAGGATCCGGCCCGCCCCCGGGTGGTGATCGCGGACACCACGCTGATCTCCCCGGCCTGGCCGATGCGGCAGGTGCTGGAGGCGATGGCAGGGCGTGACGCCGTGACGTTCGTCGAAGTGCGCTCGGCGCTCAAACTCGACCAGCAGGGGCTCGAACTGGCCAACCTCGGCGTCGCCAACGTCCTCCATCACCACGGGACGGTCGGCGGGGTGCCGCGGGCGGGCGAACTGGCGAAGGTGCTGCGGCTGGTGCGCGGGGTGACCGGTGCCGGGCCGAGCGCCGCCGACCTCGCGGCGCTGGACGCTCCCTTCCTGTTCCGCCCGGCCTGGCATCGACGGCACTCGGGCCAGGTGTACGCCAACAACCGGTACGTCGCCGAGAGACTGGCGACGGTCAGCGGCGTGTTCGGCTCGGTGGTTCACCCCTCGCTCGCCTCGGAGAACGACATCATCCGCGACGCCCCGTTCGTCATCATCGAACTGGCCGAGGACAGCGTCGCCAACCATGGGTTCGTACTGGGTGTGCTGCGCCACGTGGCCGCCGCCCGAGGAATCCGCCTCGTCCACGGCGCGAGCTTCGGTTTCCGATCGCACCGGTTCGACGCGGTCATCCCACGGGTCAGCCGGCCGCGCGGCCTGCTCAAGTTCGCCGCGGGATCAAGAAGGGGACCGTTCCTCGACATCGCGGCCGACCTCCTCGCCGAGATCGGCCGCGTCGCCGGAATGGATGCCCTGCGAGCGCTTTATCCGGACGTGAAAGAGATCCCCCTCCTGCCCCCTGAGGCGGATGCCGAGGAGCAGTCGTGAACCACCTTGCGCTGTCGGACCCCATTCGGGAGAACAAAGCGACAGTCGGTCTGCTCGTCGCGCTGGCCATGGCGCAGTGGGGCGCGGAGGCGTTGATCCCGTGGTCGCTGGGCAGGATTCTCGCGACTCTGATCGACCCGGCCTCCGGCGGCCTCATCGGCTCGATCGCGCTCCTGGCGGCGCTGGCGGCGGTCACCATCGCCGCGTCGATCACCCGTTACGTCGTGGCGGCCAAGCTGAGGATCCGGGTGTCGTTCGACTTGAAGGCCCGTCTGGGCGATCGGGTCACCAGAGGGGCGCAGGGCTCCACGGGCGAGCTGGGCACCTCGGTCAACTCCGACACCGACGCGATCGGCGGCTTCCCGAACGCCATCGCGCGGTTGCTCGGTTCGATCGCCGCGATGGCGGTGATCGCCACGTACCTGCTCGCGGAGTCCCTGCCGCTCGGCGGGGCCGTCCTGCTCGGCGTCGTGCTCGTCTCCCTCCTCACCACCAGGATCGCGGTGCCGCTGGAGGGCCGGCAACGCGCCCACAGGAAACTCCTCGGCACGCTGAACGAACTGGGGGTCGACCTCGCGGGAGGGCTGCGGATGCTCCGCGGTCTCGGAGCGCAGGCCGCCTTCGAGGAGCACTACCGAGTCGTGTCGAAGCAGACACTGCGAGCGGGCGTCGCGGTGGGAGGCACCCAGGCGCTGCTGTCGGCCTCCGCCGTCTTCCTGCCGAACCTGCTGCTCATCCTGGTCACCTGGGCCGGCGGACGGCTGGCGCTGAGCGGCGAGATCGAGCCGGGCACACTGGTCGCGTTCTGTGCCGCGGCGGTGTTCCTGGTCGGGCCCGTCGGATCGGTCGCGGACTTCGTGACGACCCGGGCCGGGGCATCGGTCGCGACCGAGAACTACAACGCCTGCCTGGGAGGCCCTGACCGGGAGCAGCCTCGCGCAGCCGAACCGGGCCTGCTCTCGGGTGACCTGACCGCACCTCGCACGGGAACCGTGGTCCGGCCGGGAGAGCTGGTCGTCGTCATTCCCGGATCACCGGCCGACGAGACGCGGATCGCGCAACACCTGGCAGGGCTGCGAGCCGACGATCCCGACTGGCGAGCCTCGATCGGCGGCACCGTACTGGCCGAGGCCCCTCGCTCCGACGTACGCGGGACGGTGCTCCATCACGGCGCGCAGCCGTTCCTCTTCTCCGGAACCATCCGTGAGGCTGTCGACCCGGCCGGTGGTCTCAGTGATGACGAAGTGCTGGAGGCTCTGCGCGCGGCCGGCTGCGACGACCTGCTGACCTTGAGCCCCGAGGGCCTGGACCTGGCGGTGGGACCGCGTGCGCGCAACCTGTCGGGCGGTCAGCGCCAGCGGCTGGCTCTCGCCTCCGCGCTCGCACGTCAGAGCCCCTATCTGGTCATGGTACGGCCGACAGAGGCGCTGGACAGCGCCACCGAGCAGGAGGTCGCGTCGCGCCTGCGCTCCTTCCGGCAGAAACTGGGCACCGTGGTGCTGACGCGGAGCCCGGCGTTCCTTGAGCTCGCCGATCGGGTGCTCTACCTGGAACGCGACCTCGTCAGCGGAACCCACCGCCAACTGCTCACGACCTGCGAGACCTACCGAGCCGTGGTCACACAGGAGACCCAGGATGCCTGACGCCACCCTGCACCCCACCCAGCACGCAGCCCTGCACGCCGCCCTGCACGCCGCCCTGCCGACGGCCGACAGCGCGACGATCCGCGCCGAAGTCCGGCGGCTGCTGCGGTCCAACCGCGGCACGCTGGGCGCCGTCGTCTGCCTCTACCTCGTGGCGGTGGCCGTCGGGCTGGTGCCGCCGATGCTGCTCGGCGAGGTGGTCGACGGCATCGCGCACAAGTCGCCGGGATTTCCACTGGACCTCGCCGTCGCGGGAATCGCGGCGGGTGTCCTGCTCCAGGGCCTCCTGGTGTTCTTCGCCAGGAAGTCGGCCTTCAGGCTGGGCGAGAGAGTGTTCGCCGAGCTGCGCGAGACGTTCGTCAGCCGCATCCTGCGAATGCCGCTGCAGCGGGTCGAGAGCGTGGGGACGGGTGAGATCCTCTCCCGGTCCACCAACGACATGCAGGTCATCCACGAGATCGTGAGATCCGGGTTGCCGGAGACGGTGGCCGCGCTGCTCACCCTTGTGCTGACGGTCACCGCTTCCTTCGTGGCCAACCCGCTGCTGGGCTGGACGGTGCTGGTCGGTGTTCCGATCATCGTGGTGGCGACGCGCAGGTATGCCGAGCGGCTCCGGAAAGCGTACGGGAGCGAGCTCGCCGCCCAGTCACGGCTGTCGACCCTGGTGCTGGAGACAGCGCAGGGCGCGCAGATGGTGGAGGCGTTCGACCTCGGCGGCCGGCGTGCTCGGTTGATCGCCTCCGGCGTGGCCGAGGCCAGGCAGGCCGCCGTCACCCCTGTCGATCTGTCGGCCCGGTGGTTCCCCCTCGTGCAGATCGGCTATTTCCTGCCCCTGGTCGTCACCGCCGGCGTCGGGGCGTGGCTGGCCGGCCTTGGGCTGGCGGAGGTCGGTGAGGTGACGACCGTCGTCCTCTACACGCAAGCCCTGATCGGGCCGCTCGACGACCTCGCCCACTGGTTCGACGAGTTCCAGAGTGGCTCGGCCGGGCTGGCCAGGATCGTCGGAGTGCCCGAGCCGCCGCGGGAGATCGAGGGGTCCGGCCCCGAACCGATCGACCGATCGGTGGTGGTGGAAGGCGTGAGCTTCGCCTACGAGCCGGGCCGTCCCGTGGTCGAAGACGCCCACCTGCGAATCGGACACGGCACCAGATCGGCGATCGTGGGCCCGTCGGGGGCGGGCAAGACCACCCTGGCTCTGCTCATGGCCGGAGTCCAGCCCGCGTCACGGGGACGCGTACTCGTCGGGGGCGCCGACCTCGCGAGTTTCCCGCCGAGCGTTCTGCGCCGTCATATCGCGCTGGTCACTCAGGAAGACCACGTCTTCAAACGGAGCGTCGCGGACAACCTGCGCCTGTTCCTGCCCACAGCCACGGACGAGCAGGTGACCGCCGCTCTGGAAGCCACCGGCGCGATGTCCTGGATCTCGCGGCTGGACGGGGGCATCGACGCCGAGCTGGGCGAAGAGGCGTACGTCCCGACGCCGGCGGAGTCGCAGCAACTCGCCCTGGCCCGAATCCTGCTGAGTCCCCCGGCGATCCTCATCCTCGACGAGGCCACCTCCGCGCTCCCCAGAACGACGCGGCGGCGGCTGGACGACGTGCTCCGCCGCTCACTCCATGGCCACACGGTCATCCAGATCGCTCACAAGCTGGACACGGCCGCCCGGGCGGACCAGATCATCGCCATGTCGGGCGGCCGGATCGCCGAAGTGGGCTCGCACGACGAGTTGCTCCGCCGCGACGACATCTACGCGCGGCTGTGGCGGATCTGGGACACCGGGGGCAGCCCGGAGCGTACGCCGAATGCCTGAGCGAGAAGCGTGGTCGGCGCTACCGCTCGTGATGGTCCGCATGCCCGTCCTGCCGTACGACCTGCCCGACCACGAGGGGGATCCCGTCATCCGGCTGTGGTCGAACGCCGTCGTGGCCGAGGCCGTCTGGGTGGCCAACCCGCGCTTCGCGACCCGCCTGGACCTTTATGCGTCGGGAGCCTGGCAGCCCGATCCCGAGGCCCATCGGCGAATGCTGCGGACCTTACTCAAGTACGCCAACCGGATGAGCCATCGTCCCACGCCCTTCGGGCTGTTCGCCGCCACGGGCTTCACCACCTGGGGCGCGGACCAGGACGAACTCCGCCCACGCGCCTTCACCAAGAGGGTCAGGTTGGACGCCACCGTGGCGTGCCGGCTCGCTGACAGCACCGCCGCCACCGTCGAGGTGAACCCCAGCCGGCGGGTGACCGCCCGGCGGATCCTGTTCGCACCGCCCGGCAACGACGTGACCATGCGTTCGGTGCGACGACTGCCCATCGTCGACGCGATCTGCGACTACTGCGCCGAGCCACGTGACATCGACTCCGTTGTCGAACTGGTTCACCGCACGGACCCGGGGATCCTCGATCCTCGCGCCCTGGTCGGCCGGCTGCGGGAGGGCGGGTTGCTGGTGAGCTCCGCCCGTCGACCTGCGCCGCATGAGTTGGACCACCGGATTCCCATGCTGCGCCGGCTCGAGCGATGCCCGCTCGGGGAGGGGATCGAGGCGGTCAAGAAGACGACCGAGCTCTTCGACTGGCGGGGTGCCCGCACGTGCCTGGCCGTGGATCTGGCCATGTCCGTGGACGGCCGGGCGCCGGACGCCCTGAAGCACGCCCTGCTCGCGGCCATGCCGATCCTGCTGCGATTGGCCATGGCGCGGGAGCCGGACCCGTGGATCGCCGACTTCGCGGAGAGGTTCGAACGACGTTTCGGGCATGAGGAGGTCCCCTTCGAGCGGGTGCTGGACGAGGAGCGACCACCGGCACCGGGCGTGGCCGATTCCCCGCGGCTGACGGCACTCCGGGCCGCCCTGATCCGGCGGGCGGCGGCGAACAGGGTCTCGATCGTTCCGGAGGACGTCGCCACCCTGCCCGTCCTGAGCCGGGCGGCCGTGTCGTACGACGTCTTCGTCCAACGCACCAGGACAGGCGACCCCCGGGACCCGGGCTGGGTGCTGGGGCCACGAGGACTGGCCTGCCCCGGCGGCCGCGCCTTCTCGCGCTTCGCCGGGCTGGACCCGCGGGTGGCGGAGCAGGTCGCGGCGGCGGTGCGTCCTGAGGGCTCTGAGGCGCTTTTCCTGGCCATCGACTATTGGCAGGACGCTCTGCGGAACCTCGCCACCGGCTGTTCCCCGTACGAAGGGCTGCTCGCCTGGTCGTCGGCTCCCTCCACCGCGGAACGGCCCGTGTCACGGCCCGCCGACCTGGTGGTCGGCATCTCGGACGGCGTGCCGTACCTGCGGTCGCGCACTGACGGGCGCAAGGTCGTCGCACGTACCCACCACCTGGTCAACACCGGTGACGCTCCCCCGCTCCTGGATTTCGCCCATCGGGTGTCCGCCTTCGGCACCGCCGTTCCCGGCTGGGACTGGGGCGCCCTGCCCGCGACGAACAGCGCACTGCCGCGGGTGGAGATCGGCGATCTGATCATCTCCCCGGCCAGGTGGCGGATCGGCGAAACGCCCGGCGGTCCGCCGATGCCCAGGTACGTCCATGTCGGGGAGGGAGATACGCGGCTGCTGCTCGACCTTGAAAACCCCCTGCACCTGGACCTCCTCGCGGACGAGAGGCGCCGTGGGCGTGAATGGGTCGAGGAGTCGTTCGTCAGCGGGATGGCCGGCCGCCCCGTCGAATTCGTCGCCACCGTCGTCGACACGGAACATCCCCCCATACCGGCGGAGGTCTCCCAGGTGACCGAGCCGGTCATGCGCCTTCCCGGCGACCGGTGGTGGGCCTTCCACGTGGTCGCGGATCCCGATGACGAGGACGAGGTGATCCGCGTCCTCGGCAACCATCTCGAGCGCCGGAAGGCGCGGTGGTTCTTCGTCCGGTACGACGATCCCGTCCGGCAGCTCCGGATCAGGATCCGGAGCGAGGACGCGAATGTCGTCGAAATGAGTCAGGTGCTTCGGGTACTGGCCGGCAGGGACCTCGTGACCGGCTTCTCCATTGAGCCCTACCGCCCGGAGATCCGCCGATATGGCGGTGCCGCGGGCCTGGCAGCCTGCGAACGCTCCTTCTGCGAAGACAGCAGATCCGCGCTCGCCTGCCTCAGGCCACTCCGGCGGGCGCAAGAGGACAGGGCCCTGCTGGCGGCCGCCTTGACCCATCTCTATCTCGGCTCTTTGCGCGCTCCCGCCGATGTCGTCACTGAGGTGCTGACCCGCATGAGCGCGGGGCCGCCGGCGCGGAAGGTGTCACGACGACGTGCGCATGAGGCCCGCAAGGAGCTCATGAACGTGCTGGCGGAGGGGCAGGCGCCCTGGCTCACGCATATTAGAGGGTTGTATGAAACCCGCACGGCAGACGATCTCTCAGATCTGGTCGGCGATATCGGCATTGTCCGGAGCCTGACCCATATGCATTTGAACAGACGCGGCATAATGCCGGCCGATGAGCAATTGGGAGCGCGGTGGCTGTTGGAGACTCAGTCGCGAAGGCCCGGGTTTTGAGGCGGTTGTTCGGCGGCGTTGCGGGCCAGTTCGACCCGAGAGGCGATGCCGAGTTTGCGGAAGACCTGGCGCAGGTGAAACGAGACCGTGTGGGGAGACAGGAACATCTGGGTGGCCACCTGACGGTTCGTGAGTCCCTGTGCGACGAGAGCGGCGACACTGCGTTCGGTGTCGGTGAGGCTGTCCCATCCCGTGCCGGGCCGCTCCGCGTAGTTCCAGTGGCGGCGGCGTACGCCCAGCTTCCGCAGCCGGGCGCGCACCCTGGCCGCGTCCCGCAGTGCGCCGATCTTCAGGTACGCGTCGGCCGCCTCCTCGAACCCGGCGATCGCCGCCTTTCTGTCGCCTCGCGCATCGTCCGACGCGCCGGCGGTCAGCAGGACTCCCAGGTCCTCCGCGGCGGAGGCGGCGCCCCACGGGTCGCTGTGGTGTGCTGCCGCCTGGGCCAGCGCGGTGGTGTCCCCGTGGAGGATGCCGTGGGCATGGGCGGCCGAGGCGGCCAGAGCGGGGAAGCCGGGGTTGTCGTGCGCGATCTGCCGGGCCGTCTCCACCACGCGCGCGGCGGCCGGGCGGCGCCCGGCGGCCAGCGCGGTACGGGTCATCCAGGCCGCCGCGTCCGGCTCCAGCATGAGTAGCCAGCGCCGCTTCCTGATGTCCTCGTAGCAGGTGCCGAGCGCTTCCATCGCACTCTCGGGCCCGCTCTGGGCCTCGTGGACCAGCGCGCCGGCCCACGTGCCCCAGACGGACCCGTACATCGGGCCGTGCGCCTCCTGCTGCTTGGTCTCGAAGCGTTCGACGTATCGCGCGGCCGTCTCCATGTTGCCGCGACGCAACTCGACGATGGCCAGGACCGCCAGTCCGAGCAGCGCGAACGCGTACGCGCCCATCTCGTCGGCGGCCTTCAACCCGACCTCGGCCTCCGCAGCGGCGTCGTCGGGGCGGCCGGTGGCCAGCGACAGGCAGGCCCGGAAGAACGCCGGGGTGGCGACGTGGGTGGTCGGTCCGTAGGCGTCGAAGTCCGCGGCGGCGGCCCTGATGACGCTCTCGCCCTCCGCGTACCGTCCCACCCCGAACAGGCAGCGGATCAGGAACAGTCGTGGGTGGGCGCGCCGGGCGGCGACGGATCCGGTGCTCGCGATGCGGATGGCCTCATGGACGTGGCGGAACGCGTCGGCCGCGCGGGCTTCCTCCCAGGCGATGTGCGCGCTGAGCAGGAGCGCTCCGACCAGCGCGGTGTCCTGGTGACCCGCGCGGTCGGCGAGGACCGCGTTCGCCCGTGCCCGCCCGCGCCCGAAGTCGTGCAGTCCCATCAGCCCGTGGAATATCGCGAGCTCAGCCGTGCCGCGCAGTTCGTCGTCGAGGTCGGGCCGCGTGAGCAGGCCCTCGGCCTCGGCCACCGCCTCGGCCGCTCGGCCGCTCTGCAGCAGGACGGACACCAGCTCACACCGCATGCGATCGGTCCACGGTCCGGGCGGCGCCCGCCGCAGCGCCGCCCGCGCGGACTCGATCGCTTCGGCGAGCCGTCCCGCGGCCGTCAGCGCCTCCACCGCCGTCGACGTACGGGCGAGGAGATCGGAATCCGCCGGGCCGGTGAGCTCGAGCGCCCGGACGGCGAGGTCCACCGCGGACGGCGGCGAGTAGGGCAGCACCGCACGTGCCGCCCGGTCCAGCCCGTCGAGCGCCCGGGTGTCGCCGACCCTGGCGCAGCGCATGAAGTGCCCGGCGGCGGGCACGACCGCGCCGCGTCGCAGCAGCATGAATCCGGCCTGTCGCTGCAGTGCCGTGCGCACAGGGTCGGAGATCATGTCCGTCACGACCTGCCACAGCAGATCGTGACGGAACGTCAGCCGGTCCACCGCGGGCACGACGATCCCCGCGCGGACCGCCTCGGCGAGCCCCGGCAGCAGTCCGTCGACCGGCTCGCCGAGCATCTCGGCCAGATCGTCCACGGAGAACGAGCGGCCCAGGATCCCGGCCACCTGAAGCAACCGCCGGGTCGGCGCGGACAAGCTCATCAGCGGGCTTCGCGCGCTCACCTGAACGCGTGCCGTCGAGGTCAGCCGCGCGCTGCCCGCGACGACCTCGATCACGCCGTCGAGCTTGCACGTCCTCAGCAGTTCGACGAGCAGGAACGGGTTTCCCTTCGCTTCCGCCGCCATCTCCACGATGTCCGGCCCGGGCGGCGCGCCGAAGGTGTCGGCGACGATCTCGGCCACCGCCAGGTCGTCCAGCGGCCCGAGGACGACGCGGTCGGCGCCCTCCTGTTCCAGCAGTTCGTACAGCCCGTCCACGCCTGAATCGCCCATCCCGCTGGTGCGGGCCAGAATCCACCCGAGCGGGTACGAGGAGAGCTCCGGCAGCAGTGACCGCAGCACCAGCTGGGTGGTCGGATCGGCCCAGTGCAGGTCGTCGAGGGTGATCAGCAGCGGGCCCCGCCCTGCCCGCTCTTCCAGAAGGGCGCGCAGCCGCTCCACCAGCGACAGCCGAAGATCGGCCGCATCGGCGCACTGCCCCGATGTCGTCGCGGGCTCCGGTGAGGTGAGCGCCGGCTCGTCGAACGCCGTCGCCAGCAGTGCCAGGGGCGCCAGGTGGCCGAGTTCCTCGGCCGCGCCGTGGGCGACCGCGATCTCTGTCCGCGCGGCCGCTTCGGTGGCCCGGTGGAGCAGCTGGGTCTTACCCATTCCCGACCGGCCCTCGACCAGGACCATGGAGCCCCGGCCGGTCTCGATGGCCTGGAGGAGAGCGGCGACGGGGCGCCATTCACTGGCTCGGCCACGCCAGCCGGGCCGGGACGACGCGTCGGCGATATGCGGGCGGTTTCCCTTCCGTTTCATCACCATATATACATCAGACAACGGCCCAGGTACGCGCGCAACATTCCGGGCCGCCGGGCGACGACAGCGACCGACGACCTTTCTGAAACATGAAAGCCAACATTACCCGTACATGGGATAAGCAAGGTCCGCACATCGGCTAGAACATGGTGATCACAACCAGCGAATGCCATCTAAATGCCAAACAATATAAAAAAAGATCAAAAGACGTACATATCGGTATAACATGGATAACTTCGATAGATGGGCATCGACGAAGGAGGACACGTCGATGGGTGTCCAACGCGCCACCGTTTCTTCCCATGCGATTCGCCCGGTCGAGTTGCGCCCGTTGCTGGCGGCGATGGAAGCCCTGCGCGACGGGGACTTCCGGGTCAGGCTGCCGACGGACCAGGACGGCATGACTGCCGAGCTGGCCGCCGTCTTCAACCAGATCGCCGACCGCAATCTGCACTTCTCGGATGAGTTGAGCCGGGTCCGGCGCGAGGTCGTACGCAACGGCCGGCTCGACGAGCGAATGTCCGCCAGCCCTGGCCAGGGTGCTTGGACGGCGACGCTCAACGCGGCGAACTCGCTCGTCGATGTGCTGGTCGTGCCGACCGCCAATGCGACGCGCGTCCTGGAGGCGGTCGTGGGGGGCGACCTGACCCAGCGGGTGGACCTGCATGACGACAGCCGGCCGCTGTGCGGCAGCCTGCGCCGGCTCGGGGAGACGGTCAACCAGATGGTCGACCAGCTGTCGCTGTTCACGAGCGAGGTCACCAGGGTGGCCCGCGAGGTCGGCGCGGAAGGACGCCTCGGCGGGCGCGCCAAGGTGAACGGGCTGTCCGGCAGCTGGCGGGACGTGACGGAGGCCGTCAACACGATGGCCAGCAGGCTCACCGCACAGGTGCGGGACATCGCGGTGGTGACGACGGCCGTGGCCCGCGGCGATCTGACCCGGTCGGTGACCGTCGAGGCGACGGGTGAGCTGCTGGAGCTGAAGCTCACCGTCAACACGATGGTCGATCAGCTGTCAGCCTTCGCCGACGAGGTCACCCGAGTGGCCCGCGAGGTCGGCACCGAAGGACAGCTGGGTGGCCAGGCGCAGGTCCGCGGCGTGTCCGGGGTGTGGAAGGACCTCACCGACAACGTCAACTTCATGGCACTCAACCTCACCACCCAGGTCCGCAACATCGCCGAGGTCACGACATCCGTCGCCAACGGCGACCTGTCCAAACAGATCACCGTCGACGCCCAGGGCGAGATCCTGCAGCTCAAGAACACCGTCAACACCATGGTCGACCAACTGTCCGCCTTCGCCGACGAAGTCACCCGCGTCGCCCGCGAAGTCGGCACCGACGGCCGACTCGGCGGACGCGCACACGTCCGCGGCGTATCAGGAGTCTGGAAAGACCTCACCGACAACGTCAACTTCATGGCCGACAACCTCACCAGCCAAGTACGCAACATCGCCCAGGTCGCCACCGCCGTAGCCCAAGGAGACCTCGGCAAGAAGATCGACGTCGACGCCCGCGGCGAAATCCTCGAACTCAAATCGACCATCAACACCATGGTCGACACCCTGTCCTCGTTCTCCTCCGAAGTCACCCGCGTCGCCCGCGAAGTCGGCACCGAAGGCAACCTCGGCGGCCAGGCCCAGGTCCGCGGCGTATCCGGAGTCTGGAAGGACCTCACCGACAACGTCAACGAACTCGCGCTCAACCTCACCACCCAGGTCCGCAACATCGCCGAGGTCACGACATCCGTCGCCAACGGCGACCTGTCCAAACAGATCACCGTCGACGCCCAGGGCGAGATCCTGCAGCTCAAGAACACCGTCAACACCATGGTCGACCAACTGTCCGCCTTCGCCGACGAAGTCACCCGCGTCGCCCGCGAAGTCGGCACCGACGGCCGACTCGGCGGACGCGCACACGTCCGCGGCGTATCAGGAGTCTGGAAAGACCTCACCGACAACGTCAACTTCATGGCCGACAACCTCACCAGCCAAGTACGCAACATCGCCCAGGTCGCCACCGCCGTAGCCCAAGGAGACCTCGGCAAGAAGATCGACGTCGACGCCCGCGGCGAAATCCTCGAACTCAAATCGACCATCAACACCATGGTCGACACCCTGTCCTCGTTCTCCTCCGAAGTCACCCGCGTCGCCCGCGAAGTCGGCACCGAAGGCAACCTCGGCGGCCAGGCCCAGGTCCGCGGCGTATCCGGAATGTGGAAGGACCTCACCGACAACGTCAACGAACTCGCGCTCAACCTCACCACCCAGGTCCGCGCCATCGCCGAGGTGACCTCGGCCGTCACACAGGGTGACATGTCCCGCGTCATCGCCGTCGAGACCCGCGGTGAGGTCTCGGAGTTGAAGGACAACATCAACCAGATGGTCTCCAATCTCCGCGAGACCACCCGGGCCAAGGACTGGCTGGAGTCGAACCTCACCCGCCTGGCCGGGCTGATGCAGGGTCACCGCGACCTCACGGAGGTCGCCGACCTGGTGCTGCGCGAGCTCACCCCGCTGGTCAACGCGCAGTACGGCGCGTTCTTCCTCACCGACACCGACAGCGACAGCGACCGCGAAGGCGGACCAGGGAAGGGGCTCGCCTACATCGCCGGCTACGGCTCGCAGGGGCGAACCGTCGACACCACGGGAATCCCGGGCCACGGCCTCGTCCAGCAGGCCGTCCAGGAGAAGAAGCGCATCCTCGTGGCGGACGCCCCGCCCGACTACATCACGATCCGCTCGGGCCTCGGGGAGGGTACGCCGACGAGCGTCGTCATCATCCCGATCCCCTTCGAGGACAAGGTGCTCGGCGTCATCGAACTGGCCTCGTTCAGCCGCTTCTCCGACGTGCACCTGGCCTTCTTCGACCAGTTCGTCGACACCATCGGGGTCGCGATCAACACCATCATCGCCAACTCGCGTACGGAGGCGCTGCTCGGCGAGTCGCAGCGGCTGACGACCCAGCTCCAGGAACGCTCCAAGGAGCTGCAGAGGCAGCAGACCGAGCTGCAGCGCTCCAACGAGCAGCTCGCGGAGAAGGCGGCGCTGTTGTCCTCGGCCTCGCAGTACAAGTCGGAGTTCCTGGCGAACATGTCGCACGAGCTGCGCTCGCCGCTGAGCTCGCTGCTCATCTACGCCCGGTTGCTGGCCGACAACGCCGAAGGTCACCTCTCCTCAGAAGAAGAGCAGTTCGCGCACAACATCTACTGGTCGGGGTCCGATCTGCTGCAGCTGATCAACGACATCCTCGATCTGTCGAAGGTCGAGGCCGGCCGGATGGACATCCGGCCGAAGTACCTTCCGCTGGCCACGCTGCTCGACTACGTGAACACCGCTTTCCGGCCCATCTCCACGGAGCACGGGCTCGACTTCGCCATCGAGGTGTCCGAGGACGCGCCTCTCGACCTCTACTCCGACGGGCAGCGGCTCCAGCAGATCCTGCGCAACCTGCTGTCCAACGCGTTCAAGTTCACCTCGGAAGGCCATGTCAAGCTGCACGTGGAACGAGCGGTCAACGTCGACGACGAGTCTCTGGGCTCGGCCGAGGACGTCATCGCCTTCACCGTCGAGGACACCGGCATCGGCATCCCACCCGAGAAGCTCACCACCATCTTCGAGGCGTTCGAACAGGTGCACGGTCCCGCCGGCCACACCAGCGGCACCGGTCTCGGCCTGTCCATCAGCCGCGAGCTCGCCGGTCTGCTCGGCGGCAAGATCGTGGCCGAGAGCGGGCTCGGCCGCGGCAGCAGGTTCACGTTGTACGTGCCCGTGGTCCCTCCGCTCCGGGAAGAACTGGGCGAACATGCTCCCGACCAGGCAACGGCGGCGGTCGCGCCCGCGGAGACGGAGCCCGGACCCGGAGAAGCGCGGCCCGTCGTCACCGCGCCCGACGGCCACGTGGTCGAACTGACCGCCCACCGCGGGCTCGCCGACCGTACGGCCCAGCCGGAGCGAACAGACGAGCGGAAGACCGGCCGCGCGGCGGAGGCGCTGTCGGGCACCCAGGTCCTCATCGTGGACGACGATGTGCGCCTGGTCACGGCGCTCACCCACGTCCTCGGACGGGTGGGGATGTCGGTGCTGCGCGCCGCGAACGGCGAGGAGGGCATCGAGATGCTCGCCCGCCATCCGCAGGTCTCGCTCGTCCTGATGGACATCATGATGCCCGTGATGGATGGCTACGAGGCCATGCGGACGATCCGTAGCGATCCCCGACACGCCGATCTTCCCATCATCGCGCTCACCGCCAAGGTCATCGCCGGGGAGCGGGAGAAGGCGATCGCCGCGGGCGCCAACGAGTACGTGCAGAAGCCCGCCGATGTGAACCTGCTGCTCAGCGTCGCCCGGAAGCTCCTGGATACGGACGACTCCGAAGAGTAGCCCTCAGGCGAGTCCGCGTGACCGAACCTCTGTCCTGTGACTCCAGAGGCCGGTGCGCGCAACCGCACCGGATTCCTGCCACTGACCTGCACAGATGTGTGATGTGGGGTGCCGGGACGTCGATGCAGAATCGAACCTGGCTCTGTAGCTCAGCTCCGCCATCAGCCAAAAGCTTGGGCGAAATGAGGATGCCCCGCAATGGACCGCCTAACGAAGCTGCGCCAATACGTCGACGCACTCGGCACCCCGGGAACCGCGGACGGCGACGCGGACAGATGGCCTGTGCACGACGAACTCCTGACGTTCCCCGGCGAGGACGAGGTCACCCGGCTCACCCGGTCCGTCACCCGTTGTATGGGACGGCTGGAACAGGCGCTCCGGCAGCAGCGCCGGTTCGCCTCAGAAGTCTCACACGAGCTCCGCAATCCCATCGCCGCGTTGCGCGTCCGGCTGGAGGAGGCGCAGCTGCACCCACGCCAGACTCGCATGGAGGACCTCATCGATCAGACTCTGGCCGACGTCGACCGGTTGGAGGCGATCGTCACCGACCTGCTCCTGCTGTCACGGATCGAGGCGACCGGCAGCGAGAGCAGGTACAACGGCGCCAGGATTCCGGAGGCGGTCGATCTGGCGGAGTTGGTGAGCTCGGAGTGCTTCCGCCGGGTGGACCGGCTGGGCAACAAGCTGCGGCTCGCCCCCGGGGTGATGGTCATGGGCATTCGCAACGAGCTCGTCCGGGTGCTCACCAATCTGCTCGACAACGCCCAACGGCATGCGATCCACGAGGTCGAGGTCGAGGTCGGCCGCAACGGGCACAGCGCCGAGCTGATCGTCTCCGACGACGGCGACGGGATCGCCGAGGTCGACAGAAAACGGATCTTCGAGCGCTTCGTCCGGCTTGACGCCTCCTACCAGCGCGATCGCAACGGCACCGGACTCGGGCTGGCGATCTCGCGTGAGATCGCCCATGCCCATCACGGCACCCTTGAGGTGGGCAAGTCCGCCAGCGGCGGAGCCCGCTTCGTGCTCCGGCTCCCGCTGTCCGATCACCTGGCGCTGTCCGGACAGGTCCTCTCGTACGATCGCGCGAACGGATCGCGCTGAAGCGGGCGCGCGGACCTGGGAGATTGCCCATAGACAGCGGTTATACCCGCAGGTATTGGACCGCGGCACCGCCTGCGACGACGCCACCGCCGTCCTCGGCACGGACATCGACGCCTCCGGCGGCTACCTCACCGGCTGACAACGAAGCCGCCTGAATCCCGGTAGCAAGTCCCTGACCTGCGGATTTGATTGTCCTAATAGCTCTGGACAATGTCTGGACGATTGGTCACTTGCCCGTGCCGGGCAGTGGCGGTCAGAGTGATGCCGTTCCCCAGCGCCATTGGCAGGCATGCGGATATTCCGCTGAATCGCCGTGCGCGGTTGACCGGGGACTCCCGAGTCGGAAAGTGCAGAGGATTTCTTTGAAAGGAGATCCGATGATCGGACGAAAAGGGATTACAGGGGCGGCTCTCGTCGTCGGGCTGACGGCCGGGCTCATGGCGGGGTCGTCCGCGTCGGCGCAGGCGGGGCTGGGCGTCACCGCCGCCTCGGACAGCTCGGCCGCCCTGGCGCCGGGCTGGTCCGCGAAGTCCTTCCTGGGGATCGGGTACCACGACCGCTGCAAGGGCTGGCAGCGGATAAAGACCCCGTACAGGACCGGCGCCTACATCACGACCAGCAGGCAGGTCCACTGTGAGAAGGGCGAGTGGGGCCGCCGGGCCGTGGTCAAGACGAGCCTCCAGCAGTATCGCGGGTTAGGTTTCTGGCGGACGAAGGCCACCTCGGAGGTGAAGAAGGGAAGGGCGGCGTTCACCGTGACGACGACCCCTTCGTGGAAGTGCTCCGGCGGCAGCCAGCTCTACCGCAACCAGACGAAGGTGCATCTCTACTCCGTCCTGCGTGGCAGCGAAGTGGCCACCCTGTACAAGCGGACGCAGGAGCGCCGGATCCAGTGTTGATCTCGGGCTGGGACGGGGGCGTAGCTCGGCCGGACTTCGGCCCTTGGCGCTCGCGAGAGCGCCAAGGGCGTTTTCTTCCGAAGGAGTGAGCGGCGGATGGGATCGCGTGAGAGAAGGCATGTCCCGGCGTGGCGCGTGATCGTCGGCGGGGTCGTGCCGGCCCTGGCCTTCGTGCTGTGGGCGTCGGTCTCGGTGGCGGAGGAGGAACCGTACGAGGACGTCAAAAGGCAATACATCGCCGCCGTGGACGCGGTGTGCGAGGAAGCGTCCCGGCAGTCGGACCTCCGCGAGGAGCCGCCCGCGAACCTGCGCGAGGAGGTGGACGAACTGCGCCGCGCGTCGGAGTCGATGACCGGCACCATCGCCGCGATAGAAGCGATCGCGCCGCCCGATGGTGACGTCCCGCGGGTGCGAAACGGGTTCTTCGTGCCCGCCCGGGCGCTGGCCGCGAGCCTGCGCGGACTCAGCGGACGCGCGGAGGCGGCGATGCGCGCGGACAGGGAGGGCGAGGCGAAGAAGGCGGTGGAACAGTCCTTGGAACCGGACGAGAACGAGAAGGCATTGCGATCCTTCGCGGCGGAGTACGGCTTCCGGGCATGCGCGGGTGAATGACCACAATGTCGGGGTAAACCGCAGAATTCCGGACCTATACGGACAATTCAGGTAATCTCATTTGCTCTCAGGGTGTCACAGGCCCATGCCGGGGTCGTCGACACGGCCGGATGACGGTGCCGGAGAGGGCAGGTGAAGATGCCGGAATTACCGGGGACGTCAGGCTCACAGGGAGACGAGCCTGACCCGCAGTGGACGGGCAGGGGAGCTCGGCCCGGACGAAAACCGGTCCGGCCGGAACCGGCCGCGGGCCCGGTGGCGGCCCTCGCGTCCCGCCTGTGGGAGCTCAAGGCGGAGGCGGGCGACCCGTCCTTCGCGGAGATGTCGACCCGTATGGGCGCGGCGGCCTCGAAATCCTCGCTGGCGGCCGCCGCCCGGGGGCAGGTGCTGCCGACCTGGGAGACGACGTGGGAGTTCGTCCGGGTCCTCGCCGTCAACCGGTTGGGGCAGGACGCCGAGGAGGCCAGGCGCGAGTGGCGAGCCCACTGGGAGCGGGCCGCGAACGCCGCCGCACGTAGCGAGACCGCCGAAGGCCGTACGGGTCACGACGCAACCCGCACCACCGAAGGCCGTACAGGTCACGACGGAACCCGCGCCGGACCCGCCGAGGCCCGTGCCGGGCACATCGAGAGGGGGGTCCGGATGGCAGAGCATCCCGAACGCCGGCCCCGGCCGCCCCTTGCCAGGAGGCCGGCCGTGATCGCGGCGGTCGCGACCGCCGCTGCCGCCGCCGGCGCCGCCCTCTTCACCTGGCTCGCCCCGCTCTCCGGAGCGGACGAGTCCACCGCGCCGGGCACCACGGCTCGCGCCGCCTCCTCCTACGACGATTCCGCCTTCGAGCAGGACGTCACCCATCCGGACGGCACGGTGGTGAAGACGGGGACGGAGTTCACGAAGATCTGGCGGATCAGGAACACCGGCACCATCCCGTGGCGGGGACGCTATCTCACCCGGCTGAACGACACCCCGTGCCGCGCCCCCAAGCGGGTCGAGATCCGCCCGGTCCAGCCGGGCGAGCCCGTCGACATCGCGGTACGCGTCCGCGCATCGGACTCCCCCGGCAGATGCAAGATCTACTGGAAGATGACCGACGAGGCCGGGACCCAGTTGCTGTCCGCCAAGAAGCCGATCTTCCTGGACGTGGTCGTCGGCTGATCAGCGAGCACCACCCTGAGTAACAGGGTGAGTGCGTCGGCGGATTCCTCCTTGGGAGGATGTCAATGGGCTTCTACGTGAGAACGAGCCTCAAGGCTGGACCGTTCCGGTTCAATCTGTCCCGTACGGGCATCGGGGTCTCGGTAGGCATACCCGGGTTCAGGGTGGGGACGGGCCCGCGCGGCAACTATGTGCGCATGGGCGCGGGCACGATCTCCTACCGCAGCACCGTGTCGCGCCCGGCCGCTCATCACTCGATACCTCAGGCGTACCTGCCGCCCCCTCCGGCGCCGGGGGTCGTCATGCGGGATGTCACGGGCGCCTCCGTCCAGGAACTGGTCGCCGCCGATCCGAGCGACATCGTCCGGCAACTCCAGGCCGCCGCCCGGCGCCGGCCGCTCTGGCCGTTCGCGCTGGCCGCTCTCGTCGTCGTCGCCCTGATCGTCGGCGGCTGGGGATTGCTGCTCGTCCCGGTCGGCGCGCCCGCGATCGTCTGGCTGGCCTTTCGCGATCGCGCCGCCAGGTCGGTCGTGGTCCTGTACGACGTCAACGACGACGCCGCGCAACGGTTCGGGCAGATCGTCGACGCTGTGGCCGCCCTGCCCCAGGCGCACCGGCTGTGGCACATCGCCGCGGCGGGCGCCATCACCACGACCTACCAGTACAAGGTCAACAGCGGCGCCTCCACGCTGCTCCAGCGCCATCCCGCCGCCACCGGGTTGGCGGGTCCCCGCTGCCTGGTGACCAATGTCGCGGTTCCGACCCTGTCCGCCGGGCGAAGTCGTGTCTATTTCCTCCCGGATCGGGTGCTGCTTCAGGAGAACAATCACTTCGCCGACATTCCGTACCAGAACCTGCGCGTGACCGCGTCCCAGACCCGTTTCATCGAGACCGGCGCCGTTCCCGCTGACGGACAGGTCGTCGGGAGCACCTGGCGGTACGTCAACGTGCGCGGTGGCCCCGACCGGCGCTTCAAGGACAACGCCCAGCTTCCCGTCCTGTTGTACGGCAGGCTGACCCTGCAGAGCACGAACGGTCTCAACCTCATCTGGGACGCCTCTCAGACCTGGCCGGTCGAGGCCGTCGGCCGCGCGCTCAGACTGGCCTCCTCCGCCAGGACACCGGCCATCCGTCCGTGATCGGAGCCTGATCCCGTTCGCAGCCGCACAGCCGATGCCCTGGCTAGTGGATGTCATCCCTGTCGTGGGCCGGCGTGGGATGCATCCGGAACGCGACGATCAACGCGGGGACGACGAGCACGGCCATGGCCAGGAAGACGTCGGAGAAGGCAGCGCCTTCGTGCCCGGAGTACAGGGGGTTGACGGCGTCGCCGCCGCTTTGCCGCCTCGCGGTCACCAGCACACCGAACAGGGCCGGGCCGGTGCCCGCGCCGAGGAACTGGGCTCCTTGGAGGATCCCGAGACCGGCGCCGACCTGGTCAGCCGGCAGCGCGCCTGCCGCAGCGCTGATGATCGGGGTCATCACGCAGATGAACCCGATGCTGAGCCCGAATATCCCGGCCCCCGCGGGGACCACCGACGCGCCTCCCGCGAAGGTCGACAGGAACAGGGCGAACACTCCGACGGCGGCGAGGCCCGTGAGCACCAGGAGCCGGGTGCCGATGCGGTCGGTGAGGCGGCCGATCAACGGCGAGACGACGGCGACGGCGACCCCGGCCGGGATCATGACCAGGGCCCCGGCCCCCGGTTCGAGACCGTTGACGTCAACCACCAGGAGCGGGACGAACACCAAGCCGCCGAGGTTGACGATCATGGCGAGGAACGCGACGACGACCGCGGCCCGGTAGACCCGGTTGGTGAACAGCGCGGGCTGGACGAACGGCTGCGCGACGCGGACGGTGCGCCACCCGAAGAGTGCGATGGCCACGATCGCCACCACGAGGCTGACCCAGGACGAGGGCGCGGTCAGGCCGGCGACCTGCGCCTGGGTGATGCCGAAAAGGATCAGCCCGGCGCCGAGGCCCAGGAGGACGCCGCCGAGAAGATCGAACCGCTCCGCACCGGCCGGGGCCTCGGCCGGCAGCACCCGCCACGCCGCGGGAAGCAGCACCAACGCGACCACGAGCATGAGCCAGAACAGCGCGGACCAGCCGAGGAACTGGCCGATCCCGCCACCGACCGCCGGTCCGGCGGCGGTGCCGATGCCCGCGGCCGCGGAGATGACGCCGATCCCCATCCCCCGCTTGTCCTCCGGCATCAACCTGGTGACGGCGATGATCGAGAGCACCGGGATCGCGGCCGCGCCCACCCCCATCACGATCCGCCCGAGCACGAGCACGAGGAGATCCGGGGCGAGCGCGCAGGCCAGACTGCCGGCGGCGTAGGTCAGCAGGGCGAAGGCGAAGAGATGCCGCAGGCTCACCCGGTCGGAGATGCGGCCGTAGAACGGGATGCCGATCGAGAACATCAGCAGAAACCCGGTGACGACCCACGCGAGCTCCGCCTCGGAGGCCCCGAACTCCGCTCCGATCGACGGGAGCACGAGATTGACCATGTCGCTGGCGATGACCGTGGCGAGCATCGCCGGCATGAGCACTGCCAGCAGGACCGGCCCTGAGCCGGTTCGTTCGGTTGTGGTCGACGTGGGTGTCATTCGACGCGTCCTCCGTGCGACATTACTGCCACCGTTGTAGTTACAGTTAGGGCAAAAAGAACGGCGGAGGACACGCCTCCGCCGGTGCTCGGTCAGTGATTCGGTAGCGCGGCTGCACGCTCGGCGGCCAGCACCTGCTGGACCAGGTGGGCGATGGTCGTCCGGCCGAGCCGTTCCTTCATGGCCTGCTCCGCGTCCCGGAACTCCACCTCGAGCAGATCTTGCATGTGGCGCCCGACCTCGCAGGCATCGCTGGCCGGATGGGTGTGCCGCGACAGGATCGGCCCCTGCTCGACGGCGCCGTACGCGTCATAGAGCGTGATCTCACGCGGGGCGCGGGCAAGGGACCAGCCGCCGCCGCGCCCCTCGGTGGACCACACCAGGCCAGCGTCCCGCAGGCTGCCGAGGATGCGCCGGACGAGAACCGGATTGCTCGCCAGGCTGTCCGCGATCTCCGCGGAGGTCAGCGAGCGTTCGCCCCAGCGCGCCAACATCGTGAGCGCGTGAATCGCGACCGCGCTCCTGCTGCTGAGACTCACCCGCGTCCCTTCACACACTGTCGCATGCAGATCGAACTGCAATGAGATTAGTTGCAGTTTGATCGCTCGTCAATCCAGAAGCGGCGCGGTCGGCCGCCGCCTGGGGCTACTGGGCATCCGACCCGTCGGGCCGGGGCCTGCCCGGCGGTCAGCGGCCGTACGCCTCCAGCAGCCGCAGCCACACCTCGCTGACCGTGGGGAACGACGGAACCGCGTGCCACAGCCGGTTCAGCGGAACCTCGCCGACGACCGCGATCGTCGCGGCGTGCAGCAGTTCTGCGACGTCCGGACCCACGAGCGTGAAGCCGACGATCACTTTCCGGTCCTCGTCGACGACCATGCGGGCGTGCCCCCGGTATCCGTCAGCGTGCAGGGCGGATCCGGCGACGGCGCCCAGGTCGTGGTCGACGACGCGGATCCGTACCCCGGCGGCCTCGGCCGCGGCCGCGGTCAGCCCCACCGACGCGATCTCCGGTTCGGTGAAGACCACCTGGGGCACCGCGCGCTCGTCGGCCGTGGCGACGTGCCGGCCCCAGCGGCCGTCCTCGACCTCTTCGCCCTTCGCCCGCGCCACGATGACGTCGCCGACCGCGCGGGCCTGGTATTTGCCCTGGTGGGTCAGCAGCACCCGCCGGTTGACGTCACCGGCGGCGTACAGCCATCCGTCACCGATCGGCGCCCCGTCCTGCCCGACCACGCGCAGCGTGTCGTCCACCGTGAGCCAGGCACCCGGCGTCAGGCCGACGGCGCCGAGACCGAGGTCCTGGGTGTTCGGTGTCCGGCCGGTCGCCACCAGAACCTCGTCGGCCTCGACGTGCTCGCCGTCGGCCATCGTGAGGTGCACCGTTCCGGCCCCGTCGCGGTGCACCGATGCGGCCTCCGCGCCGAGGCGTACCGACACCCCGGCCTCCCGCAACGACTCGGTGACCCGCTCGCCGGCGAACGGCTCGGCCAGCGGCAGCACACCGTCACGGGCCAGCATCGTCACCGAGGACCCCAGGGCGGCGAAGGCGGTCGCCATCTCCGATGCCACCACGCCGCCGCCGATGATCGCGAGCCGGCCGGGGACCGCGCTCGCGGCGGCCGCCTCCCGGCTGGTCCACGGCGCGGCCTCGCGCAGACCGGGAACGTCCGGCAGCAGCGCGACGCTTCCGGTCGCGATGACCACCGCATGCCGGGCCGTCAACGTGACCGGGACGCCGTCGTCGCCGGTCACCTCGACCACGTTCGCGGCCACGATCCGGCCCTGACCACGGTGCAGGGCGATCCCGGCAGAATCGAGCCAGCCGACCTGACCCTCATCCTTCCAGTGCGAGGCGAACGAATCCCGGCGGCCCAGCACCGCGGCCGCGTCGAGACCGCCGGTCACCGCCTCGCGAGCTCCCGGCACCTGACGCGCCGCCCGCAACGCCGCCGCGCTGCGCAGCAACGCCTTGGTCGGCATGCAGGCCCAGTAGGAGCATTCCCCGCCGACGAGCTCGCGCTCGACGACGGCGGCGCTGAGCCCGCCCTGCACCACCCGGTCGGCGACGTTCTCCCCGACCGGGCCGGCCCCGATGACGATGACGTCGTACGTGTCGCCGTCCATGTCAGTTCCCCTTCGCGGCGCGGCCGAGACGCAGGGCCGAGATGAGGAAGAAGATGCCGCCGGGGATGGCGTAGCCGGCCGCGTTGGTCAGCGTCGGGCTGCCCGCGGAGGCGCCGACGATGAACGACGCACCGGCGAGCACGGAGATGCCGCCGCTGATGATCATCGGCCACTGGCCGCCCATCTTGCGGCGGGTGACACCCACGATCAGCTGGACCACCCCGGCCACGACCGCCCAGGCGCCCCACACGCGCAGCACCGCCGGGATACCGGACGCGCAGGCGATGGCCACGCCGACGGCGGTGATCAGGCTGACCGCGATGTTCACGTACAGCAGGGCAGGTGATCCGGTGGTGCGCGACGCGCGGGCGTCGATGACGGCGGCGGCCACGTCGAACAGCGGGTAGAGCACGAGCAGGGCGACCGCGAGCGGACCCAGGTTCGAGGCGGTCGTGAACATCGCCAGGGCCCAGACGACGGCGAACGCGAACCGGACGAAGTACAGGCGCCGCAGCGCGGACGCGGTCCCGGAAATGCCGGGCGAGGCAGCGATAGTGCTCATGATGATCCTTTCGGCGGGTTGAGTGACGAGGAGAGCGGTTCAGAACGGCCCGCTGCCGGACCTCCCAGCTAGACCGAACGTTCTGTCTCGGCACAGCATGGCGACTTGCGACGGAGGCTGTCAAGACCGAACGTTCTATCCACTAGGATGGGCGTATGCCCAGCCAATCCGAAGGCCGGCCGTCCGAAGCGCGGTCCCGGCTGCTCAACACGGCCATCCGGCTCTTCTACGCGGAGGGCATCCACTCCGTCGGCATCGACCGCATCATCGCCGAGGCGCAGGTGACGCGGGCCACCCTCTACCGGCACTTCCCCGGCAAGGAAGACCTCGTCCTCGCCTACCTGAACGAGGTCGACCGAGCCATGCGGGGTCAGGCGGACGAGGCCGTCGCCGCCGAGCTGCCGGCCGCCGGCACCATCCGGGCCCTCAGCACGTCCATCGCCCAGGGCATCCAGTCCCGCGGCTTCCGGGGATGCGCTTTCCTCAACGCCGCCGCCGAGTATCCCGACCCCGAGTCCCCGGTGCACAAGGCCGTGCTCGCCCATCGCCAATGGTTCCTGGAAACCGTCACGGAACTGCTGGCCAAGATCCAGGAGACCGGTGCCGAGCCCGCCGCCCGCCACTTCGTGATGATGCGCGACGGCGCCATGGCCGCCGGCTGCCTGTTCGACCCGGCGCTGATCTGCGAGACCTTCCTGCGCGGAGTCGAGAGGCTCCTGCAGGTTTATGCCACCACCGACTACAGCGGACCGGCGGGCGCCTGAAGCCTCAGGCGCGAGGCGCGATCACCGCGAACGCGGGCGCTCCGGCTTGAAGTCCACGGGCGACACTCCCCAGATGAAAAGGCCGTTGAGCGGGCACTCGTCGAAGTCCGCCCGCAGGGTGCGGGTCAGGAACTCCACCATCCCGCAGTCGTAACGGCGCCACAGATCGTCGCCCCTGTTCCACACGATCACGGGCCAGGATTCGGGGTCGTCGCCGGCGGCGTCCCAGCACAGCAGGTCGGCGGTCGCGTCCACGCCCCAGGTGATGAGTTCGGGCGTCGCGTTCGCCAGTTCGGCGGACTTCTGCCACGCATAGGTCGACTCTGCCCAAAGGGCCTCGGCGTTCCACGTCTCATTGAGCATCCCGTCGGTGACCGGATCGCCCCCCTTGGGCTCGGGAGATATCACCGCCAGGAAGTCGTGGACAGCTCCCCCTCCGTAGGTCTGGATGAAGTCCACGTAATCGGAAGGGAACCCCTTCTTCCCCCACGATTCGGCCAACCGGGCCCAGTCAACCGACAAGCCGCCCCCGACCGGGGGTGGCATGAGCCGCTTGATCGCTTCCATGCCGGCCATCACATCACCTCAGTCACTTCGTCCAATCCCACCAGCCCCAACCGTGACCAGCGTATGCGCCCGTCGGGCGATTGCCGCGTGCCGGGCCTCCCTCCTCAGCCGGAGTCGCTACGGCCCGCCAGCAGCGCGCATAAGCGGCTTCATCGGGCCTGCTCGATGGCGGCCGGACGGAGCTGGGCCGCGCGGATCCGCGAGACGTCCAGCTTGCTCGTACGGTCGAAGCGATAGATGCCGTTCTGTTCCTGGAAGACGTCGGTCAGCTGTGTGTAGCAGTAGCCGAACATCCGGGGGTCGTCCAGCAGGACTCCGACCAACCCGGCGAACCGCCGCTGGAGCTCCTCCTCGCTCGCGGGGCGTTCGCCGTATCCCCAGGAGCTCTCCTCGGGGCGTACGTCCGGGTTCCACCAGATGCCCCCGAACTCACTGCAGAAGTACGGCTGGCCCTGGTATGGCACCGACCAGGCCGTGCCGTCGCGATCGGCGTTGACGAACGGCGCCCCGTCGGCCAGGCCCGCCATGAGCCGGCCGAACAGCTCGGGATCCTGCTCGTAGCAGTGCGAGTCGTAGACGTCGGCGCCCGGGACACGATGGGCGTAGCCGGACGCGTCGATCACCGGGCGGGTGAGGTCGGCCGCCTTCGTGGCCAGGTACATCCCCCAGGTGACGTCGTCGAGCACGGTGATCTGGTCGGTCGACCGCTGCCAGGTCTCGTTGAGCGGGCACCAGCCGACGATGGACGGGTGGGAGTAGTCGCGTTCGACCGCCTCCAGCCACTGGGTCACGAACGACGCGGTCGGTCGCTGGTTGTCGCCGGAAGGCCCGCCTGTGTTGGCTCCCCAGTCCCCGAACTCGCCCCAGACCAGGAAACCCGGCGAGCAGTACGAGCACGAGCGACCAGAAGATCGTGCTGTAGGCGAGCCCGGAGTAGATCAGCTGGAGCCCCTCGAACCGGTCGCTCTGGATGTCGACCTCGTCTGGGCTTATGGGGGCAGAGCCCATGTCCGCGTTCGCGGCGATCTGTTCTTTGATCGCCTCTGTGCCGGAGACGATGATTCCGATGGCGCTGATCACGTTGAGCACCGCGGCGGCGATGGCCGCGTACACCGCTCGGGTAAGTTCGCCGGCCTCTGGGGGGCATTGGCGGCGCGCCGGTCTTCGAATTGGGCGGGTGCTTGGGGTTCGTACATGGACATGCGGGATCCCTTTCCTGAACGTTGTGCGTCTCGACGATGCGGTGATTGCCGACCTGTGTCAGGCACTCCGCGACCGCTAATGCCGCACGCATTTCGCGCGGCCCTGAGAGGTATGGCAGGTTCGCCCGGCCTCCGGGGGGCGGCGGCGAATTCCGGAACTGCGCAAGACAGCAATCCCTTCCGTTCGACCGGCGGCTTTCCTGAGGGCGATCCCATCACTCACCTGCGGTGGAAGACGTACGGAAGAAAAACAGAAGAGCGGCCTCCTAATGTCCTGCGACAACCCACGGACCGCAAGCAGGAGGTGCAGCTCAGGGCGGCAAAGGACGTTTCTCGCCCAGCTCCCGGAGTTGTTTGCGGTGCTCGTGGAAGAATGACCTGCAAATAAATGTCCCCCCAGGGGCGTTCTGCCAGGGCCTCGCAATCACGGATAACGCAAGATCTGCGAGCCATGCCCTGACGGCGTTCGTAGAGGCTGCCACGACGTACCGGCTGGTGCGGGTCGGCCCACGAGATCATCGAGTTCGGCGCGGCCGGCTCCCAGCGCGCCCTGGGAGTGTCGCCTCGACAGGCGATTCGACATTCACTAGAAAAGGATCAGATCCGGCACCTGAGGGAACGGCGTGCAACGACCACCAGAGGACGTCACGCGACCTTCTCCACGCTCGTCGAGCACAGGCCGATCGGCTGCGGGATCGAGGTGCGGATGAACCCACACTCCACGAGGTGGCCCCGGTACATCTCCTTCATACCGGCCGCCATGATCGTCATCGGCGCCGTCTTCAACTTGCTGTCCCCGCGCTACTACTGGGGCGACTACCTGCTGGGCGCCGCGGTCGTGGTGGCGGGGGCGCTGCTGTCGCGACGGCACACGATCGCGGTCGCGGCGGCCGTTGTGCTGGTCCAGCTGGTGTTGTTGATCAAGGATGGCTACTTCGGTCATGCCGTCGGCACCCTCTCATTGATCAGCGCGGTGTTCACCGCGCTCGTGGGCCTCGGGGTGAACCGCGTGGTCGCCCTCCACAACCGCCGACTGCAAGTGGTGCGTTCCGTCGCCGAGGCCGTCCAGCGCGCCGTGCTGCCCGCACCGCCGGCGCAGGTAGGTCCGCTGGCCATCGCCGCGGTCTACAAGGCCGCGCAGATCGAGGCCCTGATCGGCGGAGACGCCTACGCCGTCCAGGACACGCCGTACGGCACCAGATTGCTGATCGCGGATGTGCGAGGCAAGGGCCTGGACGCGGTCGGCACGATGGCCGTCCTGCTGGGCACGTTCCGAGAGGCGGCAGACCAGGCACCCGACCTGGTGGTGCTGGCCGAGCGCATGGAGCGCGCGCTGATCAAAGAAGCCTCCTCGCGCGAGGAGAACGTCCGGATGGAGGGGTTCGTCACCGCGGTGCTCGGCGAGATCACATCGGACGCGGACCAGGTGCGTCTGCTGAACTGCGGCCACCCCTCGCCGTTCCTCCTTCAGGGTGACACGGTGTCCTGCCTTGATCCCGCGGAGCCGAGCCTTCCCCTGGGCATGAGCCGCCTGGGCGTACCACGGGCACGACCCGACCACTGGCCCTTCCCGACCGGGAGCACGCTCCTGCTCGTCACCGACGGGGTGACGGAGGCCAGAGGCCGTGGTGGAACGTTCTACGACCCGGCAAGCCGACTCGGCGGCCGGGGCCCGTTCCGGCAGCCGGAGGAGGTGATCGACGTGCTGGTGCGAGATGTCGAGCGCTGGGCCGGCGGCCCGCGCGATGACGACATGGCGATTCTGGCGATCACCCGGCGCACTGGCGAACCGGCCCCGTGAACCACAACAGGGCGCGGGACCAGTACGGTGCGAGCCGGCCCGCCGCATCGCCACGCCGATAGCCAGGTGGACGGGCCCTCGAAGCGCTCGTCGACGACGGCGCGGCCGGCCCTCAGACGGGGCCTGTGCCGTCGGAGCCCCGCGAAAGGCCCATTCACGGCAGGTACGGGCATGGCGCCTGGCGACTGTCGCGAAGCCACTCGACACACGTGGGTCCGACACCGCGAGTGGGATCCGCTGACGGGTGCCTGTTTGTGAATTTAGGTAGATCTTTCTACATATCTCCCATCAGATGACACATCGGACACCCCCTTCTACCTGGGACTTTACCTTCACCGGAACCGTTGAACCCTCCTTGAGGCGCACTTGACCTGCGGAAACATCAAGCTACCCTCGCTCTATCACAGGCTTCCGGTCTATTCACATTGGTCACATGATTACCAATTTTGTCAGGATCAATGTGCATATATCCGGCCTTGTTCAGGAGGTCCTCTCACTTCCATGACGCCAGAGATTCAGAGGTTCATCGAACTGCTTCAGCGCCAGCTCGGCTATGCCGACAAGGGCTCGAACACCAAGTTCGGCGAGTGGTACGGCAGCAACGTCGGGTTCGACGCCGACTACAGTTCGGCCCCGTGGTGCGACATGTACCTCTCGTGGGCGGCGCACAAGCTCGGCTACCAGGCGTGGATCGGCCAGTTCGCGTGGACGGTGGCACACGCGAAGTGGTTCAAGGAACAGCACGCGTGGGGGAAGGTTCCGACGCCCGGCGCGTTGGTCTTCTTCGACTGGAGCGGCTCCGGCCAGATCGACGACATCGACCACGTCGGCGTCGTGACGAAGGTACAGGGCGACACGATCTTCACGATCGAGGGCAACATCGACGGCGGCGTCGTGGAGCGCAAAGAACGCAGCACGAGCAGTGTCGTCGGGTACGGCTATCCGGAACAGGTCAAGTCCCACCTGGACGCGACCAAGTCCGAACCCCAGCTGCTTCAGGCGCGCCCTGGACCCGAGGCGCCGCAGCAGGGGGCCGACAACTGGTCCGCCGAAGCCCGGCCCGGATCCCAAACGCGGCAAGATCAATACGCTGGCCAGACCTCTGAGACATCACGCGTCACCCACACGACCAGCCACCAGCCCGCTGACTCGCGGCCCAACGCGGACACGACCAACGACCGACCCTCCGACCGGGCACCCCACCAGCCATCCGGCGACCACACGGGCCAAAGGCAGCCGTCCGGCGAGCACACGGGCCAAACGCGCCCGTCCGGCGAGCACACAGGACAAGAGCGGCCGTCCGGCGACAAGACAGTCCAGCGCCCCCACGACCAGAACCCCCAGGCCACCGACGACCACGCGCCCCAGACAGACGGCCGGCCTGAGGCTGACGACCCGGGCCGGAACACCGCGGACGGACCTGGCACCCACGCCACGGCCGAGCCGGGCCGCGCCGCCGCGGACGGACCTGGCACGGGTGCCGCGAACGGACCAGGCACAGGTGCCGCAGACGGACCAGGCACAGGCGCCGCAGACGGCTCGCACTCTCAGGGGCAGTCGGCTGACCCTGTGAGCCCAGGCGACAACCAGGACGACCCTCACTCCGCCACCGCACGCCCCGCACCCACACACCCCCAGGCTTCGGACTCACCGCCGAACGCGACAGCCCCAACCCCAGCCCGGGATTCCGCCGACATTCCGCCCGCCACGGCTGCCCCGACCGCGAGTTCCCCCGACAGCCCGAGCGCCAGTCCGACCTCCGACACCCCGTCCACCACCCCCACCCCGACCTCCGACACCCCGACCACCACCCCCACCCCCACTGCCACCCCCACTGCCACCCCGACATCCGAGACGCCGTCGGCCACGGCCACCCCAACACCAACCGTCTCCGAGACATCCCCCACAGCCAGCGCGACCCCGACCTCCGACACGCCCTCGACGACGGCCTCGGCCAGCGCATCGGTGCCGCAGACGGCTCCGGAAACCACTCCTTCACCGACCGCCACCACCACCGAGCCGACCGAGTCCGCCACCACCGCCGAGCCGACCGAGTCCGCCGCCTCTCCCGAACCCGAGGCGACCGCTTCCCCGACGGAGGCCGCGGCCACCTCCCAGTCCGAGCCGACCGCCACCCCCACTCCGACCACCGCCCCCCACCCGGCCGAGCCGCTCACGTCCACCGCGGCCGAGCCGGTCCCCGAGGAGAGCACCCCCGCCGCGCCGAAAGCGGCTGACACCGCGTTCCCCACGCACCTCCAGGCCTCGGTCAGCGACCCGCTGGCGAGCCTGTCCACTCCGGCGTTGGTCACTTCGGCCGTGGTCGCGGTCGTGGTTCTGTTCGCGGTGCTCGTGGTGCTCAAGACCCGAGCCGGCGCCCGCTCGGCCGCCACCGCGACCGCCACCGGGTACGCTCCCCCGAGCCCGCCCGTGCCGCCCATGCCGGTCGTCCCGCGACACGGCGTCACCGAGCCGGACGAAGGCACGGCGTGGAGACGGGAGCTCCTGGAAGCCATCGAGGCCGCCGTAGCCCTCGACACCACCCCGTCCTCCGATCAGGACGGCGCCCCCGCACCCTCCGAGCAGGAGAACCGGCGACCCGACCCCGCTCGCGGCCCTCAGGACGAGGACGCCTTGACCGAGCCGCTGGACGCCGTCACCCACACTGGGCCGCTGGAGTCGACCGCCGACACCAGACCCCTCGACCCCATCGTCATCCCCACGGCGACGAGCCCGTTCAACGCCTTCACCCCGGCCGAGTCCACGGACGAGAACGTCCCCGACCAGGCCCGCGACGGGCGCAGCGGACACGACGACCAGCACACCGGCGATGAGGATGCCACCACCAGGTGGACGCCTCCGCCCCCGGCCCCCGACGCGCTCTAGCTTGAGCACCCGCTCAAGCTAGGGTCCGCAGGTCGGACGCTCGTGTCGGCAGCCGCGACGGGCATGATCTTCGCGATCGTCACCCCGGTGCCCGGACTCGGCCCGCTGACGGCGGGCGCCACCACCGTGCGCCACAGCCACAGCCACAGCAGATCAAACCGCCATGGCTCTGAACACCAGCGGCCGTCATTTCGGACCGTGCCGCTTTATCTTGACGTTCTTCGTCTTGACCTTCTTAGCCTGTCCAGGCGGGATGCCCGCCGTGTAGCTGGAAAGGGGCGGTTCCGTACGAGCGTGCTCCGGTTCGCTCCTGGCGACCTGGCGCCGGGCAGAGATGAGATGGGCAGACAGCATGCTGTCCGGCTCGATCGTGGTGGGCGGCGGAGTGGCCTCCGTCCCGGGTGGTGAATGGTGCGTGCTCGGCTCGACGCGCCACCACGAGGTGGTCGCCATCACGCTGACGATCAGGGCCGCGATGACGGCCGCCTGCCGCCGGTGCTCGACAACCCACTGCCGGTACGGCGCCCGTTCCCTGAGCGGACGACCGACGGGCGAGCCGCTGATCCGCCCGCTGTCACCGTCAACGGTCGGAGGGTCCGAAGAGACCGGAATGACCGGTTGCTCACACAAGGTGGACAGTTGCTCGTGAAGGCGAGCCGCGTCCGTACGCCGGTCCGGATCCTTGTCCAACAGCCCGGCGATGATTGAGGCGAGCGGCCCTGCGTGCTCGAACGGCACCGGGTCCGAGGCCAGCACCGCGGACAGGGTGGCCAGCTCACTACTGAACCCGAACGGGGCACGGCCCTCGACCGCCGCGTACAAGGTGGCGCCCAGCGACCACAGATCGGCCTGCGGCGTGGCGGGGCCACCGCGGGCGCGTTCGGGGGCGATGTAGGCGGGTGTGCCGACGACAACGCTCTCCCGGGTACGGCGCGCCTGGTCATCCAGAGTCCTGGCGAGCCCGAAGTCGGTGAGGATGGCGTGCCCGTCGTCGGTGACGAGGATGTTGGCGGGCTTGATGTCGCGGTGCACGATGCCGCCGACGTGGGCGGCGCGCAGGGCGTCCAGCACTTCGAGCCCGATTCGGGCGACCGCGGACGAGGGCAGCGGTCCCCGTTCGGTGATCACCTGGGCGAGGCTGGGGGCGGGGACGAGCTGCAGTACGATCCACGGCCGTTCGTCGGCGACCACGACGTCGTACACGGCTGCGATGCGGGGGTGGCTCAACCGCGCGGTCAGGCGGGCCTCGCGCAAGGTTCGCCTGAGCAGCGCCTCGCGCTCTGGCCCCGGCTGGTGCGGGATGCGAATCTCCTTGACCGCCACCTGCCGATCCAGCAGCTCGTCATGAGCGCGCCAGACCCTGCCCATGGCCCCTCGGCCCAGCTCGGCCAACAACCTGTACCGAGCCCCTAATAACCATCCTTCATAGCCTGTAACGGGCATGACGACATGCGTACCCGATCATCGTCCATACATGCAACGGCCACGGGCACATCGCCACCCCCAGCCAGGCGCCCCCCAATCGGGCCGGCGGCGCACGCGACCGCAACGCTCATCGGCCACGATCCTTGACCTTGTCGCGGCGTCAACGTTTTGACTGATGTCATGGACACCATGCCGTTCGACCGGCCCCTCCCGCTGGAACCGCCACCCGCCTACGCACGTCTGCGCGCCACCTCTCCCGTGGCCAGGGTGCTCGCTCCCGACGGGCAGGAGGCGTGGCTGATCACTTCGTACCAGGCCGCGGCGACGGTGCTGTCCGACCGCCGTTTCGGGATCGCGCCGCCTGGGGCCGACACCACCGGCAACGACACGCTCTTCCAGGACGGCGAAGCTCACATCCGCCTGCGCCGCGCGGTCTCCCATGCCTTCGGCCCGCGTGCCCTGGACAAGCTCGTCCCCCGCGTCGAGGGGCTGGCCGAGGAGTGCGTCAGGGCCATGGCCGAGGCCGGACCGCCCGCCGACCTCATGGCGGACCTGGCCGTACCCCTGTCGATCACCGTCATCAGCGAGCTTCTCGGCGTGCCACCGCAGAGGCGTCCCCTGTTCCGCGAGCTGTCGGACGCGGTCAGCAGGGCGGACTTCCTGTTCGGCGAGCAAGACCAGATCGCCGCCGCGGCACAGGCCTGGCAGGACTTCGGCGCCCACGCCGCCACCCTGGTCGCCGCCAAACGGTCGGAACCCGGGGAGGACCTGCTCAGCCGCCTGGTCACCGAGCCGCTCACCGACGACGAGCTCACCGCCATGATCACCACCATCGTCACCGGCGGCTACCTGTCGGCGAGCAATGCCGTCGGCGTCACCGCCATGCGCGTGATCACCGAAGGCCGCCTGCCCGGCCTCACCCCCGCCGTGGTCGACGAAGCTCTCCGCATGCAGTCGGGCCGCACCGGCGAGCCGTTCCCCCGCTACGCCCATCAGGACCTGGAGCTGGACGGCGTCGCCATCAAGTCCGGCGACCTCGTCCTGGTCCGCCTGGAAGCCGCCCACCGCGACCCGGCCCACTTCACCGACCCCGACCGATTCCTTCCGGGCCGCCGCTCCGCCCCTCCCCTGGTCTTCGGCCACGGCCCGCACTACTGCCTGGGCGCCGTCCTCGCTCGCGCCGAGATCGGCGCCGCCCTGTCAGCGTTGTCACGTCACCTACCCGGGGCACGGCTGGCCGAGCCGCTTGAGAGCGTGGAATGGACCACCAACAGCGTCGACATCGGCCCGCTCGCCGTACGCGTCACCTGGTAGGCCTCTCGGACCATAGGTGCTGCGGGTACGTGCGGCCGGGGACCGCCCGACCGCCCCTGCCGCTACCGCGCCGAGGTAGTGCGGAAACGACCGCGCTCTCAACAAGAGGCGGTGAGAGTGGCCTTCCAATAATGTTCGGAACCGGCCGGAGAATAGCTCGTGTTGATCTCTTGACAGCTGCTGCTGTACGCCTGCATGGCGGCCACCGCGTCGGCATGAGCATCCGAGGGGAGATAACCGTAGCCGACGAAGGTCCGTTGATCCGCCACGGCGGCATCGGCCAGGCCGACTACGACTGCCGCCGCCAGTGTCATGGTCGCCAACACGCTGGTTACGCGTCGATGCATTGTTCCCCCAAGGGCAAACAAGATCGGTTTGACTTGTCAGTCAAACCGATCTCTCTGTCAAGGTCAAGGGTCACGCTGGTACGGCAGCCGGCTTCGTCATCGAGGTAGCTCGCATGATGTGCCCTCCGGCCAGGGCTTTTCCGTCCGTCCGGTCGTCCGGCGCACAGGAGGCCAGGCTCCGTGGGACGACCGGCGCGGTGAGCGGGGCGCGGCCCGTACCAAGGGCCGGCCCCGCCCAGGCGGCGGTGTTCTCCGGCGGGGGTCAGGCTGCCGGCAGGGTGGGACCGATGATGTGCCACAGCGCCCGGTGAGTCGAGGCCCCATGGGTCTTCCCCGGAGGGCGGAGCCGGCGGGTCAGGGGCGTCGCGATCGGGTGTGCGGTGTGGATTCCCGGCCGGTGCCGGATGGGCGCCGGGACGCGTCGGACGGTGGCGCCGCGGCAGGGCGGCGTACGAAATGCGAGAGGGACAGCAGGAGAAGGGCGGCGGCGGGAACCGCACCGGCGAGCGCCAGACCGGTTCGCGGGCCGAGGTGCTGGTTGATGGCGCCGATCAGGGGTCCGCCGAGGGCGCCGCAGCCGAAGAACACCAGAAGGTAGACGCCCATCGCCCTGCCGCGAAGCTCGGTTCCGGCGGCGACCTGCACGGTGGCGTTGACCGCGGTGAACAACAGTGTGGTCGCCATGCCGACCCCGGCGAGTGCGCACGCGAGGCTCCACTGTGCCGGCACGGCGGCGGCGAGTAAGTACATGGCGGCCAGCATGCAGCCGGTCCAGGTCAGTCCGTGCACGGTGGTGCGGGTTCGACCGGCGGCGATCAGCGCGCCGAGCATGGAGCCGAGGGCGACGACGAAGGTGAACATCGCGTAGCCGGAAGGTCCGATGCCGAGGGTGCGGGCGTAGGCGGACAGCGTGACCGGCAGGCTGCTGGTGAACGTGCTGAACGCGCCGGCCAGCGCGATGGGCCGCCAGATCTCCGGTTGCCGCACCAGTCCGCGCATCCCGCCCGGAGCGCGCGCGGCGGCACGCGTCGCGGGTCGCGGGCGTGGGAGCCGGTCCGGGTCGATGCAGGCGAACGCGATGAGCGGGACGGCGTAGGAGACGGCGTTGAGAACAAACGCCCAGCCGGGACCGACGGCGCTGATCAGCGCGCCGGACACTGCCGGGCCGGCGAGGGCGCCGAGTTGGTACGTCGAGGAGTTGAGACTGATGGCGCTGTACAGGTGATCACGCTCGACCAGGTCGGTGACGAACGCCAGCCGAACAGGCTGGTCGATCGCGGCGATGATGCCGAGACCCGCCGCCAGAAGTTGGATGTGCCAGGCGGTGACGTGGTCTGTGAGGGTGAGCACGGCGAGTATCGCGGCGAGGGCGGCGGTCGCGGTTTGGGTGGCTTGCAGCACGCGGCGCTTCGGGTAGTGGTCGGCGATCCATCCACCGGCCAGGCCGAGGACCAGCATGGGAGCCAGTTGCAGAGCGGTGGTGATTCCGACGGCGGTGGCGTCTCCGGTGAGGCTGAGCACCAGCCAGTCCTGGGCGATGCGCTGCGCCCACATCCCGGTGGTCGCCACTGTCTGGCCGAGCAGCAGGAGCCGGAAGTTCCGGGAACGCAACGCGGCGAGCCTGGCACGTCGCGGGATAGGTGGTTTCTGCCGGGGGCTGGGGGGCTCTGGTCTGTCGGCCGCCCTGGTCACGACGAAACTCCTCCTTCGGTAACGGGGCTGTGTCTCCATCGTTGGGCACCGAGATCAATTTACGAAAGGGAATTGATCCAATAAGTCTTATTGCGAATCATGATGAGCCGGCCTAGCGTCGGCCCGTGATGTTTCCTCCTGAGCAGGTACGGACGTTCCTGGCAGTGGCGCAGTCGTTGAGCTTCTCCCGGGCCGCGGCGGCGCTGGGCCTGGGCCAGCCCACGGTGAGTCAGCACATACGCAAGCTTGAGCAAGCGGTCGGTAGGCCGTTGCTGGTCCGGGACACCCGCAGCGTGACGTTGACCGTCGACGGCGAGGCGATGGTCGGCTTCGCCCGCTCGATTCTCACCGCGCACGCTCAGGCGGTGGACTATTTCACCGGCGGCGGAGTGCGGGGCCGGTTGCGGTTCGGAGTGACCGACGATCTCGCCCTGAGCCAGGTGCCGCGGATCCTGCGGGACTTCCGGCACCTCAACCCCGGCGTCACCCTGGACCTGACCGTGGCCCAGCAGGGCGCGCAACTGCAACGCCGGGTCGAATCCGGCCACGTCGACGTCGCCTTCCTCCAGACCACCGCCGGCGAGGGACGGGGCCGGCTGGTGCGCCGGGACCGGCTCGTATGGGCCTCCGTCGAGGGCACCGGCCTACGGTGGGACGAGGGACGGCGGGTGCCGCTGATCGTGTATCAGGCGCCCAGCCCGAGCCGGGCGCTGGCGGTGCAGGCGTTGGAGCAGGCAGGCGTCAAACACCGTGTGGTCTGTACGGCGCGCGGGGTCAACGCCGTGCTGGCCGCCACCCGCGCCGGCCTCGGCGTTGCGATCTTCGCCCGCAGCCTGCTGCCCGCCGACCTGGTCGAGCTTCCCAAGAATGCCGGGCTACCCGAGCTGGGCGAGCTCGACCTTGTCCTGCTGACCAACCCGCGCGCCCCCTCCGAACTCGCGGAGGCCCTGACCAGCGCCATCCTCACCCACGCCAACCCCACCGGCTCCATCCAGGACACCCGTCACCGGTCAGAGGTTCCAACGGGTGCGGAGACCCGCCGGCCGCGCCAGTAGCGGGCAAGCTCCTGCCTCGCCGCCGCCGACGGGCTCGACCGGGCCGGCCGACCTCCACGTAGTGGGGCGCAGGTAGCGGTGCCGTACGAGCTGATGCCTCGGCCCCCGCAGGTGCCCCGGCGAGTACGGAGCGGGGTGCCGTCGCAGCGGGGCAGGCACGCTTCCGGTTTGGCACTCGGGTGCCGGGTCGGGCCCGGTGACGTCGGCTCCCGGTTCGTCACCGGCGGGCCGTCAACCGGTCGCACGCGGCTCCCGGCCTCAAGCGCCGCCTTCGCTATCGTGCTCGCCGGGTGACGGAGGGCGCCTGACCGTAGGTCTGGCGGTAGAAAAAGGCGAACCGGCTCAGATGCGTGAAACCCCAGCGGAGCGCCACCTCCGTGACAGTGGTCTGGCCGCCGGTGGCCGCGATGTGGAGAAGATCGGCGTGAGCCCGGGCCAGCCGTACATTGCGCAGATAAGCCATCGGCGTTGTCTGCAGGTGTTCACGGAAGCCCGATTGAAGGGCACGGACGCTCACCCTGGCCGCGGTGGCGATGTCCGTCAGGGTGATCGGCTCGGCGGCGTGTTCTTCGCAGAAGTGGCGCGCGCGTCGAAGCGCCGCGGAGGTCAATGGGGCACTGGGCTGGCCGAGGTCGGCAGAGTAGGTATGGCGCTGTGAGCCGAGCATGGTCTGCAGCAAAAACTGCTCGAAATGGTGTTCGGCGAGAGACGAGGCCGCAAAGGGAAACGTTCTGCCTGCCGTGGCGGGGCGGGAAAGCGCGGTGAGTGCTCGCCCCAGGGGGCTCGCATCGACGACTTGCGGCTCGAAGTACATGTCTTTCTTGGGGACATCGCCGAGCTGATCCTCAAGGACGCGATCGACAAGCACCTCAGGAATCTGGATGATCATTACATCGTGATCGACGCTCCAGTTCATGTCGATACGCCGCCGAGGGCCGATGATGGTGAGCGGTGCGGCGACATCCTGGCCCCCGATCGTCAGTCGTCCACCACCGGTCAACGGCACGTGAATGTTGTAGAAGTCGGGCAGCTCCGGTACTGCGACCCGGATTTCCGCCCCGTACGCCAGCGTGTGCAAGACGATGCCCCCGCGGTGCAGCAGCCTGTATCGGCCACCTTTTGAATGGCTTTTGATGACCTTGAGGCCGTGCGGCGAGAAGTTCTGCGAGACCTGCGCCCGCATTTCCTCTACGCCGCCTTTGAACATCATCAAGTCATTCATGGTCTTGATCCCCCTGCCTACTGCACGGTCAGCGCGGACGGCCGCGTCACCTGAGACCGTCGAAGAAAGCGGATAGGTCCTCGGCCGGCTGCTCGGGCGCCTCCATCGCCGGGAAGTGCCGGCTGCGGTCGTGCTCGACCCAGGGCCGCGGACACCCCCGTGCCCGTGAACCAGTACAAGCGGACTGCGGGATGTCGATCTGGAACGGCTCGACCAGTTCGCTCATGTCTTTCTCCATTCACATGTTCTTGCTGTGGGCCCGCCTCTTCGTGATGGAGGGCACCGTTACCGGCTACCTGGGCGGATGCGCGGTGACGCAGAACGCTCCGGCGATGGCGGGCAACGGATGCGGTCTCATTCGCGCGCGGACATCGTGCACATCCGGCGTCGATTTCCGCCTCGTGGTATGAGGCGCGCACGAGCCTAGCGGCGCGCGGCGGCAGCCGATATCCACGTTACGTCTGATCCATTGCGCATTCGGGATAGCGGAAACGAGCGCATCGTCGAACGAAGTGGCCGCGATCGCGCCACGGCGGCAGCCATGCGTTCGGCATGCGGCCCGTGGCCAGACTTGAGCCGTTCACTGTTCCTCATGCATCCAGCGGATGCCGAACCACGGAGAGGTCCATGACAGCGATCATGCCCGAGCACAATCTCGACGAGATCGTCGCGCAGATTCGCGCCGAGGAATCGGCCGCGGACTTCGACACGTCCGAAACCGCGTTCAGCGAGCTGGCCGGCGTCTCCCCGGAGGACCTGCAGCAGTTCCTGGAGGAGAAGGTCGGTCTGTCTCCCGACGAGGGCATCCAGGGCAGCTTCACCGGCATTATCGTCACCGCCGGGGTGCACTGCTAGATGGTCCCAGATTCAGGGGCTGACGAGCTCCTGCGCGCCCGGACGCTGGGTTTCCACACCCCGCGTCCGGGTCGGCGGAGCGCGCCCCGCCGAACGCAGCAGTTCGATCACCGCAGCGCGGAGCTCGCCCCGGTATTCGCCGCGCTGCGCATAGATCCGGATTCCGTGGTCCGGGTCAGTCAGCGCGTCTCGCGGCGGCTCGTGCTGATGGTCGAACTCGCCGACGGGGACGCCCGGCTCTTGAAGTGGCCGGACACCGACGTCGAGCACGACCACGACTACGAGTACGTGATGCTGAGCCTGTTCGACCGGCTCGACCTTCCAACGCGGACCCGGGCCGCGCTACCGCGCCTGCTCGCCGGCGACCGCCAGAGTGGGACCATCGCGTTGGACGTGATGCAGGACTGCGTACGCCTGAGCGACGTGATCCGGGACACCCACGTGGTGGACGTCGCGTACCTGGTCCAGCTGGCCGCGGCGATGGCGGGACTGCACCGCGCGTCGATCGAGGAAGCCTACGCCGAGTACCCCGACTGGCTGCTGCGGCCGCCGGTGCCGAAGTCGACGATCCCCACGCCGCACGAGTACGCCCACGGCTGCGGCATCGACTTCGACGTATACCTGCGGACGATGCAGGAGCTCCAGCAGGACTTCCTGGAGATTCACGCGGGGTGGAGGCCGGACAGCCTGATCCACTTCGACCTGCGTGACGACAACATCCTCCTGGCCCTGGACCCGCGGGCGCCCGCGCCCGTCCGCGTCATCGACTGGGAGGCCGCCGGGTTCGGCGACCCGTGCTTCGACCTCGGCACCCTGGTGGGCCAGTTCCTCACCGCCGCCCTGCGCCGCCACGGCGATCCGGACGGACCTCGCGCGGCGCGGCACAACATCCGCACTTTCCTGGTCGCCTACCGCCGGCTGGCCGGGCTCGAGCACCCCCACGAGGAACGGATCTTCCGGTACGCGGGCATCCTCCTGCTGGTCCAGGCGGCGAGCCGGCTGCAGCTCCTGGGCGCTCTCGGCCGGATCGGCCACCTCTGCCTGCTGTACGGAAAGCAGCTGATCCAGAACCCCGCTCCGGAGGCGATCCTGCGATGACGGGCGAGACGGACAACCCCTATCTCCACTTCTTCCATGAGATCGCGGAAGAGGTGGTGATCGAGGACGCCTCCACCTTCACCCACCCGCGATTCGGGACCCTGGAGCCGCCACGCGACATGGCGGCCAGCGCCGGCCACCCGGTCGTCACCTACCTGGCGAAGCTCATCTACCTGTCGTATTACGCGGGGGACGACGCGGCCGCGCAGATCCTCATGAGCGGCGGCACGGCCGTCGCCACCATCCCCGACTACGAGGACTACACGTTCAGCGAGCAGCTTCACGGGCACAACACCGGACGCGGCTATCTCTCCCCCGGCTGGCGGATCACCGGGCACGACGGGCAGCGCTTCCTGGTGCACGGGGAGGGCATCACGCTCAGCGCCGCCCCGCAGGAGCTGGTCGCGGCCGGACCGGACGGCGAAGTGAAGGTGGGCGCACCGGTGTCGGTGCGTTTCCCGCCGAGCATGCGGTACGCCCTGCTCGGCTGGTACATGGCCATCGGCGACCAGGGCGTGGCCGAACGCGAGGACGGCCTGGTCCGCGTCTATTTCAGCCTGGACGGGCACCTCGGGGCCCCGGCCCTGATGGGGGCGGTCACCTCGACGCTCAACGCGCTGGAGGTTCCCTTCCAGTTCAAGATGGCCAACCACCCGGCCGCCTACCACCGGCGCGACGCCGGAGTGCTCTTCCTGAGCGCGGAGGCCTGGTCGGACCACCGGACGGCCCTGCTGGAGATGTGCGCGAAGGTGCGCGCCGTCCTGCGTGACGACTACCCGCGGCTGGCGCTGCCGCTCGAATTCGGGATCTCCTTCGCCGTCGAGCCCCAGGTGCCCGGACGCCTGCTGAGCTTCGGCGAGCACCGCTGCCTGCTCGTCGCCGAGGCGCTGGTCCAGGCGCACGAGCAGGGGGTGAGCGACGCGGCCGGCCGCCTGGCCGTCATCCGCGACCGCTACGCACGGGAGGGGCTGAGCATGGAGGCGCCGTACGCCGAGCCGGTGCGGGTGCCGTGAGCACGGCAACCGACGCCGCCGACCGGCCGGGCGGTCCTGTGGGGAGCACCCCGGCCGTCGAAGGTCTCGTACGCAGCATGGACGGGCCGTTCCTGCTCCGGGCCTGCGTGCGCACCCCGTCCGGTTACCGCTGGGCGGAACGGGACAAACGGCAGAACCCGGGATACCTGGACGCACGGCAGCTCGACACGCTGCGTACCGTGTTGCCCCGGGACGCCGCCGTGCTCGCCGCCGTCCCCACGCTCCCCACCCCCGGCCTGGCCACGTGGCCCGCGCTGCCCACCCCCGCGCTGCTCTGCGACCGGGCGTACGTCGCCGAGCGCGGCAACCTGGAACCCGTCTGCCGGGCACTGGGCGGTTTCCTCTCCCGGCTGCACGCCGCGCCACCCGCCGACCTGCCCCGCCGGGACGGCCCGGCCTGGCTGCCCGAAGGATCGCCGGCGGCCCGGGCGGTCGAGGCCGCCCGGCGTCGGCTGAAGGGCGGAGGGCTCGCGCGCGGCGCGGCGGCCGTCGCCCCGTTCGCCGGTGACCCGGTGGTCGTGCACGGCCGGTTCTCGACGGGCGTGTGCGCCGACACCGATCGGCCGGTGGTGCTCGGCTGGCGGGAGGCGGGGCTCGGCGACCCACAACGTGACCTGGCCTTCTTCCTGGCCGAGCTGGTCGAAGCGGCCGCGCTCATCGAGCTGGCGGACGACCCCGCGGCGACGGCGTTCCTCGACGGCTACGGCGCGGTGGCCGATGCCGACCGGCTGGTGGGCCTCGTCGCCGACCGGCTGCTGGAGCACTGCGCCCAGAGCACGCTGTGGCGGCCCGCGGGGGGCGACCCGGCCGTGGCGCTGCCGCGGCTGGAGGCGCAGTGGCGACGGTTCGCGGTGGCGGTGACGGCGTGACACGGCCCCGGACCGGACCCCACCTCGATCTGAGCGAGGTGCGGCTGCTGGTCTGCGTCTCCGGCTCGGTCGCGGCCCTCGCGGTGCCGCACATCCTGCTCTGGCTGACCGACCGGCTCGGGCTGAAACGGATCAGGGTGTTGCTGACACCGATGGCGCTGCGGCTGGTCACCAAGGACTCGTTCCGGCGCGTCGTCGGCTGCGAGGTGATGTGCGACTGGGACGACCTTCCCCTTGAGGACCGCTCCCACGTGTCCGTCGCCCAGTGGGCGCAGGTGGGCCTGGTGATGCCGGCCACCGCGGACCTGGTCGGCAAGCTCGCCCACGGCATCGCGGACGACCTCGTCAGCTCCACGCTCATGGCCGTGTCATGCCCGACCGTCGTCGTGCCCTCCACCAGCGAGACGACCTGGAACAAGCCCGTCGTGCGGCGCAACGTCGCGCAGCTCAGAGCCGACGGTTTCGAAGTGGTGGAGCCGCGGACGGGTCACTCGCTCGCCTCCGGCGCGGACGAGAAGGGTTCGATGGGCGACTATCGGGCCCCGCTGATCGCCGCTCTGACCCGCGCCGCGGGCCACCCCGGGACTGTCCCGTCCACGTCCGCCCCCGTCGCGGATGCCGCGAGCAGTGAGAGCAGGAGGAACCTTTGACCCTGACGCCCGACGTGACGCTCCGTCGCGTCCCCGAACTGCTCATCGAGGTGGAGAGCTCCCATCGGGTCCGGGTGCACCACGACCGGCGGATCTGGGAGTTCGGCCCCCACGCGCTGTCCCTCCTCGACGTGTTCTACGAGCCCGTGACCGTCGCCGAGGCCATGCAGCGGCTTCGCCCGCGGCTCAAGGGCAGGCGAGCCGTCGACGAGCTGCTCACGACGCTCACCACCATGACCGGGGCCGGCCTGCTCACCCCCGACCCGGCTGAGGGCCACTCGGAGCTGATGTTCCCCATCGGCGGGTACGGACAGACGTATCTGGACGTCACGATGCTCGAGGACCCGGTTCGCAAGACGCAGTTCCTCAAGGCCATCGACGAGGTGGTCGGCCCGGACGACGTGGTCCTGGATCTCGGCACCGGCTGCGGTGTGCTGGCCGTCGCGGCGGCCCGCGCCGGTGCCCGGCACGTGTACGCCGTCGAGCCCGCCCGCACCGGCGACCTCGCCGCCCGCGTGGTGGAGCGCAACGGCTTCGCCGACCGGGTCACGATCGTACGCGGCTGGTCCAGCACCACCGAACTGCCCGAGAAGGCGACCGTCCTCACCACCGACATCATCGGCAACGACGGCCTGGACATGGTCATCTGGGAGAACCTGCAGGACGCCCGGCGGCGCCTGCTCAGCGACGACGCCCGCCTGATCCCGGGCTCGCTGCGCGCCAAGGTCTACCTCGCCCACATGCCGGTCGACTTCCGCTCCCGGCACCGGATCCTGCCCTCGCACATCGTGCGCTGGCAGAGCCGGTACGGCATCGACTTCTCGCCGATGCTGGAGGGCAACCTCTCCCGTTCCGCGGGCTTCTACGAACGGCCCGAGCACGTGCGGACCTGGGAGCGGCTCTCGGAGCCCGAACCCCTGTTCACCGTCGACCTGCACCAGGACGTACGGCACTTCGAGAACCGGGTGACCGTGCCCGTCAGCCGGCCGGGCCTGCTCAACACCGCCCTCGTCTACTTCGAGGCGCAGCTCGGTCCCACCACGGTGCTCTCCACGGCTCCCTGGGACGGCGGTGAGAAGAGCCACTGGTACTGCGCCGGCTGGGCCTTCCCCGAGGAGCTCAAGGTCGCGCCCGGAGACCTGATCACGCTGAGTTACCGATACGAGGGTGACGGCCGGGCTCGTGTCGAGCTTGTTCAGGAACAGGGGGAATCATGAAGTTGCGCACTCAGGTGCCCAAGGTCGACGGCCGCGGCGTGCACCGGGAGATCACGGCCGAGGAGACCTGGTCGCGCGTGGAGCCGCATCTCCTGCGCGCGGGCATCACCCGGGTCGCCGACATCACGTGGCTGGACCGGATCGGCATCCCGGTCTACAACGCGATCTCCCCGCGCTCCAACGACATCATCTCCGTCTACAACGGCAAGGGCATGACCCCGCTGCAGGCCAAGACCTCGGCCGTGATGGAGGCCATGGAGCGCTTCTCCGCATGGCTGCCGCGCATGCCCGCCGCCATCGCCTCGTACGCGGAGCTGCGCGCCGAGGGGCGGAGCGTGCTGCACCCCGCCGAGTACTTGTTGGAGCTGGCCCCGCACTATTCCGACGACCTGCCCATCTCCTGGGCTCAGGGCCACGACCTGCTCTCGGACGAACCGGTGCTGGTCCCCCAGGACGCGGCCGGCTACGTGGCCAAGTACCATGAGGCGCCCTGCTACCGCATCACCACCACCAACGGGCTCGCCTCCGGCAACAGCCTCGAGGAGGCGGTGTGCCACGCGCTGTGCGAGGTGATCGAGCGCGACGCCATCACCATCTCCGAACTGCTGAGCACGAAGCTCGGCCGGGTGCTGCAGGGGGACGACCGCGCGGGGCACGCCGCCGCGATCACCGATTGGCTCAAGGAGCAGCACCCGCACCTGGACATCGGCACACTGCCGCCGCGGGCCCAGGACCTGGTCACCCGGGTCCACGACGCGCGGCTGGAGATGCGGGTGGTCCAGCTGACCAATGACATCGGCGTGCCGACCTTCGTGGCGGCGACCACCGAGGAGCTGACGGCCACCTCGGCACACAACCACGCCGGCTTCGGCACCCACCCGGACGTCGAGGTCGCGATCGCGCGGGCGATCAGCGAGTGTGCCCAAGGACGTGCGGTGGACATCCAGGCGATGCGGGAGGACATCTCCTTGCCGGACACGGAGGTGCCCAAGCACATGCTGCACGTGCACCGGTCCTCGACCGTGGACAAGGGCGGCTGGCTCTGGAAGCCGGTGAACAAGATCCTCGACGCCCGGGAGATCGCCTCCTATCGGCACGGCGACGTGATGGACGACGTGCGCTTCATGCTCGACCGCCTTCGGGCGATCGGGATGACCCGGGCCATCGTGGTCGACCTGTCCCCGCCGCAGATCCCGATCTCCGTGGTCCGGCTGCTGGTGCCGGGGCTGGAGTCCTGGGGCGTCGATCACAGCAGGCTCGGCCACCGGGCCGCCACCGCGTGGAACCGTGCCGTCCGCACGGCCGCCGAGCTCGACCGCCGTCTGTCCCTCGCCGAGGCGGGCTGACCACCGTGACCGTAGAAGGGAACGCCATGCGCGCAGCGGTCTTTCTCGGACCGAGCCTGTCCCCGGCCCTGGCGCTGAGGGAACTCGAGGCGGAGTACCTGCCGCCGATCCAGCGCGGCGACATCGACGCCCTGCTGCGCCGGCCCGAGCCGCCCGAGGTGATCGGCATCGTGGACGGCCGGTTCCTGTCGTCGCTGTCGATCTCGCCGAAGGAGGTCCTCACCGCCGTCGACCAGGGCGTACGCGTCTATGGCTCCTCCAGCATGGGCGCCCTGCGCGCCGCGGAGTGCGCGCCCTGGGGAATGATCGGCATCGGGAGGATCTACGAGGCGTACGCGTCCGGGGCCGTCGACGCCGACGACGAGGTGGCGATCATCTACGACGAGGAGACCGGGGCGGCCGCGTCCGATCCCATGATCAACCTTCGGTTCGCCGTCGACGCGGCGGTCGACCGCGGGCTGATCACCGCCGGGACCGGAGCGACCTTCGTCGACGCGGCGAAGAAGCTGTACTTCCCCGAGCGCACCGCGCGCAACACCCTGCACGTCGTCAAGCCCGCTCTGCCCGCCGGGGAACATGAGGCGCTCGCCCGGTTCTTCGCCTCCGAGGCGCCCGACACCAAGGCTGACGACGCCCGGCTGCTGCTCGCCGCGATCAGGGAGTATCTGGGATGAGGAACCACACCGCGACGCGACAGGACCGGCTCACCCGCTTCCGGGCCGACGGGTTCCTCTTCCCGGTCGAACTGCTGGACCGGGAGGAGGCGCGAGAGTACGCCACCGCGCTCAGGACCTACCGCGAGATCGCCCGGCGGGCCGGCGGGCTGCTGAGGCAGCGCTGGAACTCCCCCAAGATCCACCTGCTGACGCGATGGGCCGATGCGCTGGTCCACCACGAGGCGGCGTTGGACCTCGCGGAAAGCCTGATCGGCCCCGACCTCCTGGTGTGGTCCACCAACGTCTTCGAGCGGTCCGAGCACAGCCCTGCCCGCCTCGCCTGGCACCAGGACGCCCCGTACTACGGATGGGAGGGCTTCGAGGGGCGCGCGATCCGGATCTGGATCGCTCTCACCCCCACGAGCAGAGCGAACGGCACGATGCTGTACTGCCGCGGCTCGCACGCGGGCGGGCTGGTGCCGCACGGCTTCACCGGCGCCTCCATGAGCGATCTCCTCCAGGGCGAGCGGGCCGAGTACGAGATCGCGCGAGAGGACATTCTCAGCGTGGACCTCGAACCCGGCCAGTGCGCCGTGCACACCCCCGCCACCGTCCACAGCTCGGGCCCCAGCCTGGGCGAAACGGAGCGGCTCTGCTTCGCCGTCGACTACGTCAACCCCGCCGTGCGGCCTACGCATGGAGCCGACAGCGCACTTCTGGCGCGCGGCGAGGACCGTCACGGGTACTACGCCTCCGAGCCGCGCCCTGTCTCGGACTTCGCTCCCGAAGCGCTGCGCGCCTTTCGCGCCGCGGTGGCGATGCGGGAGGCCCGGCTGGTCGCGGTCCTGCGCGAGGCGCACGCCAGGCGGGCCGGGTGACCGGCTGGCAGATCGCGGTCAAGGACGGTTTCCGCACCACGGGGACCGGCCTCGCGCCTCCGTGGTCGGCGCGCGCCCCGGCGGGAACGGGGCTCCCGCCGGCGACGGATTCCATCGAGCGATGGTTTCCCGCCGTCATCGACCAGGGCGAACAGCCGTTGTGCAGCTCCGCGGTGATCACCGCCATGGCCTCCTATTACGCGAGGCGGGCCGAGGGGCGGGAGTTCGAGCCCTCTCTGCTCTTCAACTACCGCCTCTCCCGCAGGCTCGGCGGGGATCCCGACCGCGACGGCTCGCACGTCTTCTTCAGCCTGGCCGCATGGACGCGCTACGGCCTGGCCGACGAGGCGAGCTGGCCGCTGGATCCGAACCGCGTCAACGACGACCCGCCCGAGGAGGTGTACCCGTCGAGCGCGCCGCGGCTGCAGCTCCGGCGGCTCGCGGGCGACGCGATGCGGCCGGAGAGACTCCTCACGTTCCTGAAGGCGCCGCTCGCGGTGGGCGTTCCGGTCGTCTTCGAGGTCACGCTGCACGTCTCGACGAGCGGGTCGTTCGCCGACGGGATCTTTCCTGTTCCGCAGCTCGGGGAAGCGCTCCTCGGCACACATGTGGTGCTGCTCGTCGGCTACGACGAGAACCGGCCGTGCGGTCCCGGGCTCACCGGCGCGTTCCGGGTGCGCAACAGCTGGGGAACGGGGTGGGGTGAGGACGGCTACGGGTGGCTGCCGTTCGCGTTCGTCCGTCAAGGGCCGGTCCGCGACAGCTGGCTGGCGATCGAGCCGGGCTGGGTGGCCACGCGGGGCCGCCGCCCGGCCGATGATCGCGTTCCGGCACCGGGCCGGATCGGCTCCCCGGCCGTCGGCGGATCACGATCCGTCACCGCACGGCGAGGCGGTCCGGCTCCGGCCAGATGACGCCGCGTGCCCTGGCGTCGTCGCGGTCGAGGACGGCGCGGTGCAGCCGGTTCAGCTCGTCACCCGGCTCCACCCCCAGCTCCTTGTCCAGGATTTCCCGCATTTCACGGTAGGTGCGCAGGGCCTTCTCGACATCCCCGGAGCAGTGGTAGGCGTACATCAACTGCGCCCAGGCGCCCTCGCGGTAGGGGTGGTCGGCCAGCAGCGCCCTCAGCTCGGGGATGACGAGCCGGTGCTCCCCGCGCTGAAGCCGCACCGCGATCAGATCCTCCTGCGTGATCAACCGCAGGTCGTTGAACGCGTCAAGCTGGGCGAGCAGCCGGCCGGACCCGGCGACGTCGCAACCGCCGGCCGGCCCGTGCCAAAGCGCCAAGGCCGGCTTCAGCAGCCGGACGGCGGACTCGTGGTCGTCGTTCCGCCTCATGGTCTGCGCACGGGCGATCAGCCGAAGGAAGACGTCGGCGTCCAGCTCCATCTCTCCGACACGCAGGAGGTACGCGCCGCCCCCGCCGTGTTCGCCGCTCCCTTTCAGCGACTCCAGCCGGACCTTCGAAGGGTCCACGGCGTTGAGGCAACGACGCAGACGGGAGGCGTACGTGCGCAGGTTGGAGCGGTATCCGGTCGGCGGGTCGTCCCAGAGCAGGCCCGCCAGCGTGGTGTGGGCCACGAACCTGTTGGGCCGCAGCAGCAGCGCGGCCAGCAGACCTCGCACCCGATGTTCCGAGAGCTGCTCGTCGGCCGCCTTCCGTGCGGCCTCCTGCTGTGCCAGCACGCCGACAGGACCCAGGATCGTGAAGATCACGGTGTGACACGCGGAGACATCGCCGACTGGCGCGGAAACCCTTCTTGGCATTCTGATCTCTCCAGTTCGATGCCCGCCGGATCCTCGTCGTGAGCGACCCGGATGTCGCCCAGTTGTTCGGCTGCTTGCAGAGCGAGGTGCCGGAGGTCGGCTTTCGTGTACCAGTCGCGCTGGTGATCGCACCAGGGCGTCAGAGCCGCCACGAGCTGGATGGCATGGGAGGGGAAGTCGTCCGTCAGCGCCTGGCGCAGAACGGTGAGCAGGACCGTGTGCTCGGCCCGGAACCAGTCCAGCGCCTGCCGGCGGTGTGCGAGCTGCTCCGGCCGCACGCCTGGCGCCGGGGGCGCGGGAACGATCGCAGACGCCGCCGGCGCCAGGAGCCGCGCGGCTCCGTGCGCGGTGTGCAGGTAGTGCTCGATCACCCGTCGTGCCGCCTGCCGATGGAGCTGGGCGTCGGCGGCGCGGGCCAGATCGTGCGCGTACGTGCGAAGCAGGCTGTGCAGCGTGAACCTGCCGGGAACGGTCTCGGCCACCAGGTTCGCCTCCAGGAGAACGTCCAGCAACCGGTCGGCCCGCAACTGGTCGACGGCCGCCAGGCTGGCCACGGCCGGTCGGGCGATGTCCGGCCCCGGATGGATCGCCAGCAACGAGAACAGGCAGGCCGCGCCGGGAGGCAGGAGGTCGTAGGAGCGCGAGAACACGGTGCGCATGTCGGTGCGGGCGTCCCGGGTGGCCAGCACGCCGATGTCGGTACGGACGCGACGCAGCCCCTTCGCGAGCGCGGTGAGCGGGGCGAACGGCGTCGCGGCCGCGCGGCCCGCCGCGATGGCCAAGGAGAGGGGAAGCCCCCCGCACAGATCGATGATCTCGTCGGTGGCGCGCGCGTCGGCTTCGACGCACTCGCGGCCCAGCCGGCGGATCAGCAACTGCCGGGAGCCGCGGTAGGTGAGGACGTCCAGCGTGAGCAGCTCAGCCGCGTGCCGGCTGACCAGGCTGTTCAGCCCCTGCCGGCTGGTGATCACAACCGTGCATTCGGTGTCGCCGGGCAGCAGCCACCGTACCTGCTCCGCGTCGCGGGCATTGTCGAGCAGCACGAGCGCACGCCGGCCTGCCAGCAGTGTCCGGTACAGCGCGGCCATGGCCTGCAGATCCACCGGAATCCGGTGTCTGGACACGCCCAAGGTCTGCAGCAGGCCGGACAGGGCCTCGTGCGGGTCCAGCTCGTTCTCGCCCGGCCCGAATCCCTGAAGATCGACGTACAGCTGGCCGCCCGGGAAGCGCTCGGCGGCCCGATGCGCCCAGTGCACGGCCAGGCAGGTCTTGCCGACGCCGGCGGTGCCGGTGATGACGCAGACCCTGCCGCTCCCGCTGAGCAACCCGTCCAGCCGCTTCAGCTCCTCGTCCCGGCCGGTGAACTCGGCCACGTCCGGCGGGAGCTGGCGTGGCGGGATCGGCACCACCCACTCCGCCCGATCCTGCAGCAGATCGGCGTGAATGCGTTGCAGCTCGACGGAGGGGGCGGTGCCCAGCTCCTCGCTCAGCCTGCGTCTGAGCCGCTCGTACACCGACAGCGCTTCAGCCCGTCTGCCGGAGCCGTCCAGCGTCAGGAGCAGGCGTCCCCACAACGGCTCGTGCCATTGATGACGGGTCACCAGCTTGCGCACCTCGGGCACCAGCTCGCCGTGGCGTCCCGCGGCCAAGCCCAGGTCGATCCACCGCTCCGCGGCCGACAGATGAAGCTCCAGCAGGTGAGAGGCGTCGGTCCCGTGCAGCGCCGGGGAATCGATCCCCTCGAACGGCTGCCCCCGCCACAGGGCCAGCGCCTGCTCCAGAGTGGCCAGCTCGGCTTCGGTGCCCCGCGCCGGCGTCGCCTCGGCGAGCAGCTGACGAAACAGCAGCGCGTCGACCCGGTCATGGGCCACCTGCAGCTGATAGCCCAGCGACGTCGTCTGGATCACCTCGGCGCCGAGCGTGTTACGCAGCCGGGCGATATAGGTGTGGACGCTGCGCCGGACGTTGTCCGGCAGAGCCTCCGCCCATAACACCGAGGCCAGCCGGTCCACGGACACCGTCTCGCCCGCCGACAGCGCCAGGACGGCCAGCAGTGTCCGCAGGCGACTCGACCCCAGCTCGACCTGGGCCGCCCCCTTTCGCACTTCGAAGGGGCCCAGCACAGCCACGTGCAGACCGCTGCCCGCGCCCGTGGTCATGCGGACCGGCCTTTCATCCTCAGGTGGTCCGGACGACTCGGTGGTATTGACGGACGGTTACGGACCTGCGCTGGACCAGCACCAGGCACGCGGGGGAAAGGGCAGGGCGGCACCGTGTGAAGAAATCCTTCCGCGAATTCCTCGTCATGAAAACGTCGATTTCCGCCGCATTTTATGCGGCGCGCGGCCGAGCCTATCCGCACGCAGTTGCCGGCAATATCCGTGTTACGTCTGATTCGCTGCGCATTCGGGATAGCGGAAGAATCACCGGCAGCGCTTTCACGACGGGTCCCGGTCGAGTGACCTTCGACAACCTCGTCCGTCAGAAGACGGGCAGGGCGGGGTCGATGCCGAAGCGGACCCGTCCGGCGGCCTCGAAGTAGCCGGCGGAGTGGTTGTTGTGCTGGAGTGCCACCATCCCGTCGCGGAAGAGCCGCTCGACGGCGTTGTCCCGATAGATCGAGGCAGAGCTGCCGAGCTCGTACATGGCCGCCAGCACGTCGCGGCTGACCTGCGCGGCGTGGCTCATCGCGGCGCGCAGCGCGGCTCGCTGCTCCAGAGTGACGGGCTCGGCGCTCTCCGCGGCGAGGTCGAGGTCCCGCGCCGCGGACAGCAGCAGCAGCCGGGCGGCCCGCAGCGCGGCTTCGGATCGTGCGATGACCGCCGGGGCGTGCGCCGACTCGGCGAGCGTGCCGCCGGTGATCGTCCTCTTGGAGACCGCGAGGGTCACCGTCTCCTCGATGGCGGTCCGGGCGACCCCGAGGACGACGGCAGAGCACCCGGGGAGGACGAGCGCGGGAATGTAGCCCTGGTAGCGGGGCCGTCGGACGCGGGCCGGCACGTCGACGCGCGCGACCAGTTCGTCCGGCACCATGGCGTCCTCGACCACGACGTCGTTGCTCCCCGAGCCGAGCAGGCCGCTGACGTGCCAGGTGTCCTTGACGGACGCCTGGCCCCGGCGCAGCGCGAAGAACCGCACGTCGGGAATGCCCGCCTCCGTCAGGCGCACACTGCCGTCCTCCACGACGAGGCCGGCCACGACGAGCCAGTCGGCGCGATTGACACCGCTGACGAGCTTCCAGTAACCGGACAGCCGGTAACCCCCTTCGCACGGCACGGCGGTCCCCAGCATGCTCGAGCTCGCGAAGACCGGCTCGGGACCCGATCCCCAGATCCGGGCGTTGCCCGGCTCGTCGAGCAGCGCGCCGATGAATCCCCAGTTGGCGTTCCACACGATCCATCCCACAGAGGCGTCGATTCGGCCGAACCCCTCGTACACCTTCAGCAGGGTCTCCAGAGGGGCTTCGAAGCCGCCGAGCTCCTGCGGCGTGAGCAGGCGGAAGGCGCCGCCGTCCCGCAACTCCCGCACCAGCTTCTCGGGGAGGTCCCGCCCGGCTTCCATTTCGCCGGCGGCCGCCCTGATGGCGGGCTCCAGCTGCGCGGGAAGATCCAGCAGGTTGGATATCTGCATGGTCATGTGCTCATCTCAATTCGTGGGGACACGTATTCACGGCGTCAGGACGCGGAGGCCACATTGTCCTGGAGGGTACGCGCCAGGATGTACGCCAAATAAGCCTCGTCGGCTATCGTCAGGCCGAGCCGGTTGTTCGTCATGTGTATGTACGACGCGAGCAGGTGCGGCAGCAGCACTTCCTGATCGGAGATAACCTTGGGCGTTTTGGAGCTGAATGCCCTGAGGAAGGTGAGCCGGCCGGCAAGCCCGGGTTCCAACACCTGTTCGCGCAGGGTCTCCCAGTGTCGTGCCCACATTGCCCGGAAGCCGGTCAGCCGGTCCGGCTCTCCTCGCTGAATGGCGTTGTGCGTGTCGATGAACCGGGCGGCGAGCCCGTCCTTCATCGAGTCGTAACATATGCGATAGCTGGCGGCACTGCCTTCGACGATGCGGGACGACGAGCTCCAATAGTCGAGGCCGAACGACGAGTTCCAGTAATCGTGATAACGCTCCAGAAAGCTCGACATCCAGCGGGCGTCCCGCAGGAAAATGGAAACGCTGATCATCATGAGCTGGGCGGCCAGGCCCAGCAGGACCGGCCGGACATGCACGTTGGCCGTCTGCAGCAGCCTGATCACCAGGTCGCTCGAGAATTCGAAGTGCCGCTCCGCGAGAGCCACCCCGACAGATCCGCCGTAGCGATTGTATTCCGGCTGATAGGCGCGGTAGTGGAACGTGTTGTTGTCCTGAACGGGTATCCGGCCGTCCGGGTACATCCGGCGCCGCTCATTCTCGTCGGGATATTCCATGACGAACAGATTGTCCTGCGCCTTCAACATGTCCTGGTCGAACTCGTAAAGCGCAGGCCGGCTCGACAGGAACTCCTGGACGGCGGACTCGGCCGCCGCGCGGACCGCGGGCACGGCCGCCTCCGTAACCGGCTTCAGCCGTAGCCGGACGTGCGGGCCTTCCATCCAGTAATTGATGAAGAAGTACCTCTCCAGCAGTCCGCGGCTGCGCAGGTCGCGCACCAGCGGTGCGACGCAGTCGGTGAGAACCGGCTGGGAATTGGCGCTGTAGAAGATGTGCAGCGCCTGCCACTCCCCCGGCGGCGGGGCAGGCCGCGCCTGAGACGGCTCTGATGTCATCGGTATTTCCCCTGTCTGATCAATGACCGCGCAGCGGCCGGGTCGTGCCGGTGAGCTCGATGGTCTGCTCGGCCACGTACCGTCCTTCAGCCGATTTCAGCCAGATCTGCTCGATGTCCGGCAGCATCTCTTCGAAAACGATCAGGCGGTTGCCTTCACGCGCCAACCGGTTCAGCAACTGGAGTGAGAGGGCGCTGCCGAAGTCGACGTACTGTGGTTTGAACGTCGGCACGGCGCTGCTCGTGTCGGGCTTGAGCGGCGCCACGCCGAGTGTGGCGAAGACCCGCTGCGGCAGGCCGTTGTCCCGCTGCCACCTCCGCCAGGCGAGGAACGACTCCGCGTCGCCGTCCGCTGTGGTGCCCGCGGGGAAGAAGTCAGGGTGTACGGTCCACCTGCGTCTTGACACGATCACGTCGCCGAAGCGGACCCTTGGCCGGCTCCTGATCGTCGTGATCTGCTCGTTCACGTGCGTGCCGCCCCACATGTCGATCGCGGCGAATATGGTCCGGGAGAACAGCAGCATCGTCCGCTGCACCTTGGGCAGTGCCGGTGGAATGATGAAGCCCAGGTAGACCGGGATGACTTCGCGGCCCAGGCGCCACGAGTGAAGCCGCAGCCGGCCGGTCTTCTCGTCGTGGAGCACGCTGAGCTCGTCCACCGTGATCTGTTCGGACTCGCTCCGGAAACTCACGTCGCCAGGACAGACCAGTTCATACGGTGTGATCGCTGGGTGCAGATTCAGGTTCGTGGTGTCGTAGCCGCCCGTGACCTCCGCGAAGACCGCGTCGTCCGGTTGCAGCTTGGCGAGTTCGTCACGCAGTTCAGCGGCCAGCCCACCGCGTTCGCCGTCGTCGAAGCAGTGCATGAAGCGGGAGAACAACAGGGTCAGACCGCTGTAGGTCTGGTTCACCACGGCGAACGGCTCACCGCCGTCGTCGCCCAGCTGAACGAAGAAGCTTCGCGGCTCGAGGTCGAGCAGATGGCCGGGCACCAGGCCGGAGACCTCGTCGACGAACTCGTCGTCGAGCAGCACGTCGGTGTCGGACGCCGCGGCCGGTTTCATGCGGCGTATCAGTTCTTTCCGTGCCTCCCCCATCGCCTCCACCTCCGGCAACCGCAACCAGTTCGGGTCGGGGACGAACGCGCCGTCCTCGTCGAAACCCGGCCGCGAGGTGACCTTCAGGTAGTGGGCGAAGTAGTCCTGGTGGAATTCGTGCACGAAGCGCAGGACATCATCGCAACGTCCGCCGATTCCGTAGCGAGCGGTGAAGAATCCGTGCAGGCTCAGCCGTTGCGGCACCGTGGAGTCGAACAGCGGCAACAGCCGCGCCACCTGACGCAGGGAGGGAATCAGCGACCGCCGCCACGCCTCCGGGTCGGCCACCGCGCCGGCGCCGGTGACGCACACGTCCTCGTACACCAGGTTGCTCGGCGTGCTGGGCTTCAACGCGCCGAGCTCGCGTTGTGTCTCCTCCAGGCCCGCCCGGATCGTGCCGATCAGCTTCCGGCGGGCCTCGTGATCGGCTGACGGGTACCGCTTCACCAGCTCTGAGATGTCGCCGAGCCTGTCGGCGGCCGCCTGTGCCCACGGCGTCTCCAGCCGCACCAGGCCGTGCCGGAACGATTCCACCGGGTCGGCGCTGTGGACGTCCAGATGCACGGTCGGCGCCACGAGCAGGCCGAGCCGGAGCAGGCGCCTCAGATACTCGCGCACGTCCTCAGGGGATCGGTTCGGCCGGTCGGCCGTGCTGAGCAGCTCGGCCAGGTCCCCGAAGGACACCTCCGTCCGCTCGCCCAGGATGCGCATGACCTCCTGCAGCAGGGTGCCCTGGGGGAGGTAGAAGAGGTTCTCGCGCATGCTGTCCACGCCCATCGGGGTGTCGTCGTCGCCGACCACCCGGACCCGCCGCACGTAGCGCACCCGCTCCGTATCCGCCCGCGAGCCTGACGTCAGGCGCACCGGCAGCTCCGGACGCAGGGCGAGCTGGTCGACGATGACGTCTATCAAGCGCGCCAGCGCCGCGACGTTGAGGCGAGCGTGGCTGCGCCAGGTGACGTCGAGGTCGATCGCCGGGAAGACGGACCCGCCGCCGGGCACGAACCGCCCGAGCGCGACCGCGGTGAACGTGCTGAAAGGGCTCGTCTTGCAGGCGGTGCGGTACACGTACTCCAGCAGCGACCGCTCGATGCGGCGCGCTCGCTTGTTCAGCGGGCCGGCCCCGGCGTTGAGATAGGCGGGCAGGTAGCGGTCCAGCGAAGGAGACGCCAGCAACACGCCCTTGCGCAGTCTCGGATCGCGGGCGAGCTCACGCAGGTGGACGCGCGCCTGGTCCGCTTCCTCTGCCAGGACGGCGGTGCCCTGCCGGAGCTCCTCCTCATAGGCGGCGCGCCGGTCCAGCCAGGCGAGCAGGGCGTCGCGGCCCTGATCGTCAAGATGTTCGGCGAGCGCCCTGGCCGATGCCAGGTTCTTGGGGAGCCGGCGGTTGAAGACGTCCCGCCTCAGCGTGAGGAGCCGACGACGCTGATGCTCATCATCGTTGTCCGCGATGGACTCCTGCAGCGCGTCGGCGATCACCTGCTTCGCCGTGTCCATGGCGGCCTCGGCAGCCAGCAGGGCGTCGGCCCATCGCACCCCCCGCGGGTTGCCCAAAGGGGCCACGGCGTCGATGGGCATCCCGGCCACCCGCAGCATGAACTGCGGTGTGACTATCCACTGCCTGCCGTTCTCGTGGTCCGCCGGGGCGCCGTCCACCGTGGCAGGCGCCCCCGTGCCAAGCCTGAAATCCCGGTCTGTCACCGGGATCACCTCCTCGGGTCGGTGAGATCAACTGAGTCGGAAGTGGAAGTCAGGAGCTTTCTGCCGCTCGTGTCCCAGCATCACGATCAGCAACGGCCACTCCTGGTCATCGTCATCGCGGCTCAGGTCCCGCCGCCTGTCCAGGTGCTCGACGTACGACACGTTGTCGAAGCCCAGCGCGGCCCCGCAGCCGATGTTCACCGCGGCCGCGGCCAGATACATGGCCTGGGCGGCGGCGCCGACTTCCGCGTTGAGGAACCGGTAACCCCGCTGACCGGTGGCGGCCATCACCGCGTGCGGCCGTGCCAGCACCGTGACGACGGCGGCGACCTGTTCCATGTTGTAGTTGTTCAGCAGGTAATTGCGTTGCAGGAACGAGGTGCTCACCCCGACGCCGAGGGGCAGCAGCGTGTTGGCGGCGACGTCGTAGTCATATGCGTCCCGGGGGACGCCGTCGACATGGTTGGCGAGAACGGCCAACCTGGTCAGCGCCGGCGTGCCGGCTGCATCCTTGACGTCCGACACGAGCCGGGCTCCGAGGGTGCCGGCACGCAACACCGCACCCAATTCGGCCTGTCCAAGGCTGTGTTGTGCGCTGAACCTGCCGAAGCTGCTTCGACGACCGCGCAGGGCTTTCCGCACGGTGACGTCGAGCGGGAGCGGATCGGCCAGCTTGATTTCGCCGCCCCTGCCGCCGTCGTGACCCGGGCTCGCCGCCTTCAGCCGCTCAGCCGGTGAACCGCCGGGCGATTGAGCGGTGACGGTCGAGGCGTGTACGCGCTCGACCATGGGATGCCGGACGACGGTACGCGACCTTTCCCTGGGGACGGCGGTGACCCGAAGCTCGGGTCGACCCTTCGGAGCGGGGCTTTCGCCGCAGGGCAGCGGCACCACGGCGAACACGCTTTCTTCGTGCGTCCGCACGCCCAGCAACCCGTTGAGTGCTTCCTCATCGAAATTGAGCAGCGGGCGCAGCGGAATTCCCGCCGCCCGTGACCACAACTGCCAGGTCCCCAGCGCCGTTCCCACGTCCATGGTGACCGCGTGGTAGCTGAAGGTCCGGTATTTGAAGGCGTTCTTCCAGAACCTGATGGTCACGAGCAGAAACTGGTCGCCCGCGGCCTCCGCCGGCGCGATCGCATGACGCACCTGGCTCGTCACGTCACCGATCAGCAGCCTTTGGACGCCATGCTGTGCCCCCGAGTAGTTGTAAACGCCCGGCAACATCGGTCCGCCGGGGCCGCAGACCCAGTAGATTTCGAGCGGATACAGGCCGCCGCCGGACGCCGTGCCGCGCGACCAGATCGCGAGCGGATAATGCGGCAGAGCCACCGAGTCGTCGTTGACCGTCACAGCCAGCCGCCGCCCGCCGTAGGCGTAGGAGTCCCGCAGCATCTCGGAGAGCATCGGCATGGTGAACGCGCCGCCGTTCGCGGGCACCTGCCCGGCCAGGCTCTCTTCGAGAGAGGCGAGCGGGACCTTCGCGGCCGGTAGCGGGATCGGGCTGACGCCAGGATAGACATTGTGCTTTCGTGGCTGGTCGGCCCAATCGGGTTTGAAGCCCAGGTCCTCCATCGGCGATCGGTTGCGGCGCACGATCGCGTCGAAATAGTCGCTCGCCGTGTCGATGGCCTGCTCTGTGTCCATGCATGACTCCTGAAGTCCGCGCCGGCGAGCCGGTTCATGGGAATGGATGCGGAGCCCGGTTGAGCTCCGAGGCTTCGAGATCGCTGTCGCGGAGTCCGACCCGGCGCAGGACAGTGCGGGTCCGCCTCATGTGCAGGGCACGCTGGCGGCCCCATCCGAAGTCGATCGGCAATATGCCGGGGATCACCACACTCGCCGTGTGAAGGGGGATATCCGCCTGCTCCGGTGAGGTCTGGTCCACCACGATCACGTCGAAGCCGGCCTTGACCACGGACTGAACGCAGAACCTGAGGTCATCCAGCAGGTCCAGGGTGCGCGGCCGGTCGTGCCCCCAGTCCCGGAACACCGCCTCCACCGAGGGCAGATCGGCCGGCCGGCCGTTGTCGCCGAGGAGATGCGCAGCGTGCCGGGCCATCTCGGGCAACCCGTAGAGCGGGGCATGATCGGACAGCGAAAGAACCTTGTCGAAGTCCGCCGCTTTCGCGGTGAGCTCTTCGGCGCGCAGCTTCGTGTAGCCGGCGAACTCCGGAACCCCGGACGCGACCTCGTACAGGCCGGAGGCGATCGCCTCCTCGGGATCGAGACTGGCCCCGGCCCCGAACAGCAGCCTGCCCATGCCGCCGTCTCTGCGCTGGGCAACGACGACCACGACCGGCATCGGAAATTCGATTCGGGCGTCGAACAGCCGGATGTCGTACCCGTACATCGAGATTCGGTCCATCATCAGCCGGCTGCGGACCGTCGTGCAGCTGTACGGGTCGATCTCGCGCAGCCGCAGCTTGGTGTACCAGGCGATCAGGAACGCGTCACGCTCGATCAGTTCGAGGATGGCGTGGAGGATCGCCTCTTCAAGGCAGCCGCCGGACGCGCACCCGTTCGAGCATTCCTGGACGAATCTGCCGGCCTGATCGATCAGGTGGTAATAGGTGATCGCCGCGGGGACCAGAAGGGGACGCTCATCGCGCAGCGAGAAGCCCCACACCCAGGGAATCGCCAGATCGGGGTGGTAGGGCACATAATGCCGGGTGCCGGCGTAGAACTCTTCGGAGTAGAGCCCGCACTCGGCGGGATCCAGCGCCGAGCCCCGCAGGTTCCGGTATGTGTCGACCACCGGCTTCGGAAATCGCCGGGGCTGTGTGCCGGCGATCCGCTCGTGGGCTTCGATTATTCCCAGGACCGTGCTGCGGGCGTAGCTGTCGGAGTGACCGGCCCAGAACGTTTCATGGACGTAGTCACCGCCTCGAATGCCGATGCGGCCGGTCACGCTCGCCGTCGTCGTGCTCGTCATGCCCGGGTCCGCGCCGGTGCCGGCCATCCCGCAGACGGGGTTCGCGTACGCGTCCGGTTCCAGGTCGTAGTCGGCGGCCGAGTTGATCCGGAAGTCGTTGATCGATCGTTTCGGCCGGCTGCGCAGAACGATGCGAGCGGCGTCGGCGCTGTCTTCAGCCGGAACGCCGCATCGAGGGCATTGCGCGTCCGCGACGACCGGATGACGGCGCACCGTCAGGTCTTTCAGCCGTAGCTCGTGCACGAACGGATGGCCATGCCGGTCGGCGGGCCTTTGCTCCGGTGACACATTGACGATCTGCCGGACGGTCTGCCAGATCGCCTCCAACCCGAACCGGGCGAGGAACGGGGACGCATGGTGCGCGACGACCGATCGTCCGCTTTCCAGCGCGTCACGTTCGGCACCGGTCCGCACCTGTTGCCACCGTCTTGCCAGGCAGTGGAAACAGGGCCGTTCGCTGTCGAACGGGCCGATCAGCACGGCGCTGCCGTACAGATGGACGGGCAGCAGGCCTGTTGTGTCCGTATCCGATATGTCGGGCTCCCGCAGCAGGTCCGGTGCGTCGAGGAGCGCCACTCGAAGCGTCACGGGACGGTCGAGTCGCCCGGCGGTCCGGGTCAATCGGTCGTGAAGGTAGTCGGCGACCAGTCGTTGACCGTCCGCGAGCACCGGTGGGACCCGTTCAATCATTTCTTGCATCGCGCCAGGAGGACCCGGCAGGTCACCACGGCCGACTGAGCCCTGAGCTCCGGGGTCGTGGTGTCGACGACGAGCACGTCGCGGCCCTCGTCGGCGAGTTCGCCGACGAGGCCGGCGACGTCGCTGGGTGAGTAGTCCGTCGAGGCCGGCAGCGGATCTCCGGACGCGTGCACGGCCCGGGCGTCGAATCCGGGCAACAGCGGATCACCGAGGTCGACTTCCTCCATCTTCGCCAGGTGACGCAGCTGGACCAGCCCGGCGAGATCTCTCAGGGCCCCGACGAGCGCGGCCTCCCGGGACAACCCGGCTTGTACGGTCCACAGCGGCCCGTCCGCCGAGTCCGGGGTTCGAGCCAGGACGATGCCGGCATCGCGCCGGCGGGAGATCTCAAGCACCTCCGGCCGGACGTCCAGGTTGTCGAAGGTCCTCAGCAGGAACTCCAGCTCAGAACCGGTTTCAGGATCCTCGCAGAGAATCGGACGGGGTTCACCCCGTCCCGAGACGGCCTCGCGCAGGGCCTCGAACGCGATCGCCGACAACAGGCCCGTCCGGACGGCCTCACCGATGGTCGCTCCGGCTCCGTCGCCCGCCCCGCTCCGTTCGAACAACAAGTCGGCGTTGAGCGCCGAGAACGGGTGGACCGCCGCCGCGGGCACCAGCCGCTGCTCCCCGCTCGCCAGGGACGTCGCGGGAAGCCAGGAGAGCCTCTCGCGTCCGTCGACCGCGAGCCCTGTGGAGGTGGACAGGTCGGTCGGGGCCAGCGTGTGCCGCAGCTCCGTCGAACCGGTCACCGCGTGCCGGACGTTCGCCACCTGGCCGACGTAGGCGAGCAGCGCGGCGCGCAGCGCGCTGCGGCGCGCCACGGGAACGTAGTGCAGATCGAACGCCGTGATCAGCCGAGTGCGCAGATCGGGACCGGCCTGGGCGCCGAGGCGGACCCTGCTCACCTTGAGCGGCGACTGGTCCAGTGTCGCGTCGTCGAACGACGACAGCACCCCTGTGTAGGGGCCGGCCAGCTCATCGGCCTCTTTCAGCAGGGTTCTGAGCCGCTCCTTGTCATCTCGATCAGCGCTGAACGGCCGCGGCGGCTTCTCATGGACGACGGCCGGCGTGACGGGCATGGCCGCGTCGAGGTCCTGATGCTCCGCGCAGGAGGGGCAGAGCGGGTGCGGCCACAGCCGCTCGCGCCTGGCCTCCAGCGTTGCGATGTGCTGGATCAGGACGCCATGGTCCGTCTCCGGGGCGAAGCAGCCGGTGACCAGCCGGAACAGGTCGAAGGCGAGCATGTTGCCCACCATCGCCGCGAGTTGCGGATTGAGCCGTGGAACGCCTGGGCCGAGATCTCCGCACGCGATGCCGCGCCACAGGGCGGCCGCGTCGCGCGGCTCGGCGTTGGCCCCGTAGCGGAGCATGGAGCACATCCAGCATCCCGCGGTCGCCGGGCGGGTGACCGGACCGATGACCACCCTCGAACCGATCGTGGTGGCGGGCAGCACCACCGGACCGCCGTTCACGCCGGCGTCGACCAGTCGCCGCAGCGCGGCCATACCGATGTCGTCGCCGGAGGCGACCACGAAGTCGTATCCGATCAGCGCGTGCGACGCGAGGGCGTCGTCCACGGTGAGGTTCAGCGGCTGAACCTGCGGGGGACATCCGGCCTCGGTCAAGTCCGCCACGCACTCGGCCAGTCCCGCCATGGCCGCGGCGGTGTCCTCGGCGCTGTCCTCGGCCACGCCGTCCGGCGAGGACGCGACCAGGCTCAGTGAACCGAGTCCGTTGCGCAGCAGACTCTCGGCCACCGCCCGGTTCACGCGACCGGTGCCGAGCATCAGCACCTTGGCCGTGCGGAAGCGCAGAAACCGCGCCTTGGCCTCGTCGACGAAGTGCTCCACATAGTTCAACTGCGAGGCGAACACCTCCTCGACGGCGGGGTCCATATCGACGTCGCCGGCCGGACGTACGTTTCGCGCGAAACCACGCTCGATCAGCGAACGCACGAGCGAGACGACCATTTCCTGCCGTTCAGGCGCAAGCTCCGCGCACAGATCGCCGACCGTGTATTCACCCGTCAAATACGGCGCGAGCGAGCAGATGAAACGGTACGCCCACCGGCCTTTGACGACGTAAACCTTCTCCGGATTGCGCACCACGACTTTGTCGCCGACGTCGTAGAACAGCACGTCATGGCCCAGCCTGGGCCGGACGGCAAAATCATCGTCCGCCGCGGGCTTCGCCTGTCCCCCTCCCGGCTCAAGCTCGGTGGCAGTCATTGTCGAGATCACTTCCCCACTTCTCTGACGGGCGCCGTACGTCCCACCTCGGAAGTATGGCCGCGGGTCCTTTCACATCCCTTTCCGGCGTTTCCGCGGGTGACAGCGGCGTGAAAGCAACGGCTGCAATACTCTGCCCGATCGGCCCAACCGCGCGAATGAAAGGAAGCCCGCAATGCAGACCATCGCCGAGAAGCCGCTGTCGGACTTGTTCCAGGAGCTGGAACAGCTGGGGTCGGAGACTTTCGAGGTTTCCGACTACACCGACGTCGACATTCACCTGGCCCCTGTCGCAGCCGCCACGAGCTGTTGCGGGTCCACCAGCACCACGAGCACGAGCTGCAGCAGCGGAAGCTGCGCCTGCCTGGATGAGTGACCTCTAGCAGAGCCGATTTCGACCCGGAATCAGCGCAACGTCACCGGCCTCGTCCCGGCCCGGTGACTCCCCGCCGGCTCCCTGCGAACTCCGCAGGTAGCCGGCTCTGCTCGATCATGGCGGCGTATGCTTTTTCTCGCACGAAAGGCGAAGTGTGTGGCATCGGTGGCGGAGCATGACAATGAGAGCCGCGAATCGGCGCCGGCCAAACTCCTTCGCTACCTGGATTCGCGGCTTGGAAATGGAGCGCTGCCCGACGTGGCGGTGCTCGGTCTGCGCGACGCGACACGCCCGCATCTACCGGAAAAGGGGCACGGCCTCGTTCCGATCCATTTCACTACAGGGTCGGCCATCCTCGGACCGGTGGTCGCCGAACGTGGCCGCTCAGCCCCGTGCGGGCGATGTCTGGCCCTCCGGTGGCAGCGCCTTCGTGCCGCACCGGAACGTGATGCGATCGAGAATGGGCGGCAGCCGCGGTCGACGGCTTCCTCGCCATACCTGACGCCATTCGCGCTTGAATCGATCTGGCAACTGTGGAGCCTGCTGCAGACACAAGCCGTGGAAAGCCGACGCCCGGGGATCGCCCCCGTCTACGAGCTGAACCTGCGGACCCTGCGGGTGTCTCGGTTCGACCTGCTGATGGACGCCGCATGTCCCGTATGCCTGCCGCGGGAACCGGACACCGCGGCTCGCGCCGTCCTCAACCTGCGTTCGAGATCGAAACCGGCTCCGGATCGCTACCGGGAGCATCACCTGCGGGACTACGACCTGCCGGTCTCGGCACTGACCAATCCGATCTGCGGCGCGATCGGCCATCACGCGTTCCGCGACGAGCTGTCTCCGACGACGGCGCCGAGTTTCGGCATGTTCCAATTTCGCAACAGTAAAAGTCTGCAGGAGATCCAATGGACCGGACAGACCGATTCATTCGAAACCAGCAAGATCAGCGGGCTGTTCGAAGCGCTTGAACGTTATGCCGGGCTCGAGCAACGGCGTTGGTCCACGGTCACGGTAGGCACTTTTGACGAATTCTCCGCGGAGGCGCTCGACCCCCGGGAGTGCGGAGTCTACGCGGACAAGGTCTACGAATCGGGTGCGTATTCGAGGTTCGACCCAGCTCAGCCGATTCCATGGGTCTGGGGCTACTCGCTACGTGACCGGCGGACAGTGCGGGTGCCGCAGCGTAGCGCCTATTACGGCGGGGTGGAGAACACCCACAACTTCGTGATGGAGTGCTCCAGCGGCTGCGCGAGCGGCGCAAGCGTCGAGGAGGCGATTCTGCATGGGATGCTTGAGCTGATCGAGCGCGATTCTTTCGTGCTCGCGTGGTACGGCAAAGCATCACTGCCCGAAATCGATCCGGCCACGTGCCGGAGAGAATCCCGCTTCGCGATCGACCGGCTGCGGCTCTGCGGCTACGACGTGCGCCTGTTCGACATGCGAATCGACCTGCCGGTGCCCGCTGTGCTCGCGGTGGCGGTCCGTCGGGACGGCGGTGCCGGTACGCTGACCTTCGCGTCCGGCGCGGCCCTGGATCCGGCGGAGGCTGTCGCGTCCGCGCTGTCCGAGGTTGCTTCCTTCGCACCGACCATGCCTGATCAGTTCACCAGCCGCGCCGATGAGATCCAGGCGATGATCGAGGACTTCAGCAAGGTCCGCACCCTGACCGACCATCCGGCGCTGTTCTCGTCGCCGAGAATGACGCACCATGCCGACTTCCTGTTGTCCGACAGACGGCTGACCCCCATGACCGAGTTGTACCGGGAGTGGGAGCAGACCCGGCCCAGGAGCACGGACCTGCTGACGGACTTGTCGTACTGCCGTGACCTGTTGGTCGATGCCGGTCTGGACGTACTCGTCGTCGACCAGACGGCACCGGAACAGGAGCTGCTGGGCCTGCGGACCGTGCGCGTGATCGTGCCGGGATTGGTGCCCATCGACTTCGGCTGGTCGCGGCAGCGCGCCCTGCACCTGCCCCGGACCCGTAACGCATTCCGACGCGCCGGGTGGCGGGCCACCGACCTGGATGATTCGGAATTGCACCAGGTGCCACACCCGTTCGCCTAGTCGCAGCCGCTTTCGCGCCGCCTGGCGATCTTCGCTCGGCGGTTTCTCCGTCCGCGGCCAGGGACGGGTTTCCGTCGGCGGTCGAGCTGATCATGTTGTCATCCACAGCCCTGATCGCGCGGCGACCCGTACAGGGTGCTGGAGGGCGATCGGCCATATGTCTCCCGGTAGAGGGAGGCGAAGCGGCCCAGATGCGTGAAACCCCAACGCATGGCCACCTCCGTGACAGTGGTCCGAGCGCCGGTCTGGGCGATGCGTACCAGGTCGGCGTGGACACGCGCCAGTCGTACCTGGCGCAGGTAGGCGAGCGGCGTAGTTTGCAGGTGATTGCGAAAGTCGTGTTGCAGGGTGCGGACGCTGACCCTGGCCGCTGCGGCGATGTCCCGGAGGGAGACGCGTTCCTCCGCGTGTTCCTCACAGTAGATCTGCGCTCGCCGCAATGCGGCCGGACTGGACGCGGCGTCAGGCTCGCCAAGAACGGGTGAGTAATTGTGCGGCTGCGAATCCAGCAGGGTATGCAGCAGAAATTGCTCGAAGTGATGCCCGGCCAAGGGCGAAGCCATGAACGGTGGCCTGTCGTATGCGCTCAACAGCGACACCATGGTGAGGACCCCGCTGAAAGCACTGTCACAAGTAATATCCGGGCGGAAACGAGGGGCCTGTTTCGGAGGATCGCCCAGATAGCCGGCGAGTGTCCGCTCGACCAGCACCGAGGGGACTTGGATGATCAGTAACTCGTGGTCGACGCTCCACCACATGTCGGACCGCACCTGGGGGCCCACGATGACCGACGGCGCATCGACGTGCTTGCCTTCGACCTGCACCTCCCCCACGCCTCTCAGCGGAAAGTAAATACTGTAGAGATCCGGGGCCTCCGGGACGGCGACGCGGATCTCGGCTCCGTACGACAGGATGCGCATGCCGATGTTGCCCTCGTACAGCTCCTTGTAGCAGCCCCCTGCCGGATGTTCTTTGATGGCCTCGACGGCATGCGGCCATGAGCTGCGGGACAGGAAGTCACGTACCTTTTGAAAATCGCCCGTAAATGACCTTGGAACGTCATGGCACCGATCATCCTGACCTTTCATCAACAGAATTGTTCATGGCAGTGAACGCCAGGCCCAGACATTTCGTGAAAATTGCAAGAATCCCGCACCACCCTCGCAAATGAGAGGTGCAGAGATGAGCCGTCGCCGGCCCTCCGCCCGGGCCCGCGCGATGAGCTCGCTGGTGGAGCGACCAGCGCTCTCCCCCGGTCCCCCAGGGCCCTCAACGGACGGACACGAGGACACACAGAAGACCCTGAACAATTACGAGATCGATACCCCTGTCCGCGGGCATGGGAAACTGAACCCGCTCCGGGTCTGATGGAGGCTCTGGTGTGCCCTGGGTTCGATGGAGTCGCGTTTCTGGATTGTCATGCCACGGTGGACGCGTTCTCGAACTGTATGGGGGTGAGCATGCCCAGGCTGCTGTGCCGTCGTTGCCGATTGTGCCAGATCTCCAGATACTCGAAGATCGCGTTGGCGAGTTCGATCCGGGTGTTCCAGCGGTGACGGTCGAGGAGCTCGACCTGCATGCGAGACCAGAACGACTCCATCATGGCGTTGTCGAAGCAGTCCCCGACGCTGCCCATTGAGGGCAGCAGGCCGGTGTCCTTGTCGCGCGGGGCGGCGGTGAGCCGGCGCGGAAGCCTAACTCGCGGATTCCACCCTCACAGGGTCAGGACAAGAGGTCGAGGGTGCGAGCGACGGTCTCGCGACCCTTGCGCACCGCCGCCGCCAGATCCTTGCCCGCAGGGCCCTGCCACGTCAGGTGGGCGACCGTGGTTCCACGCCGCACGACCACCTCGACATGCGCGACAGAGTCGCGGGATGTCGGGCTGAGTGGCAGGTCGGAGCGACGCACGGCGAGGCTGGCCAGCTCTCCGGTCCAGCGGCCGCGGATAAAGGGCTCGATCGTGTACGGGACTCTGACGTCCTGGTCGTCGTCCTGCTTGTCGCAGGGTACGACGAAGGTTCTCCCGTCGTAGCTCTTCAGCTCGTCTTCCGGTGTGACCAGCAGGCGGCGCGTCTTCTCGGCTGTCTTCTCCTCCGGCAGGACAGCCACCTCTTCACGCACGGTGACCCGGCCCGTGAGCGTACGTGCGAGCACGGGCACGGCAGAGGGCATGCGCTTGCGATCCAGCGAGATCGTGCAGGTGAGGTCGGGATCATCCACGCCATCCCAGAGCGTCACGCTCTTCCCGTACGCCGACGGCGGCGGCAGAGTTGGGTCAGGCAGGTCGCGGGCGCCGACGGCGTCCACGGGGTCGAGGAACGACGGGACAGCCATTGACGGCGAGCTGCCTCACGGCACAGATGGTCACCGCGATCTGCGGAAAACACTCGAGATCGCGTTGCAGTGCCGGGGCCATCCCGCCATGTTCAAGCCAAAGCTGACTCGACACCGTTGGCAGTGCAACCGCCCTGACCTGCTCGAACAGCCCGTACCGCCAACGGCTGTCCCGTCGTTCCTCGACCCCGCGATCCAAGAATCACAGGCGACGGTCCGCGGCGTCCCACTGGCCGACGTTTCCGCGGCCGATACGCTTAGAATCCGATGATCTAGTAGCTTCGCCACTATTTCTGGAAAGGCTGATGATGGCCGACGAACCCGTCGTCGAGGACAAACTCCGGTCGCACGTGCCGCACACGGCACGGATCTGGAATTACTGGCTGGGCGGCAAAGATCATTTTCCGGCGGATCGGGAGGTCGGGGACCGGGTTCGGCAGATCTTTCCCGTGGTGATCGAGCTGGCGCGGGCCGACCGGCTGTTCCTGGGGCGGGCTGTGCAGTACCTGGTGGCCGAGGCGGGGATCCGGCAGTTTCTTGACATCGGCACAGGGCTACCGACCCAGGACAACACCCACGAGGTCGCGCAGCGGGTGGCCCCCGAGTCGCGGATCGTGTACGTCGACAACGACCCGCTGGTACTGGTGCACGCACGAGCCCTCCTGACCAGCTCCGCGGAAGGCGCCACCGACTATATCGACGCCGACTTGCATGACCCCGACCTCATCCTGCGGGAGGCGGCCAAGACGCTGGACTTCTCCCAGCCGGTGGCGATCATGCTGCTGGGCGTCATGCATTTCATCAGCGACGACGACAAACTGCAGCGCATCATCGATCGGCTACTGACTGCCGTGCCGTCCGGAAGCTACGTGGCAGTGGCCAACACCACCACAGCGGTCAACGGCGAGGCCACCGCCGAAGCGGTCCGCGTATGGAATCTCGACGCTCAGCCGAAACTCAAGCTGCGGACCCCGGAGCGGATCGCCGAGTTCTTCGACGGCCTTGAGGTGGTGGAACCAGGCTGGGTCTCGTGCTCACGGTGGCACCCCGAGCCGGAGTACGACGGCAGCCTGCCGATCGAGGTCGACCAGTGGTGCGGGGTCGCACGGAAGCCATAGGGGCCGTAGGCGGGAGTGTTGTGCGCTGACCGCCGGCGCATGTGAGGGTCGGAGAGGGCAGCCTCACCGCCCGCAGCCCAGTTCCGTCGCCACGTGTACGCGGGCTTGGTCGACACCTCCAGCGAGGCCGCGACCTGCCAGGGCTCGATCCCTCGGCGAACATCGCCGCGGCTTGTAGTCGTACCTGTTCCCGGCAGGCGCAGGCCCGCAGCCCGACCCCGTCACCATCGCCGTATCGCATGCCTCATCAAGACACGAGACGTGAATGTACCGGAATCACTCAAACCGGCGATGTGGACACAAGAGGGACCTTGATCATGGGAGGTCGGGTAAGTGCGCTTTTGGCTGGTTCGTAGATTGAGCGCGCTTTCGAGGGTATCCGGGCGTGACGTCGTTGCTCGATGTCGCGAACGTTGTGGTCCGGGCAGATACGGGATGTCTGCGGTGCGCAGGGCTTGGTCATAGACCGTGCCGCCCGTTGACGACGGAAAGCGGCGCCAGCACAAGCGACGAGGATTCGCTACCCAGGCCGCGCCGGGGAAAGCGGCGCCGAGGCCCGTAAGGCGTACGGGAGGTCGCGGACGGCAGCGCGGACGGCAGCGCGGACGGCAGCGCGGACGGCAGCGCGGACGGCAGTGTCGCGCCAGAGCTGACCGCGTGGCTGTCGGAGCGGGAACTCGATCTCGAAGATTTCGCCGGGGAGCTCGCGGGGCTCACGTGGGCGAAGGTCGACGATGGCGAAGTCCTGCGGGAGCACAAGGCCCGGCAGAACGAGGAGATGACTGTTGAACGACATGCTGGGTGACGATCTGGTTCTGGTGTAGCGACATCGATGGTGACGATTTTGGGGGCCCCGGTGCGCCGAAAACCCGCCGTGCCCGGCCCCGGACGACCTCAAGCTCCAAGAACCGAACCCACGCCCGCCACCACGACGATCCTGCCGGCCAACCGGTACGGCTCCCGAGGGGGAGACCTCGCCTGGACCCTGCTGATCGTCGGCAGTCTGGCCAGTCTCGGCGCCAACGTGGCTGTCACTGAGCCGAGTGTGGTCGGCCACGTGATCGCCGCGTGCCCTTCGGCGGCACTGATGCGTGGGGCGGGCTACGAGCCGCCAGCGCGAATCTTCGCCGAGCGGGCGAAATCACCGGTTTCCGATCGGGCCTGTTCAGACTGACATCCCGTCGTAACACTGAACGCGTGTCTGCCTTATCTTCTGCCGCGGGGGCGCTACCCCGGCTGCATGGCCGGGAGCGGGAAGAGGAGGCCCTGCGACTGCTGGTCGAGGGTGCGCGAAAGGGGCGCGGTGGGGCGCTGGTCCTGCGTGGCTCCCCAGGCCGCGGCCGTACCGCCCTGCTGGATCGGGCGGTCTGGCTGGCGGATGGGTTCGTGGTCTTGCGCGGGTGCGGGGCGAGCGACGAGAGTCACCTGTCCTATGCCGGGTTGCACCCCCTGCTGCACTCGGTCGCTCACCCGGTTCCTCTGGCAGCCGCGCTTGGCCACGTCCTTGACCCAGGGTCCGGTACGGCTCAGCCGGGTGGTCTGGCGCTTCCGGTGGCGGTGCTGGGGCTGCTGGACTCCTTTGACCGGCCGGTCCTGGTGTGCGTCGATGATGCGCACCTGCTCGACTCGGCCAGCAGGCAGGTTCTCCACTTCGTGGCCCGGCGGTTGTCCGGGCGGCGGGTGGCGATGGTGCTCACCACCAGGGACGGTCCTGGGACCCCGGAGGGCCTGCCGGTCCTCACGCTCGGCGAGCTGGACCGTGGGGCCGGGCGTGCGTTGCTGGCCGATCTGGTGCCCGGGGCGTCGGAGGATTTTTATGCGGCGCTGGAGCGGGTGGCTGTGGGTGTGCCGCTGGCCATGGTCGAGCTCGTGGGCGCGTCGCGGGCGGATGCGGCCCCGCCGGAGTTGCTGCCTCGTGGTGGGCGGTTGTGGAACGCCCATCTGGCTCGGTTGGAGGCCTTGCCGCGGGAGACCCGGTGGCTGCTCCTGCTCGCCGCCGCCGATCCCGTGCTGGAGCTCGCGACGATGGTCCGGGCGTGCTCATCCAAGGTCGAGCCGGCGGTCCCGGCGCGCGGGTGCGGTTCCGGGGTCGATCTTGCCGCGCTGGAGCCTGCCGAGGCGGCGGGGCTGGTGTGGGTGGTCGACGGCCGGTGGGAGTTCGCCGATCCGCACCTGCGAGCCGTGGCCTACCACAGCGCCTGCCTGGCCGACCGCCGTGCCGCCCATCGAGTCCTGGCCGACCTCCTCGACCAGGACAACCAGCGCCGGAGGCATCCGCGGCAGCCTGGAGCTGCGCCTGGGCGAGACGGCCAGCGCCTGCGACGAGCTGCTGACGGCCGCTGGGTCCCTGCTGGAGCACGACCGTGCGCTGGCCGTACGCACGCTCGTGCGAGCGGCCGAGGCGAGCTACCTGGCCGGGGACAACCGCCGGTTCGTCGCGGTCGCCCGGCAGGCCGCGGCGCTGCGCTCGCCGGACGACCCGGCCGACCTACGGCTCATGTTCGACTACCTGGCCGGGGTCTCGGCGACCTTCCGGGGCCGGCACGTGGAGGCCGCAGGACCGCTGCGCAGGGTGCTGGAGCTGGCCCCCGCCGTGGACAGCCCGTCGGTCCTGGTGTGGGCCACGGTCGCCAGCCTGATGCTGGGCGAGGATGGGCACGCCGCCGAGTTGTCGGCCCGCGCCATCGCCACCGCCCGCGCCCGCGGGCCGATCTCGGTGGTGCCGCAGGTGCTGGAGACGATGATCCACGTCCAGATCTGGCGGGGCCGCTACGCCTCGGTCGCCGAGCACGCGATGGAGGGCCTGCACCTGGCCAGGGAGATCGGCCAGCTCAACAGTGCCGCCCAGCACCTGGGCTGGCTCGCGGTGGCCGCGGCCGTCCGGGGCGACGCCGAGACCTGCCGGATCCGCTCCACCGCCGCGATCGAGCTGGCCGACGCGCACGGCGTCGGCATGGCGGGCGCGCTGGGCGACTGGGCGCTCGGCCATCTCGACCTCGCCGCGGGCCGGGCAGCCAGCGCCGCCGACCGGCTGCGCCCGCGCCGCCGTCACGACCACGTCGTGGTGCGGATCATGGCGACGCCCAACCTGGTCGAGGCGGCTGTGCGGGCGGGCGACCGGGAACGGGCCGCGGCCGCGCTGCCCGCTCTCGAGCGCTGGACCGGCAGCATGGCCAGCCCGGACCGCCGGGCGCTGGCCGCCCGGTGCCACGCCCTGCTGGCCCCGTCCGCGAGGCCCACGAGCGTTTCCACGAGGCGATCGACCTGCACCGGCTCGGGTCCTGCGAGTTCGAGCGGGCCCGCACTCTGCTGCTGTACGGCGGAGCGCTGCGGCGCGAGCGACGGCCCGGAGCCGCCCGTGAACACCTGCAGGAGGCTTTGGATGCCTTCGAGCGGGACGGCACGCGGATGTGGGCCGAGCAGGCGCGTGCGGAGTTACGGGCAGCCGGCGAAGCGGTGGGGCCGCCCCTGCCCGGCTCCGTGGACAAGCTGACCGCACAGCAGTTGCAGATCGCGCGCATGGTCGCCGAGGGCGCCACGAATCGGGAGGTCGCGGCACAGCTGTTCCTCAGCCCGCGGACGGTGGACCATCATCTGCGCAATGTCTTCACGCGGCTGGGGATCCGGTCTCGGGTGGAACTGGTCCGGCTGCTGTCCTGACTGGCGATTTCACCGATGCGCACCCGCCCCGGCAAACAGAACAATGCTCCGTGTACCCCCTAAAAGGACAGGGAGTCAGCAGAATGCAACTCACTTTCGCCCGAACCCTCGCCGTCCTGGCCACGCTCACCGCGGTCGTGGCGGCCACCGCCCCGGCCCAGGCCTCGGCCGGCCCCTACCAGAGGGGCCCCGACCCCACCGAGGCCGCACTCGAAGCCGCCCGCGGGCCGTACTCGATCTCCGAGACCGACGTCTCCTCGCTCGTGGTCACCGGCTTCGGCGGCGGAACGATCTACTACCCGACCACTACGGCCGACGGCACGTTCGGCGCGGTGGCGATCGCTCCCGGCTACACCGAGACCCGGTCCGCCCTGGCGTGGCTGGCCCGGCGGGTCGCCTCGCACGGCTTCGTCGTGTTCAACATCGACACCAACTCGACCACCGACCAGCCCGCCAGCCGGGGCCGCCAACTCCTGGCCGCCCTCGACTACCTGACCCAGAGCAGCAGCGTCCGCAACCGGGTCGACGCCGGCCGGCTGGGCGTCATGGGCCACTCGATGGGCGGGGGCGGCTCTCTGGAGGCCGCATCCAGCAGGCCCTCCCTCCAGGCCACGGTGCCACTCACCCCGTGGAACCTCGACAAATCCTGGTCCGAGGTCCAGGTGCCGACGATGATCATCGGCGCCGAGAACGACTCGATCGCCCCAGTCACCACCCACGCCGAGCCGTTCTACAACAGCCTGCCTTCCTCGCTGGACAAGGCCTACCTGGAGCTCGACGGCGCCGGCCACCTCGCGCCCACCTCCACCAACCCGACGATCGGCAAGTTCGGCGTCTCCTGGCTCAAGCGCTTCATCGACGATGACCTGCGTTACGAGCAGTTCCTCTGCCCGCCGCCCGTCGGTGACCGCGACATCTCCGAGTACCGCGACACCTGCCCGCACTCCTGATCCGGTTGCGGGAACGGGGACGGCCAGCGCGCCGTCCCCGTTCCCGGTCATCGCTTTCGGGCGGTCACCAGGGTGAAGCCGAGGTACTCCCCGCCATCCTCGTCAAGGACATCGATCACCGCTGGTGCGCCTCCCGCGCCTCAAGCTGGAAGTCGACGCACGCCCGGGCGCCCCACAGCAACCAGTCCTCCCGAACTGCGCACCCTGCTCAGAGCCGTCCTCACACGGGCCTGCCGGCACCACGGCACCCATCGGATCTGGCTGGACGTGAAATCACACAATCACCGTGCCCGAGCCCTCTATGACTCCGAGGGTTTCACCTCCAGGGATTCGAACCCCGAACCTCCGCCTCCCGCGTCGTGCGTGCGCTCGGGGGGAGTCGAACCCCCACGCTCCTTGCGGAGCACTGGATCCTGGGTCCAGCGCGTCTACCGAAGTTCCGCCACGAGCGCCTGAACCGGCCTACGCCGGCCGTTCCTGTGTGGTCAATTTGTAGAGGTGCCGGCTGTGCGCGGCCCCTTACGAAGAAGCGGTCGAATGTCTGCCTCGAATTCCTCGGGACGCTTCGCGGTGCCCTTGGACCACCACCCCAGGCGTGCGATATGTCGGTCGATACCGGTTTTCGTGCCTCCTGCGGTCTTAAGCCCGAGACGGCGATGAACTTCAGCCAGAGCGGTTGGACCCCGGGCTTGGCTGGCGTGGGCCGGCCCGGGGTGGGGGCCGGGTCCGGCCGGGGGGCGCCAATCCCTCCGGTCAGGCCGTGGCCCGCGGCCCTCTTCTTTCAGGACCGCTGTCCGAGTGGCAGGATTCGAACCTGCGGTGCTCCTGCTCCCAAGGCAGGCGGGCTGACCAAACTGCCCCACACTCGGTCGTCAACAAATAAGCCGCCCCGGTGCATCCCGAGACGGCTTTCCGATAATCGGCTGGTTATCCGGAAAGCCCTCGCCACAGTCGGGGGTAGCTCACTTCACTGCCTTTCTTCGTGCGGCTGGACAATGTCCAAGGTAAAGGAATGGCCGGCGACCGTGCCACACCTTTATTTCTGCGCGCGAGATTCCGGGGTCTCCACGCGGAAGCTGGGCAGGGATTCGGGGTGGTGGTCCCTGACGTAGTTGACCAGGAACTCGCGTACGTCGCACTTGAGGTCCCATGAGGACGGCGAGTCCGCGGCGCTCATCAGGGCGCGCAGCTCCACCAGGCCGTTCGGCAGCACGTCGGTGACCTGGAGCGTCCATTCCTTCTGGTCCCACAGCGGGTTGCCCTGCAGGAACGCGTACAGCGCCTCCCGGAGTTTGGGCACCGGCACCGACCAGTCCACGCGCAGGAAGACGACGGCGAGGACGCGGCTGCCGTGCCGGGTCCAGTTCTCGAACGGGTTCTGGGTGAAGTACGACACCGGCAGGACCAGGCGGCGCTCGTCCCACAGGCGCAGGACGACGTAGGTGAGCGTCAGCTCCTCGATCCGGCCCCATTCCTTCTCCACGACGACCACGTCGTCGAGCCGGAGCGCGTCGCTGAAGGCCAGCTGGAGTCCGGCCAGGGCGTTGCCGATGGTCGGCTGGGCGGCGATGCCGACGATGGCGCCGGCGATGCCCGCCGAGGCCAGGATGCCCGCGCCGAGCGCGCGGACCTGCGGGAACGAGAAGAGCATCGCGCCGAGCGCGATCACGATGATGACCGCGGCGGCGATGCGGCGGACCAGCGCGATCTGCGTCATGATCCGCCGCGCCCGGCGGTTGCGCTCCCCCTCGACCAGCACCAGCCGGTCGAGTACGACGTCCGTCAGCGCGTAGTTGGCCTGCACGATCAGCCAGGTGACGGCGGCGATGGTGGCCAGGCCGAGCACCCGGTGCACGGTCTCCGCGATGGCCCGCGCGTCCGCGCTCTCGCCGAACATGCCCGGCCCGAGCACCAGGTTGACGGCCACCACCACCGCCACCGAGTACGCCGGCCACGTGCAGTGCTCCACCAGGTGCCGGGCGAGCGACCATTTTCGCCCGGCCCTGTTCAGAACCCTCCGCACCAACTCAACCAGAAGGATCGAGCCGATCACCGCGATCACGAGAATCAGCCAGCCTGCTGGAGACTGCACGCCTATGCCCCCAATGTCTAGAACGTCTCGTCGAAGGTCACATTGCCCTCAACCGCCACTTGATACGCGGAGACTCGCCGCTCGAAGAAATTGGCCAGCTCCTGCACGTCCTGCAACTCCATGAACGCGAAGGGGTTGGCCGAGCCGTACCTCCTGGGCAGGCCCAGCCTGGCCAGCCGCTGGTCGGCGACATATTCCAGGTATTGGCGCATCTGCGCGACCCCCATGCCGGGCATGCCGTCCCCGCAGAGATCCTCGCCGAAGGCCAACTCGGCGGCCACGGCCTCCTCCACCATGAGGGTAACCTGTTTGCCCAGCTCATCGTCGAAAAGGTCGGGCTCCTCCGCCCGCACGGTGTCCACCACGCTGAAGGCGAACTCCATGTGCATGGACTCGTCGCGGAAGACCCAGTTCGTCCCGGTGGCCAGGCCGCCGAGCAGGCCCCGGGAGCGGAACCAGTAGACGTACGCGAAGGCCCCGTAGAAGAACAGGCCCTCGATGCAGGCGGCGAAGCAGATGAGGTTCAGGAGGAAGCGCCGGCGCTCGTCCTGGGTCTCCAGGCGCTGCAACTCGTTGATCGAGTCGATCCACTTGAAGCAGAACTCCGCCTTGTCGCGGATCGAGGGAATGTGGTTGACCGCGGCGAACGCCTTCACCCTTTCATCGGGGTCGGGCAGGTACGTGTCCAGCAGCGTCAGATAGAACTGGACGTGCACGGCCTCCTCGAACAGCTGCCTGCTGAGGTAGAGACGCGCCTCGGGGGCGTTGACGTGCTGGTAGAGGTTGAGCACGAGGTTGTTGGCCACGATGGAGTCGCCGGTGGCGAAGAACGCGACCAGCCGGTTGATCAGGTGCCGCTCCTGCGGCGTCATCTTGGCCAGGTCGGCGAGGTCGGAGTGGAGGTCCACCTCCTCGACGGTCCACGTGTTGCGGATGGCCGCGCGGTAGCGTTCGTAGAAGTCGGGGTAGCGCATGGGCCGCAGGGTGAGGTCCATGCCGGGGTCGAGCAGCACAACAGTCTCCTTACTGGCAGGCTTCGCAGGTCTCGGGGTTCTCCAGGGAGCAGGCGATCGCCTCGGCGGAGGTCGTGGGGGCCGCCTGCACGGTGGTCTGGGCGATGCGGGTGGCGGGCCGGGAGCGCAGGTAGTACGTGGTCTTCAGGCCCCGCTTCCAGGCGTAGGCGTACATCGACGAGAGCTTGCCGATGGTCGGGCTGGCCATGAAGAGGTTCAGGGACTGGGACTGGTCGATGTACGGCTGGCGCGCGGCGGCCAGGTCGATCAGCGCCTTCTGCGGCAGCTCCCAGGCGGTGCGGTAGAGCACCTTGAGGTCGTCGGGGACGCCGGGGATCGTCTGGACCGAGCCGTCGGCCCGCTTGATGTCGTCGCGCATCTCCTGCGTCCACAGCCCGCGCGCCTGCAGGTCGGCCACCAGATATCGGTTGACCTGCAGGAACTCGCCCGACAGCGTCTCGCGCTTGAACACGTTGGACACCTGCGGCTCGATGCACTCGTAGCAGCCGGCGATGGAGGCGATCGTGGCGGTGGGCGCGATGGCGATCATGAGCGAGTTGCGCAGGCCGGTGCGGGCGATCTTCTCCCGGACGGCTTCCCAGCGCTCCGTGCCCGTGACGTAGTGGTCCGGGTGCAGCACTCCCCCGGCCGCCCGCGTCTCGGCGTACGACGGGTGCCGGCCGCGCTCGGCCGCCAGGTCGGCGGAGGTGTCGTACGCGGCCAGCGCGATCTCCTCGGCGATCCTGGCCGACAGCTCCAGCGCCTCGGGCGAGTCGAACGGCAGCCGCAGCGTGAAGAACACGTCGGCCAGCCCCATGACGCCGAGCCCGATGGGCCGCCAGCGCCTGTTCGCCGCCTCGGCCTCGGGCGTGGGGTAGAAGCCCAGGTCGATGGTCCGGTCCAGGAAGCGCACGGCTGTGCGCACGGTGGTGCGCAGCCGGTCCCAGTCCACCTCGCCGTCGAGCAGGTGAGCGGCCAGGTTGACCGAGCCGAGGTTGCAGACCGCCGTCTCGGCGTCGCTGGTGACCTCGAGGATCTCGGTGCACAGGTTCGACAGGTGGATGACGTTCCCGGGGCGGCCGGTCTGGTTGGAGGTGCGGTTGGCGGCGTCCTTGAAGGTCATCCAGCCGTTCCCGGTCTGGGCGAGCGTGCGCATCATGCGGCCGTACAGGGTCCTGGCCGGGATCTGCCGGACGTGGCGCCCGGCCGCCTCGTACGCGCGGTACGCCCGCGTGAACGCGTCGCCGTACAGGTCGGTGAGGTCGGGCACCTCCTTCGGGTCGAACAGCGACCAGACCTCGTCGGCCTCCACCCGGCGCATGAACTCGTCGGGCACCCAGTTGGCCAGGTTCAGGTTGTGGGTGCGGCGGGCGTCCTCGCCGGTGTTGTCGCGCAGTTCCAGGAACTCCTCGATGTCGGCGTGCCAGGTCTCCAGGTAGACGCAGGCGGCGCCCTTGCGCCGCCCGCCCTGGTTGACGGCCGCGACGGAGGAGTCGAGCGTGCGCAGCCAGGGGACGATGCCGTTGGAGTGGCCGTTCGTGCCCCGGATCAGGGAGCCGCGCGAGCGCACCCGGGTCCAGGCGATGCCGATGCCTCCGGCGTACTTCGACAGCCGAGCCACCTGGCCGTACCGGTCGTAGATCGCCTCCAGCTCGTCGCGCGGCGAGTCGAGCAGGAAGCACGACGACAGCTGCGGGCGGCGCGCGCCCGAGTTGAACAGCGTGGGCGAGCTGGGCAGGTACGACAGCGTGGACATGAGCGCGTAGAGCTCGGCGGTCTCCGCCACCGACTCCGACAGGCCGCAGGCCACGCGCAGGAAGAAGTGCTGCGGGCGCTCCAGCACCGCCCGCGTCTCGGGGTGACGCAGCAGGTAGCGGTCGTAGACGGTGCGCAACCCGAAATACTCGAACCGGTCGTCCGCCTGCGCCGAGACCAGCGCGTCCAGCTCGGCGGCGTGCGCGGCGACGAACTCCGCCAGCCCGTCCTGGATCAGCCCGGCCGCGTGCGTGGCGGCGATGGACTCGGAGAACGTCCGCACCCCGTGCGCGGCGGCCTCGTCGGCGATCTCCTCGGCCAGGAGCCGGGCGGCGACCCGGGAGTTGGCCGGGTCGGCGATGACCCGGGCGGCGGCCTCCTCGATGGCCAGACGACGGTCGATCTCGATGATCTGCGTCACGTGCTCTCTCCTCGCGAGCTCATCCCCCGTGAGGGCGCGCGAGAGCACGGCGGCACGGATCACCCACCGGCCGTTTCGCTCCCCGGCCCTCCCGCGAGGCCATGGTCACTTCGTGCCGGGCGGGCGGCCCGGCACGGCGCTGGCAGGTCTTCGGGCTCGCGGGCGCGCGTAACTCGCTCCTACTGGCCGTCGCTTCCCAGATCGCTCCAGTGCACATGACGGCGGTCGTTCCCGCTCACCGCTGCGGGGCAGCCCCGGAATCGCACCGGGTTCCCTTTTGCTCCGCCTCCGAGGAGGCGAACCAGCGACGACCAGGATCCTACATCTAGTGGCCGTTCCCGCAACTACCCCAGCATGTTGTGGCTTTCGTGGTGTCGACCAGACCGAGATCCCGCAGGACGGCGCGGGTGCGCTCGACCTCGGAGCCCAGCCACAGCTTGAAGTCGTCGCCGCTGAGCGGGATCGAGATCCAGCCCTCGGACCGGCAGGCGGCCTCCCAGCCGGCCGAGCCGGTCACGTCCTCGCACATGCGGACGGCCGTTTCACGGATCTCGTCCGGCATCTTCTCGGGACCGAAGGCCGCCGACCAGTCCGCGAAGTCGACCCGTACGCCGGACTCCAGCAGCGTCGGCGCGTCCAGGCCCGGCACGTGCCTGGCCGAGGACACCGCGAGGGCCCTGACCCGGCCGGCCTTGATGCTCGCGCGCCAGTCGGCCAGCAGGCCCGCGGCCGCCTGGGCCTTGCCGGACAGCAGCTCGGTGACGGCCTCCTGGCTGCTGAGATAGCCGGTGTAGGCGAGCTGGCGGGCGTCGGCGCCGAGCCCCCTGGCGATCAGGCCGAACAGCAGGTGGTCGGGCTCGCCCTCGGGTCCGCCCGCGAGCTGCGTCTGGCCGGGACGGGCGAGCAGGTGGGCGCCGAAGTCCTCGAAGTCCTTGAACGGCGACTTCGCGGGCACGACCACGACCTCGACCTCGCCGCTGAGCCTGGACAGGGGGGTGGCGGTGTCGAGGAGGGTCTGGCCGTTGTTCAGCTCGGCGGCGGCCAGCGCGGGCAGCCCGGTCACCGTGATCCTGGTGCCCTCGCCGAGCTCGTATCCGGCCGCCCTGGCCGCGCCCGAGAAGGCCTGCCCGACGGGCGTCCAGCGGCGCCCCTGAGGATTGATCGAGAACCGGGCGCGCGGGCCCGTCACGTTCCCGGCGAGGCGCTCCGTCCCGCAGCCTGTCGCGCACGCGGCCAGGCCCAGCCCCCACGCGAAGAACCGCCGACGGCGCATGTGCCTCTCCCCCGAGTTTCGCGAACGACCGCTTACTCCAAGTTATCGACACAATACGCAGAGATACACATATCTCTCACAAAGGCTTCTTGCCCACCCCGGCCATCAGGGACGACGGCAGCGACCAGTCCCCCACCAGCTTGGGCCGGTCGGGACGCCAGTCGACGGCCTGCACCAGGCCCGGCGGCTCCAGCGGAAAGTCGCCGAAGAAGGCGCGGATCTCGGCGGGCGTGCGGTCGGTGCCGCCGCCCGGGTCGTCCGAGTTGGCGCCCCGGTAGCGCTGCCCGTCCTCCAGGCGGCCCATCGAGGTGGCGTGGGTGATCACCAGGCAGCTGCCCGGCGCCAGCCGCTCGCGCAACGCGGCCACCGCCTCCTGGGGCCGCGCCGAGTCCGGCAGGAAGTGCAGGATCGACACGAGCAGCACCCCGACCGGCTCGCGCAGGTCCAGGAACCCGCCCGCCCGCGCCAGCACCACCTCGGGGTCCAGGAGGTCCGCCTCGACGAAAGCAGCCCTGCTCGAACGTCCGAGCAGGGCTGCGGCGTGTGCGGCGACGACCGGATCGTGGTCGACGTAGACGACCCGGGCCCCGGGCGCCACCTCGTGCGCGCTGCCCTGGGTCGGCAACCCGCTGCCCAGGTCGAGGAGCTGCCGCACCCCACCGGCGGCCACGTAACGCACGGCACGCTGCAGGAAGGCCCGGTTCGCGCGGGCCAGCGGGACCGCCTCCGGAATCAGCTCGGCGAGCTGCTCGATGGCTTGGCGGTCGACCGCGAAGTTGTCCTTCCCGCCGAGCATGTAATCGTACATGCGTGCGAGATTGGGCCTCTCTGGGTCGAACTGCCGCACGTATCGAATTTATGTCGTCCGCAGCAAGATAACGAGGTTTGAGGCCAAATTAGCCTGTTTATTCAACCGTGACGCTCTTGGCGAGATTGCGAGGCTTGTCCACATCCCGGCCCAGCGCCACGGCCGCATAGTACGCAAGCAGCTGGAGCGGGATCGTGAGCAGGATCGGGTCCAGCTCGATCTCATTCCTGGGGATCACGATCACGTCGTCGGCCAGCTTGGCGTCGGGTTCGCGGTGGCCGACCATGAGCACCTGACCGCCGCGGGCGCGGATCTCGCCCAGCGTGGTGAGGTTCTTGTCAAGCAGCTCGTCATCGGGGACGATGGCGACCGTCGGCATGTCCGGGCCGATCAGGGCGAGCGGCCCGTGCTTGAGCTCGCTGGCCGGATACGCCTCGGCGTGGACGTACGAGATCTCCTTGAGCTTCTGCGCGCCTTCCCTGGCCACCGGGTAGCCGCGCACGCGGCCCACGAACATCATGCTCGGGTGTTTGGCGTACTTCTGCGCCAGCTCGGCGATCTTGTCGCTCTGGGTGAGGATCTCCTCGATCTGCCCCGGCAGCCTGCGCAGGCCCTCCACGATGCGCCGCCCGTCGGCGGGCGACAGGTCGCGCACCCGGCCCAGGTGCAGCGCGAGCAGCGCGAACGCCAGCGACGTCGAGGTGAACGCCTTGGTCGAGGCCACCGAGACCTCGGGACCGGCGTGCAGGTAGATGCCGCCGTCCACCTCGCGGGCGATGGCGCTGCCGACCGCGTTGACGATGCCGATGACGCGGCCGCCCTTGCGCTTGAGTTCCTGCACGGCGGCGAGGGTGTCGTACGTCTCGCCCGACTGGCTGATGGCGACGTAGAGCGTGTCGGGGTCGACGACCGGGTTGCGGTAGCGGAACTCGCTGGCGGGCTCGGCGTCGGACGGGATGCGGGCCAGCTCCTCGATGAGCTGCGCCCCGATCTGCCCCGAGTAGTACGCGGACCCGCACCCGATGATCTTCACCCGGCGGAAGCTCCGCGTCTCGCGGGCGTCCATGTTCAGGCCGCCGAGGTGGGCCACGTTGAAGCGCTCGTCGAGCCGGCCGCTCATCGTACGGGTGATCGTCTCGGGCTGCTCGGAGATCTCCTTGAGCAGGTAGTGCTCGTAGCCGCCGGTGTCGTAGTGGCCGGCGTCCCAGTCGACGGTCAGCGGCTCCTTGGCCGTCTCGCGGGCGTCGCTGGCGAAGGTGTGGAAGCCGTCGGCCTTGAGCACGGCCAGCTCGCCGTCCTCCAGGTGCACGACCTGGCGGGTGTAGCGGACGAGCGCGGCCACGTCGGACGCGGCGAACATCTCCTTCTCGCCGATGCCCAGCACGATCGGGCTGCCGTTGCGCGCCACGACCACCTCGCCGGGCCGCTCGCGGTCGATGACCGCGATGCCGTACGTGCCGACGATGCTCTTGAGCGTCTTCCTGACCGCCTCCTCCAGGGAGTCGTTCTCGTCGGCGGCGCGGGCGATCAGGTGCGCGAGCACCTCGGTGTCCGTCTCGGAGGCGAACACCACGCCGTCGGCCTCCAGCTTGGCGCGCAGCTCGCCGGCGTTCTCGATGATGCCGTTGTGCACGACCGCGATGCGCTCGTCGGCGGACAGGTGCGGATGGGCGTTCTCGTCACTCGGCACGCCGTGCGTGGCCCACCGGGTGTGCCCGATGCCCAGGGTGCCCTTGAACCTGGCCGGCACGACCTTGGCCAGGTCCGCGACGCGGCCCTTGACCTTGCGCAGCTTGAGCCCCCGGTTGGACACCACGACCCCGGCCGAGTCGTACCCGCGGTACTCCAGCCGCTGCAGGCCCTCCAGTAGGATGGGCGCCGCGTCCCGCGGGCCGACGTAAGCCACGATTCCGCACATCGAGGTCTCCTCTTTTATCCGTAGACGATCCTGCGCAGCTGCCGCAGGGACAGCTCCGGTGCCGCGACCCGCCGGCCGCGTAATTCGGCCGCGACCCTGGGGAAGATCTCGTCGTTGGTGTGGCCGACCGTCTTCAGCTCGGCGTGCCTGCGGCGGACGTACTCCTCGACGGACTCGGAGAAGTACGACAGCACGTCGGCGACCACCTTCGCCGCCTCACCCGGGCCCAGCGGGCTCGTCTCGGTGAGGTGGACGATGAGATCTTCGTAGGGATGTCGTGCCGGGGACACAGACGAGGACACTACGCATCTGGAACGAGACACTTCAACATCCTGCCCGAAATCGGGCAGGAATTAACTCAACGGACTGTCTAGAGCAGGCTGTCGCGGCCCCAACCCCTGCTGAACCGCCACCAGGCGAAGGCTCCGGCGGCCAGACCGAGCCCCACGAGGACGGCCGCGGGGCGGGCCGTGCCCGCGACGTCGCCCCTGACGGCGGCCTGGAGCATGGTGGTCGCCCAGTATCCGGGCGAGATCGGCGCGATCGCCTGCGCCCAGGCGGGCATCATCGCGTACGGCACCAGGGCGCCGCCCAGCGCGCTGACCGACAGCGCCGCGATGTTGCAGAGCGTGCTCAGCTCCCCCTGGCTGCGCACCACCCCGGCCAGGGCCGTGCCCACGCCGAGCAGCGCGAAGCACCACGCCGCCACGGCCAGGGCCAGCGGCCACACCGGCCCGGCCGGCCGCAGCCCCACCGCCACCGTCCCGTACGCGAGCAGCACGACCTGCTGCAGGACCAGCACGGCGAACACCGGCAGGGCCTTGCCGATCATGATCTCGGGGACGCGGGCTCTGGTGGCCCTGAGGCGGTCCCAGGTGTGCCAGGCGCGCTCGGTGAGGCCGGCCATGGCCACGTCGGCCATCGACAGCACCGAGAACATGACCAGCAGGCCCGTCACGACCTGGGCGGGCTCGCCCAGCATGGACTTGAAGACGAGCATGAGGACCATGGGCATGACCAGGTAGCTGACCAGGTGGGCCGGGTCGCGCCGGCGCAGGAGCACGTTGTGCGCGGCCAGCACGCCGATGCGGTGCAACGTCTCACGCGACATCAGCTCACGCGGCATCGGCCAGCTCCTTGTAGAGGTCGTCGAGCGACGGCTGGCGGATGTCGATGCCGCGTACCGGGCGGTCGAGGTCGCGCAGCAGGGCGGCCAGGGTGGCGGTGGGGTCGGTGGTCGAGGCCGTGATCTCGCCGTCGTCCAGGATGACGCGGACCTCGCCCGGCAGCCCCTTGAGCAGCTCGGCGCCCGTGCCCCTGGCGATCACCCGCCCGCTCCGCGCGACGGCGATCGTGGCGTTCAGCTCCGCGAGCTCGGGCAGGTAGTGCGTGCAGTAGATGACCGCCGCGCCGCCGTCCGCCCTGCGGCGCACCGCCGCCAGGAGCGCGCTGCGGGTCTCGGGGTCGGCGCCCGCCGTGGGCTCGTCGAGGAGGAGCACATCCGGGTCCGGGAGGAGGGCGGTGGCGGCCTGCGCTCGGCGCTGCTGGCCGCCGGAGAGCACGCTCACCCGCCGGTCGAGCACCGCGGTCAGCGCCAGCTCCGCCGCCACGCCGTCGACGGCCGCCGTCAGGGCGCGCCGCCGCAGCCCGGCCAGCCCGCCGAACAGCCGCAGCGTCTCCCGTACGGTGACGCCGGGGTAGAGGGCGAGCCGCTGGGGTGCCATCCCCACCTCGCCCCGCACCGCGACCCGCCCGGCGTCGGGGCGCACCAGTTTCGCGGCGATCTCGAAGAACGTCGTCTTGCCGGCGCCGTTGTGCCCGACCAGCCCGACGATCTCGCCCGGCTCGACCCGCAGGTCGAAGCCGTCCAGCGCGGTGACGTCGCCGTACCGCTTGACCAGCCCGGTCGCGTTCACCAGCCCGCTCATGTGTCCCCCTTCCGCCTCAGTCTACGATGTAGACTGATATACACCGTAGACTGAGGCGGTGCGGAAGCTCAAGACCTCCCGGCAGCCGGAAATCCTCGACGCGGCCCTCGCCATCGCCGACGAGCGCGGACTTGACGCCCTGTCCATGCGGGCCGTCGCCGAGCGGGTCGGGGTGACGCCCATGGCCCTCTACGGATATTTCCGGAACAAGGATGAGCTGCTCGACGGCCTCGTCGGCCGCCTGCTCGACCGGCTCGCGCCCGGCGACCCCGGGCAGACCTGGCAGGAGCGCCTGGGCGCGATCGCCTGGGCCACCCGGCGCCTGGCCCGCGACCACCCGTCGGTCTTCCCGCTCCTGCTGCTGCGCACCTCGGCGACGCCCGACGGGGTCAACGTGGTCGACCAGCTCTATCAGGCACTGCTCGACGCGGGCGTGCCGGAGGCCGACGTGCCCCGGATCGAGCGGCTGGTGAGCACGTTCGTGATGGGGTTCGCGCTGTCCGAGGTGAGCGGGCGCTTCTCCGACGCCTCCCGGGACGTCCGGCTCCGCCGCGGGGCCGACGCGCCCGTCCACCGGCGGCTCGCCGAGTATCTGACGCCCGATGACTGGGATGCCGAGTTCGCTGCCGATCTGGCAGATCTCATGCGTATCATCCGACCCGTCTGACACATCCCTTTCTGGGAATGGTTACGGTGAGTAGCCGTATCGTGACCTTCCTGGGGGAGATGTCATGCGCCTCTGGCTCGCCGCCGTCCTGACCGCCGGCCCGCTCACCGCGCCCGCGGGCATGCCCGTGTCCGGCTCCACCCCAGCGGGCCCACCCGGCCTCACCCTCGCGGGCCCACCCGGCCGCGCCCCGGCGAGCCCGCCCGGACACCGGATAACGGCCCTCACCTCCTCGGACCCGCCCGGGCGCCAGGCCGTCGTCGCCCTCTCCCCTGTGGCCCCGCCCGGGCGGCAGGCCGAGTTCGCCGCGGCCGCCCGGGAGTTCGGGGTGCCGGAGAGCGTGCTGCTCGGCGTCTCGTACCTGGAGTCCCGCTGGGACACGAACGGGGGATCCCCGAGCACGGCGGGCGGCTACGGCCCGATGCACCTGGTGGACGCGTTCCCCGCCGAGACGCTCACCCCCTTGAACGGCGCCGCCTCAACCGGTGCCTCCTCAACCGGTGCCTCCTCAACCGGTGCCGCCTCAACCGGGACCACCTCGACCGGGACCGCCCAGGGCGGGCACGCATCCTCTGCGGGCGGCGGTCACGGGGGGCCGATGGGTGACGCGCTGGGTGACGCCCGGGGGGACGACGCCCGCCCGATGCCCCGTACGCTCGCCGATGCCCCTCCCGCCTCGGCGCTGCGCGCGCCGGCGCCGCCCACCACGCTGCCCGAGGCGGGGCGCCTCATCGGCGCGGACCCCGCCCTGCTGCGCGCGGACCCGGCCGCCAACATCAGGGGCGGCGCCGCCCTCCTCGCCTCGTACCAGGACCACCCGAGCGCAGACCCGGCCGACTGGTACGAGGCCGTCGCCCGCTACTCGGGCGCGGAGGGCGCGGCCGCGTCCCATGAGTTCGCCGACGAGGTCTTCTCGGTGATGCGGGAGGGCGCGCAGCGGCGTACCGACGACGGCCACCTGGTGCGGCTCGAACCCATGCCGAACCTGCCCCATCCCGCCTTCGCGACCGACACGACCTCCGCCACCGATACGAGGTCCACCACCGGCATGGGATCCGCCACCGATGCGAGCTCCGCCACCGGCACGGGGTCCGCCACCGGTGCGAGCTCCACCGCCGCCAAGAACTCAGCCGCCGTCACGGCCGAGCAGGCCGAGACCCGCGCCCAGAAGGATCCCGACGCGCCGCGCATCGACAACGACCCGCCACCCGCGTCCGACGAGCCGTTCGACACCGACCCGCTGTCCTTCACCGGGGAGGAGCCCGGCACGGACGATCAGGCCGCCCCGGGCGAATACGGGCCGGAGGCCGGGAACGTGGAGAAGACCGGAAACGGCGGGCATGTGGAGTGCCCCAGCTCGCTCGCCTGCGAGTGGGTGCCCGCCGCCTACGAGCGCTTCGGCAAGAGGAAGAACCGGGACTACGGCAACCACGACCGCCTGAGCCGGTCCCGTTCCGTCGACTACATCGTCATCCACGACACCGAGGGCACCTACCAGGGCATCCCGTCCCTCATCCGCAACCCGAGGTACGTGAGCTGGCACTACACGATCCGCTCCCGCGACGGACATGTCGCCCAGCACGTGGCGACCAACGACATCGCCTGGCACGCGGGCAACTGGGACGTCAACACCCGTTCGATAGGGATCGAGCACGAGGGCTACCTGGCCAAGGGCACCTGGTACACGGAGGCGATGTACCGCTCGTCGGCCAAACTGGTGAGATATCTGGCCGGCAAGTACCGCATCCCGCTCAACCGGGCCCACATCCTGGGCCACGACAACGTCCCCGGCACCACGCCGAAGATGGTCGCGGGCATGCACGAGGACCCCGGCCCGTACTGGGACTGGTCCCACTATTTCGACCTGCTGGGCAGGCCGCTCAAGGGGGTGCAGAGCGGCAACTCCGTCATGATCCGCCCCTCGTACACCTCCAACCGGCCCCGCTTCACCGGCTGCGTCGCCACCAAGCCGGACAAGGCGTGCCCGCCGCACGGCGCCGCCACGGTCTGGCTGCACCAGGAGCCGAGCGAGTCGTCGCCCCTGGTCACCGACCCGGGCAAACATGGGAGCAAGCCCAGCACGTACAGCGTGTACGACCACAGCGCCCGCGCCTCCGCCGGCCAGCGCTACGCGATGGCGGACCGGCGGGACGACTGGACGGCCATCTGGTATCTCGGCCAGAAGGCCTGGTTCCACAACCCGCCGTCGGACCCCACCGCCGTCCCCGCCAAGGGCCCGCTGGTCAGCCCCCTCAGACCGGGCACCAGGGTGTACGGCCGCGCGTACCCGGAGCAGAACGCGTACAAGCTGGCGTCCTACCAGGCGCTGGCGCCGCTCCAGTACAAGATCGGGCCCAACCAGACATACACGGTGGGCGACACGATCACCGGCTCCTACTACTCCGCCGGCGCCTTCAGCCCGGCCAAACACGTCACCACAACCGGGCAAACCCGCTACTACCAGATCCAACTCGGTCACCGGGTGATGTTCGTCATGGCAAAGGACGTGCGCCTGATCCGCTGATTTTGGCCCCACGGGCCGCTCGGTGCGCACGGGCACTCCAGGAAGACGATATGGTTTTCCCGTAGCCCGGCGCACGTTGTCCGGGGTTAACGCGGAAGTGGCTCAGTGGTAGAGCATCACCTTGCCAAGGTGAGGGTCGCGGGTTCGAATCCCGTCTTCCGCTCGGAGCAAGACTCCATGGTGGAGTGGCCGAGAGGCGAGGCAGCGGCCTGCAAAGCCGTCTACACGGGTTCAAATCCCGTCTCCACCTCGGCCGAACAACGGACCCCTCGGGATCCGCTAAAGTAAACGCAGCACCACGCGGAAGTGGCTCAGTGGTAGAGCATCACCTTGCCAAGGTGAGGGTCGCGGGTTCGAATCCCGTCTTCCGCTCGGAGTATTAACTCAATACGGACGATTAGCTCAGCGGGAGAGCGCTTCCCTGACACGGAAGAGGTCACTGGTTCAATCCCAGTATCGTCCACCTCAACGAGAAAACCCCAGGCCGGACGGCCTGGGGTTTTCTCGTATCGGCTGGATCATGTATGCACGCTGGATGAACTGTGCTTGAACGCTGATGATCTTCCGTGGCGGAGGTCCGGCCCGGGTCCCTAGCCTTGGAGGCCATGGACTTCCTGGATGAGTTCGTGGCGGTGCGGGAGACCGCCACCGCGGCGAGCGGGCTGGTGACCGTGGAAGTGGACGGCACCTCCGACCTCACCGGACTGAAGCTCGACCCGCGCGCCCTGCGGCTGCCCGCGGCCGAGCTGGCCGAGGCGATCAGGGAGGCCTTCGGCCAGGCCCGCGCGGTGGCCCGGCAACGCGCCACCCAGGCCCTCCCGGAAGTGCTGAAACAGGATTCGCTGGAGCTGAACAGCCTGATCGACAAGGTCAAGGCCGACACCCAGGACGACCTGAACACGCTCCTGTCCACCGTCAACGAGCTGACCCAGCGGCTGGATCGGTTGAAGCGGCAGTGAGCGAGAAGGTCGACGGGATCCTCCAGGCCGTCCCAGGCTCCCGGATCCTCGCCGTTCGAAGCCTGGCCGAGCCAGGCTTCTCCCTCCGCGCGAACGGCAGGTTCTGATGGGGCTGGAACTGCCGGAAGCGCTCCGCCCCCTGGTGCCGCTGACCGGCCACACCTGGACCGACAGCGACGAGACGGGCCTGGCCGCCACCGGCATGCGACTGGCGCGGTTCGGGGACGACTCCACGCGCACCACCGGCGAGGCCGACGACCTGACCACCTGGGTGCACAGCCGCAACGACAGCGAGGGCGTACGGGCCCTGCGCGACGACTGGCAGGACGAGACCGGTCTGGCGGCCGAGGGCGAGGCGGTCTCCGGGGTGACCGTGCTCATCGCGTTCGCGCTGCTCGCCGCCGCCGTCATCGTGGTCGTCTACAAGCTCGCGATCATCTACTCGCTCCTGCGGCTGGCGATGCGGCTTTCCGCGATGATATTCGTGCCGGGCGCCGGAGCGGCGGCGTTCGAGGCCGAGAAGATCGTGGCGACCAGGCTGCGCGGCGCCTTCGGCGAGATGTTCGCGCGCATGGTGCTGCGTCCCATGGCCAAGGCGAGCGAACGCCTCGGCGTTCCCATGGTGCGGAAGCCGGCGCGGTGGCCTGCGTCCTTCCGCGACGACCCCCTGCACGCCGCCACCCGCCCCGTCGACCTCGGCAAACTCGACGTGTCGAACCCGGCGTGGCGGACCGACCGCCGATTCCTGTGGCGCGGCGACGATCGGGCCCCCGACGAGATCTTCGAGAAGGGATTCCGTCCGAAGGGCGAGCGCGTGACTGTGGCGATGCAGCAGGGCGACCCTTGGGATTCCGCATTCGTGTCGACGACAAGAAGCCCTAATCTGCTCCTCCTCCGCCGGCGCAATTACCGGTACCTCATCGACGCTCCCGGGGGCGTTTACATGAACCCGACGTTGCGCCGGAACAAGATTGACAATCTCTATCCGGAAGAGCGGGAGGTAGGTTTCATCGGCGGCATCGAACGCCGATACATCGTCGGCGCGCAGGAGGTCCGGAGGGGCCGCCGCACCTACAACAGGTTCATCCCCAATCCCCACTACGACCCCGGGAGCTGATCGCCGATGATGGAACCACCGCCGATCAGCGACGAATTGCGCGCGGCGGCCCGCGCCAATCCCGGCCAGTGGCTCTATGTCGTCGACGAGTACTTCGACCCCGACGATGAGGTGCCGCCGTTCGGCGTGGCCGGCGCCTGGCAGGTGGACGAACACGGTCAGATAGGAGAGTTCCTCCCGAATCCGAACTACCTTCCTTCGCCTCTCAGCCTCGGCTACCCCGAACCGACCGACGAACTGGACGCCGCGATCCAGCTCGGCTCCGCCGGCTACCTCGACGACGCCAGGATCGCGCCCCTCTTCATGGACGCCGACGTGCTGACCGGCATCGGGGACGACGACCGCGTCCCGCTGTTCGGCGACCATGACGACCTGGCCGCGCGCGCGTACACGGCCCGGGATCACCTTCCGGCGACGCTCCCGGAAGGCGTACGGGAGTGGCGCGGCATCCGCGGCCGCGAGCTGATCGCCCTGCTCCCCCCGGGGGCCGGCGTCGCGATCAACCCCGGGACGTTCGGCGTCCGCCTTCCCCGCGCCGATTTCGACCGGCTCCGCCCCTGATCAACCGCCCGCGACGGGCCACAGCATGCGTTCGACGGCCTCCGACGCCCGCTCGGACACGAGCTCGGCGCCCCTGTGGTTGCCGGACATGCTCCGGACCTGCTCCGACACCGTGCCGTACCCGTCGGCGATGCCGTGCCCCTTTGCGAACAGCCGCTCGACGAGGTCGCGGTAGATCGCCCCCGCCTGCCCCCCGAACTCGCCGCTCCCCCAGGGGTCCCCCACGGCGGACAGGTCGGCCTGCAGGGCGGTCACCTGGTCACGCATGGTGCCGGACAACCGGCGGAGCTCCGACACCGCCGTGGCGAGATCGCTGTACGAGACGTCTACCTCGCGCATGGCGACACCTCCCGGACCCAGGGGACTTGATCAAGTCTGGGCCCTCGTGGTGGACGCCGGCTTTCCTTCATCGAAACTTTGGTCGTCGTACAGGACACGTGCGTCCGTTGGACCTGTCGGGAATCGTGGTTGACGTCCCGGGGTCAGGGCCAGGTCCTCGCCTCCGCCTCGAACCGGTCGCTCTCGGCGGGCAGCACGCACAGCAGGTGCCCGCCGGGCGCCCGCAGGATGCGGCACTCCTGCCAGCGCGACACCTCCGTGGCCCCGAGCGCCAGCAGCCGCCGGGTCTCGGCCTCGACGTCGTCGGTCTCGATGTCGAGGTGGAACCTCGGCGCGTCGTCCACCGCCTGGACCGCCACATCGAGGCCGGGAACGGCTCCGTGCAACGAGGTGAACTGCTCGTATCCGGGGAGCGGGCGCGCGCCGGCCCCGAGCGCCGCCGCCCAGAACTCCGCCGCCTGCCCGGCCTCGGACGCGGGGGTGTCGATCAGGAGGGCATAGACCCGGCTGCGATGCATACCGATCACCCTAACGGCCGGCCCCGGACAAGGTCAGTGATCGTCCGCGTCGATCTCGGCGAGGGTGCGGCGGGCCACCGCGAAGGCGGCGTTGGCGGCCGGGACCCCACAGTAGACGGCCGTCTGGAGCAGCACCTCCTTGATCTCCTCCCGCGTGAGCCCGTTCCGTAATGCCGCGCGGACGTGCATGGCCAGCTCCTCCAGCTGTCCCCTGGCCACGAGGGCGGTGAGCGTGACGCAGCTGCGGGTGCGGCGGTCCAGGCCGGGCCGGTTCCAGATCTCGTTCCAGGCGTAACGGGTGATGAGCTCCTGGAAGTCGCGGGTGAAGTCGGTGGTGGCGGCGACCGCCCGATCGACGTGCGCGTCCCCGAGCACCTCCCGCCGGGTGCGCATGCCCGCCGCAAAGGCGGCCTCGGCAGGCGAAACCGAGGCCGCGGCGGGCTCCCCAGCGGCGGGCCCAGCGGTGGGCAGGGTGTGGTGGTCGCCGTTCAGGTGACTCGCGATGGCGGCGGTGATCGCGTCCGGGCGCTCCACGTTGGCCAGGTGGGAGGCCCTGGGCACCACGGTCAGCGACGCTCCCGGGATGTCGCCGGCCAGCGTGAGCGCCTGGTCGAGCGGCGTGGCCGGGTCCTCGGCCCCGGCGATCACCAGCGTGGGGGCGGTGATCTCCCCCAGGCGGCGGGTCAGGTCGAAGGCGGCGATGGCCTCGCAGCAGGCCGCGTACGACTTGGCGTCCACCTCCATGAGCTGGTCGAACACCCACTGGCCGTCGAAGCCGGGGGTGAACCAGCGGGTCTTCAGCGTCGGGACGAGCGCCGCCATGCCCTTGCCGCGCACCAGCGCCGCCCGTCCCAGCCACGGCCCCGGCTCGCCGAACTTGGCCGACGTGCAGCACAGCACCAGCTTGCGCACCCGCTGCCGGGCGGCCCCGTCGGCGAGCATGGCGGCGATGGTGGTGGCGATCGCGCCGCCGAGCGAGACGCCGCCGACCGCGAACCGCTCGTCCTCGACGAGGTCCAGCACGGCCCGCGCCAGGTCGTCGATCGTGAACCCGGCCGCGGCCGGCGCCGAACCGCCGTGGCCCGGCAGGTCGTACCTGAGGACCCGCCAGGACTCGGTGAGAGCGGGAAGCTGGGGCTGCCAGATCTCCATCGTGGTGCCGAGCGAGGGCCCGAGTACCAGCAGCGGCGCGTCGGCCGGGCCGTCGATGCGGTGGTGGAGTTTCACGGTTGCTCCCGGTAGGTGGCGAGAATACGGTCGACGAGCTCGGGGGCCGCCCCCAGGTAAGCCTCCGGATCGAGCAGCCGGCCCTCGACGTCGCGCAGCGGGCCTTCCGCGGACAGCGCCCGTTCGAGCGTCTGCCGGTCGAGGTGGGCGGCCAGGCGCTCGGCGAGCAGCCGGCCGCCGGTCAGCTCGGCGTTGGCCCGCATCCGCTCGGGGAACACCCGCAGCCCGGCCACCAGCTCGGCGGCGGTCTCGGCGGCGCCGCCCGTCAGGCGCAGCGCCTCGCGCAGGGGCAGCCACTCGGCCTGCCAGGCCCCCGCGGCCCGCTCGTGCTCGCCGACCTGCCCGAGGACCTGCGTGTACGCGGGCACCTGGAGCGCGGCCGACCGGACCAGGACGGACAGGGCGGGGTTGCGTTTCTGCGGCATGGCCGACGAGGAGCCGGCCGACGACTCGGCCACCTCCCCCACCTCGGTCTGCGCCATGAGGATGATGTCGGTGGCCGGTTTGCCGAGCGCGCGGGCCGTGGCGGTGAGCGCCGCGCCCAGCTCGGTGACGGCGGAGCGCTCCGCGTGCCACGGCATCGGGGGCGCCGCCAGCCCGATCTCCTCGGCGAACACCTCGGCCAGCAGCAGGGCCTTGCCCGGATCGCCCGGCGCCTCGGCGAAGGCGGCCAGGGTGCCGGCCGCGCCGCCCAGCTGGGCCGGCAGGCGCAGCTCCCGGAGCCGGGCGCGGGCGCGCATGAGACCGGCCAGCCAGCCCGCCGCCTTCAGCCCGAACGTGGTCGGCACCGCCTGCTGCCCGAGCGTCCGCGCGGCCATCACCGTGTCCCGGTGCCGCTCGGCCAGCCCGCCGAGATCCCGCATGATCGCGCTCAGATCGCCCACGATGCCGCGGATCGCCCGCGTGGCCACGAGCATGGCGGCGCTGTCGAGGATGTCCTGGCTGGTCGCTCCCCTGTGCACGGACGACGCCGCGCCCGGCACGGCCCGCCGCAGGTCGGACACCAGGGGCACGACCGGGTTGGCCGACTGGCGGGCCCGCCTGGCCAGGTCGGCCGGGTCGAGCACGAGCGCGGCGGCCGTCCTGTCGATGGCCGCGGCCGCCTCCGACGGGATGAGCTCCAGCCGCGCCTGGGCGCGGGCCAGCGCCGCCTCGGCCTCCAGCATGGCCCGCAGCCAGGCCGCGTCCGAGGTGATCGCCTCCGCCCGGGTCCCCGCCCAGACCGGGGCGAGCAGGCCGCCGTCAGAGCCCATCGCGGTCGCCTCCTTCATCCGGCTCCTCGTTCAGGCCATCATTCACGGCAGGCCCACGTAGTTCTCGGCCAGGGTCGTCGCGGCCGCCTCCGACGAGGTCACGTAGTCGAGGTACGACAGCTGCAGCCGCCGCCCGTACGGGTCCTCGTCCTCGAACGTGTGCAGCAGCGTCGTCATCCACCACGAGAAGTGCTGCGCCCGCCACACCCGCTTCAGGCACGCGTCGGAGTAGCCGTCGAGCAGCCCGGTCGAGCCGTCCGCGAAGTACGCCGCCAGCGCCTCGGTCAGCACGCGGACGTCGGCCACGGCCAGGTTGAGCCCCTTGGCGCCGGTCGGCGGCACGATGTGGGCGGCGTCGCCGGCGAGGTAGAGCCGGCCGTACTGCATGGGCTCGGCCACGAACGCCCGCATCGGCGTGACGCCCTTCTCCGTGATCTCGCCGGTCGTCAGCGTGAAGCCGGGCACGCTCTCCAGCCGGGCCCGCAGCTCGGCCCAGATCCGCTCGTCCGGCCACTCTTCCACCCGCGCGTCGGCCGGGACCTGCAGGTAGAAGCGGCTGACGGTGGGCGAGCGCATGCTGTGCAGGGCGAAGCCGCGCTCGGTCCTGGTGTAGATCAGCTCTTCCGACGAGGGCGCCACCCTGGCCAGGATGCCCAGCCAGGCGAAGGGATAGTCCCGCTCGTAAACGCTCAGAACGCCCTCGGGGACGGCCGGCCTGGACACCCCGTGGAAGCCGTCGCACCCGGCGATCACGTCGCAGTCGAGCCGCTCGCCGCCGAAGGTCAGGTACGGGTCCGACTCCAGGGAGTGCACGGCCACGTCCTCGACCTCGAACCGGAGGTCGCCGCCGGCCGCCAGCCGGGCCGCGATCAGGTCCTTGACCACCTCCTGCTGCCCGTACACGGTGATGGACCGGCCCGGCACGAGCTTCTCGAACGCGATGCGGTGGCCCGCGCCCCCGTACCTGAGCTCGATGCCGTGGTGCGGCAGCCCCTCGCGCAGCAGGCGCTCGCCGACGCCCGCCTCGACCAGCGTGTCCACCGTGCCCTGCTCCAGCACCCCGGCCCGCACCCGCCGCTCGACGTAGTCGCGGCTGCGCTTCTCCAGCACCACCGAGGAGATGCCGCGCAGGTGGAGCAAGTGGGACAGGAGCAGTCCCGCGGGGCCCGCCCCGATGATCCCGACCTGAGTTCGCATGAGGGAAGCATGCCGCCTTGACCGTTATTGGCCGAGATCCTCCTTCCACTCAGTGGAAGAATGGCTCCATGGCAGGCGGAGCCCGGGAGCGCGGGCGCTCGGTGACGTCCAAGGTGCTGGCCGTCCTGGGCGCGTTCGACTCCGCGCATCCGCAGCTCACGCTGACCGACGTGGCCCGGCGCAGCGGGCTGCCGCTGAGCACGGCGCACCGGCTGGTCGCGGAGCTGGAGGAGTGGCAGGCGCTGAGCCGCGCGCCCGACGGGCGGCTGCGGGTCGGGCTGCGGCTGTGGGAGCTGGGCCAGCTCGCGCCCGGGCGGCTGCACGACCTGGCCCATCCGTGGCTGCAGGAGCTGTTCGCGAGCACGCGCGAGAACGTGCACCTGGCCGTGCGCGACGGGCTCGAGGTGCTGTACGTCGACAAGGTGTACGGCCGGCGGGCGGTGCCGATCGTGTCCAGGACCGGCGGCCGGCTGCCGATGCACCCGACGGGCGTGGGCAAGGCGCTGCTGGCGTTCGAGCCTGACTGGTTCGTGAAGTCCTACCTCGCGCGCAAACTGGAGCGGCCCACCCCGCACACGATCACCGAGCCGGGCCGGCTGGCCAGGGAGCTGGCCGTCGTGCGGGCCCAGGGGTACGCGCTGACGTACGAGGAGATGACGCTGGGCACCTGCTCGGCGGCGGCGCCGATCCTGGTGGACGGGCGGCCCGTGGCGGCCGTGGGCATCGTGCTGTCCTCGCGGCGCGCCCGCGAGCTGCCGGGCCTGATCGAGCCGCTGCTGAGCACCGCGGCGGCGATCGCTAAGGCGAGTCCCCCAGCCGCTGGATCCGGTCCTTGAACAGGGTCGTGGCGATGGCGGCCTTGTGCGGCTGCCCCCTCAGGAACGCCTGGGCGAAGTTCTTCGCCTGCTCGTAGGTGACCTTGGCCGGCATGGGCGGCTCGTTCGGGTTCACGTCCACGTCCACGAGGGCCGGGCCGTCGTGCGCGAGCGCCTGCCCGATCGCCATGGCGACGTCCTCCGACTTGGTGACCTTGGCCCCGAACCCGCCACACGACCTGGCCCAGGCCGAGAAGTCGGCCTCCGGCTCGGGGTAGCGCACGCCGTGCTCCGGGTAGCCGAGCACCATCTGCTCCCAGAGGATCTGGCCGAGCGAGTTGTTGTTGTTGATGATCACCTTGACCGGCAGCCGCTGCTGGACCGCCGTGAGGAACTCGCCCATCAACATCGTGAAGCCGCCGTCCCCGACGTACGCGATGACCTGCCGGCCCGGGTAGGCGTGCTGCATGGCGATGGCGTACGGCAGCCCCGGCGCCATCGAGGCCAGCGTCCCGGACAGGTAGAACTCGCGCTCGCCGCGGATCGTCCAGTGCCGGGCGGCCCAGGTGGCGATGGTGCCGCTGTCGCAGGTCAGGATGGCGTCGTCGGTGGCGAGCTCGTCCACGATGGACACGACGTACTGCGGCGCGATGGGATCGCGGTCCGGGTTCTCCAGGGCGTCCATCTCGGCCCGCCACTTGCCCATCATTTCCTGATATTTCGTGAGATGGGCGCTTCGGTCCCGGGAGCCCAGCAGCGGCAGCAGCGCGCTCAGCCCCTCCTTCGCGTCGCAGATCACGGGCACGTCGGTCGCGATCCGCGCCCCCGCCCTGGTCGGATCCGCCTCGAACTGCACCACGCGCGCCCGCTCCGGCAGGAACCTGGAGTAGGGGAAGTTCGTGCCGACCATGAAGAGCACGTCGGCCTCGTCCATCAGCTCCTCGCTCGGCCGGGTGCCGAGCAGCCCGATCCCGCCGGTCGTGTACGGCGAGTCGTCCGGGACGACCGCCTTGCCGGGCAGCGTCTTGACCACGGGGGCGCCCAGCGCCTCGGCCACGGCCAGCACCTCCTGCCGGGCGTGCAGCGCGCCCTGGCCGACGAGCATGGCGGGGCGTTCGGAGTTGTTGAGCACCTCGGCCGCCCATTCGACGTCCTCCTGGCGCGGCAGGCCGGACGGCCGCAGGTAGACGGGCGCGGTCTCCGGCAGCCGCGCCGGGGCCACGCTCGGGTACGGGGCCGCCCCCGCCTCGGCCACCTGGAGGTCGTTGGGCAGCGTGAGATGGGCGACCCCGCGCCGCGCGTAGGCGGTCCTGATCGCCAGGTCCACCAGGGAGGGCAGCTGCGCCGGGTTGGTGATCATCATGTTGTACTCGGCCACGTCCGCGAACAGCCGGTCGAGGTGCACCTCCTGCTGGTAGCCGGTGCCCAGCACGGACGTCTCCTGCATCCCCGTGATCGCCAGCACGGGCACGTGGTCCAGCTTGGCGTCGTAGAGGCCGTTGAGCAGGTGGATGCCGCCGGGCCCCGAGGTGGCCAGGCACACGCCGATCCGCCCGGTGGCCTTGGCATAGCCGGTGGCCATGAACGCGGCCGCCTCCTCGTGGTGGACGAGGACGAAGCGCACCCGGTCGCGGTGGCGCCGCAGCCCCTCCATGATGCCGTTGATGCCGTCGCCCGGCATGCCGAAGACGGTGTCGACACCCCACTCGGCGAGCCGCTCGACCAGGGATTCCGCTGCGATTCGAGCCATGGGGCCGCACTACCCTGCTCCGCCGCCCTCAGACGCTTTTACCAGATTCGTTGTCAATTGCGGGCATTCGCGGGTAGAGGGGCGGCATGCGCATTCTGGTCACTGGAGCCACGGGCACGCTGGGCGGGGCCCTGGTGCCCGCGCTGCTCAGGTCGGGCCACCGGGTGCGGGCGCTGAGCCGTACCAAGCGCGAGAGCCACGGGAACGTCGAGTGGATGTGGGGCGACCTCGTCTCCGGGCACGGCCTCGCGGAGGCCGTGCGCGACATCGACGTCGTCGCGCACCTCGCCACCGGCGGCCGCAAGGGGCGCGGCTCCGTGGATGTGACCGGGACGCGCAAGCTGGTCGCCGCCGCCCGCCAGGCGGGCTACCCGCACCTGCTGTACGTCTCGTGCGTCGGGTCCGACAGCGCGGCCAGCGGCCACCTCCGGCACAAGCTGGAGGCAGAACGGCTGGTCTCGGAGAGCGAGCTGGGCTGGACGATCCTCCGCGTCACCCACTTCCACCAGGCTCTCGACCGGCGGCTGAGCGACTTCGAGTCGCTTCCCGTGCTGGCCGTGGACCGCTCGATGCCCTGGCAGCCGGTCCACACGGGCGAGGTGGCGGCCCGCCTCAACGAGCTGATCTCCGCGGGCCCCGCGATGGACGAGCTCGAGTACGGCGGCCCCCAGGTGCTCGACACTGAGGACCTGGTCAGAACCTGGCTGGAGGCCAGGAACCTGCACCGCCCCTGCCTGCCCGTACGCTTCCCCGGCAGCCTGTACGCGGCCCAGCGCGCCGGCGAGCTGCTGACCGACGCCGAGCCCAAGGGCCGGATCACCTGGCGCGACTACCTCTTCCCGCCGCTGCCTGAGCCTTCCGACGACTTCGCCTCGGAGCACACCGCCTCGCCCACCAGCCCGGCCAACCAGCCGGAGCACGACCCCGACCTGCACGTCTACGGGGGCGACGAGGGCTACGAGCGCCCCACCCGCGGCTGACCCCTTTTACGCAGTCGTTACACAGCTCCCCCTTGATGGGCATTCGACTACCTATGTACGGTCCTTTCATTGCCACTTAACAACTTGTTCAGTGCAGCCAATCGAGAGGTTCGATGACGGAGTCGGAGAACGCCCGCTTGGGTGCGCGAATCCGCGCCTACCGCAACATGCGCCGCATGACCGTGCGCGCACTCGCGGCGGAGGCCAGGGCGAGCGCGAGCTTCATCAGCCAGCTGGAGCGCGGGCAGACCAGCTCCAGCATCGGGATGCTCAGGCGGATAGCCTCGGCTCTCGGGCTCACGGTCGCGGATCTGTTCAACGAGGAGGACGAGGTCGGCCACCGGGTGGTGCGCCGCGACGGGCGTCCGGAGCTCCACACGGCTCCCGGCACGCGCAAGTTCCTGATCTCCCAGCGTCCGCTCCAGAACGTGGAGGTGTACGCCGGGGAATTCGATCCGGGCTCGTCCACCGGGGACGAACCGTACACCCACGGCGACTCCCAGGAGATCTTCCTGGTCATCCGCGGGCGGATCACTCTCTGGCTCGGACCCAACGGCTCGGCCGCCGCACACGTGCTGGAGCCCGGGGACAGCGTGGAGTACCGCACGTCGGTCCCCCACCGGATCGTCAACGAGAGTGACGAGACCGCCGAGGTCCTCTGGGTGGTCGCCCCACCTACTACATCCTCCTGAACCCCAGCTATACCTGCCCTAGGGGGTAACCCATGCCGAAGCACCCAACGCGACTGGCCGCCATGGCCGGTGCCGCGGCTTCGCTCCTGCTCGCGACCGCCTGCGGAGCCGGCTCTGCGGCGCCCGCCTCGATCGACCTCGGGTCGGGACCCGCCACGTCGGGCACGATCAAGAAGGACGCGCTCAGCGGCCTCAACATGACCTTCGTCTCCTACGGCGGCGTCTACCAGGAGGGCCAGCAGAAGGCGGCGGTGGACCCGTTCGCCCAGGAGTCGGGCGCCAAGATCCTCCAGGACGGCCCGACCGACTACGCCAAGATCAAGGCGCAGGTCGACTCCTCCAACGTCACCTGGGACGTGATCGACTCCGACTCCATCTGGGCCGAGGCCCACTGCGGCAAGCTGCTCCAGCCGCTGGACTACTCGATCATCGACAAGTCCAAGGTCCCCGAGGGCCTGTCCGGCCAGTGCACCGTCCCGGCGATGCAGTACGGCATGGTGCTCGTCTACAACAAGGACAAGTTCGGCGCCAACCCGCCCAAGGGCTGGAAGGACTTCTTCGACACGACGAAGTTCCCCGGCAAGCGCGCCATCTCCGGCAACCCCGGCGACTCGGCACCAGGACCGTTCGAGGGCGCGCTGGTCGCCGACGGCGTGGCGCCCGACCAGCTCTACCCGCTGGACGTCGACCGGGCGACCAAGAAGCTGCAGTCGGTCCGCTCCAACCTGGTCTTCTGGAAGACCGGCGCGGAGGCCCAGCAACTGCTGGAGTCCGGCGAGGTGGACATGGGGATGGTCTGGAGCGGCCGGGCCTACGCCGCCGTCAAGAACGGCGCGCCGTTCCAGGTCGCTTGGGACCAGTGGATGCCGATCATGGACTCGCTGGCCGTGCCGAAGAACGCCAGGAACCCCAAGGCGTCGATGGCGCTGATCAACTACTACCTGGGCGCTCAGCAGCAGGGCAAGCTGACGGAGCTGACCTCGTACTCGCCGATCAACACCGACGCCAAGCCGAACCTCGACCAGACCGGCCAGGCGTTCCTGACCACCGCTCCGGGTGTGCCGGAGAAGGCACTCAAGATCGACTCCAAGTGGTGGGCCGAACACCAGCCGGAGATGATCGAGAAGTGGTCGGCCTGGCTCGGCGGCTGATCGCGCATGGCCTCCACCCTGCAGGCGGTCGCCCCGCCCGCCGCCGCCAGACAGCCGGCGGACCCTGAGCGCCGCCCGGCGCTCCTGGTCCTGCCGGCGCTGGTGGCGCTCGCCGTCTTCTTCCTGTATCCGCTGATCTCGATGGTGATCAGCGCGTTCACCGACCCGGCACCCGGTCTGGGCAACTTCACCTGGTTCTTCAGCGAGTCCCAGAACCTGCGGGTGCTCGGCCGCACGTTCACCACCGCCCTGTGGGTGACGGTGGTCGCGCTGATCCTGTCGTACCCGTACGCGTACGCCATGACGATCGCCGGCCCGCGGGCCAGGGCCGTGCTGACGCTGCTGGTGCTGGTGCCGTTCTGGACCAGCCTGATGGTGCGGACCTTCGCGTGGGTGATCCTGCTGCAGGACACCGGCGTGGTGAACGACCTGCTCGGGACCATCGGGCTGGGCCCGTTCAGCCTGATCCGCACCCAGACGGGCGTCGTGATCGGGATGGTGCAGCTGCTGATGCCGTTCATGGTGCTGCCGCTCTACGCGGTCATGAGCGGGATCGACCGGCGGCTGCTCACCGCGGCGGGCAGCATGGGAGCGCGCCCCGCCAAGGCGTTCCTCGACGTCTACGTACCGCTGTCGCTGCCCGGGGTGTCGGCGGGGTGCCTGACCGTGTTCATCAGCGCGCTCGGGTTCTACGTCACCCCCGCGCTGCTCGGCTCCCCCACCGACGCGCTGCTGTCGCAGCAGATCTTCACGCAGGTCAACGGCCTGCTGAAGTGGGGCCGCGGCGGCGCCATGGGCGTGGTCCTGCTCGGGCTCACGCTGGCCATGATCGCGCTGCTGGCGGTCACGCTGCGCCGCGCCGGGAAGAAGGTGACCGGATGAGCGCGCGTGCGGGCCGCGGGGTGCTGTGGGCGTTCTGCGCCCTGGTCGGCGTGTGGCTGGTGGCCCCCGCGCTGATCGTGGTGCCGCTCAGCTTCACCTCGAAGGCGTCGCTCAAGTTCCCGCCGGACGGCTGGTCCACCCGCTGGTACGAGCACTTCTTCGGCGACCCGGCCTGGATGTCGGCCCTGTGGACCTCGCTCGAGGTGGGCCTGCTGGTCACCGTCGTCGCCACCGTGCTCGGCACGGCGGCGGCGCTCGGCCTGACCCGGGCCAGGATGCGCGGGCTCGCGCTGGTCCAGGGGTCGATGCTGGCCCCGATGATCGTGCCCGGGGTCGTGCTGGCCATCGGCGTCTACGCCGTGTTCCTGAAACTGCAGCTCGTCGGGACGCTCGTGGGCTTCGTCATGGCGCACACCGTGCTGGCGCTGCCGTTCGTGATGATCCCGGTGACGGCGTCGCTGAGCGGGTTCGACCGGCGGCTGGAGAGCGCGGCGGCCAGCCTGGGCGCGGGCCGCTGGACCACGTTCCGCACCGTGACGCTGCCGCTGGTCGCGCCCGGCGTGGCCGCGGGCGCGCTGTTCGCGTTCGTCACCAGCTTCGACGAGGTGGTCGTCTCGCTGTTCATCCAGAGCCCCTACCTGCAGACCCTGCCGGTGAAGATGTACGCGAGCGTCACCCGCGAGACCGACCCGACCATCGCCGCGGCGGCCACGATGATCATCGTGCTGACCACGAGCCTCGTCCTGATCGCCACCTTCTTCGTCGCCAGGAGGTCACGTGCCCACCAGTAACGATCTCGCCGCCCGCGGCGCCGGCATCGAGCTGACCGGACTGACCAAGCGCTATGGCGACTTCGTCGCCGTGGACGATGTCTCGCTGTCGGTCAAGCCGGGCGAGTTCATCACGCTGCTCGGGCCGAGCGGCTCGGGCAAGACGACCACGCTGAACATCATCGCCGGCTTCGACCACCCCACCGCCGGCGAGCTGACCGTGGACGGGACCGCCATCGCCGCGACGCCCGCCCACAAACGGGACATGGGCATGGTCTTCCAGCACTACGCCCTGTTCCCGCACATGACGGTCGCCGAGAACATCGCGTACCCGCTCAAACAGCGCAAGGTGCCCAAGGCGCGCCGCGCCGAGCTGGTCGCGGCCGCGCTGGCCACCGTCCACCTCGGCGAGTACGGCCACCGCTACCCGCGCGAGCTGTCCGGCGGCCAGCAGCAGCGCGTGGCCGTGGCCCGCGCCATCGTCTACAGCCCGCGCGTGCTGCTGATGGACGAGCCCCTGGGCGCGCTGGACAAGAAGCTGCGCGACTGGCTCCAGCTCGAGATCAAGCGCATCCACGGCGAGCTCGGCACCACGTTCGTCTATGTCACGCACGACCAGGACGAGGCGCTGGTGCTGTCGGACCGCGTCGCGGTGTTCAACCGCGGCCGCATCGAGCAGGTGGGGCCCGCCGAGGAGCTGTACGAGCGGCCCGCCACGCTGTTCGTGGCCCGCTTCCTCGGCGAGTCGACGATCCTGCGCGGCGACGTCACGCCCGACGGCATCGGCGTGTGCGCGCGGCTGCTGCGGGCGCCCGGTGAGCTGGCCGAGAAGGCGGGCGCGCTCGTCGTACGCCCGGAGCGGCTGGCCGTACGGGAGGCGGGTTTCTCCCCCGGCTCCGACTGGAACGCGCTGCCGGCCACCGTCACCGGCGAGATTTATCTGGGCTCCAGCAGGAAGCTGGAGCTGAGGCTGCCCGACGGCTCGTCCGCGCTGGTGCGCGAGCAGGCCGGCAACCTCAGCGACGCCCGTGGCGGCGACGAGGTCACGCTGACGTGGCGCGTCGCCGACTCCGTCCTGCTGCCCGACTCGCCCGATGTGGAGGCTGTGCTCACGTGAAAGGCATCCCGCTCACCAAGGATTTCGCCAACGGCGGCGTCTCGTTCTGGTACCGGCACATCGGCCTGCCGGAGCGGCGTCCCGCGCTGCCGGGGCCGCGCTCGTACGACGTGGCCATCGTCGGCGGCGGCTACACCGGCCTGTGGACCGCCTACTACCTGAAGAAGGCCGAGCCGGGGCTGCGGATCGCGATCCTGGAGAAGGAGTTCGCCGGGTTCGGGGCCTCGGGGCGCAACGGCGGGTGGCTGTCGGCGGAGTTCGCCGGGTCGCGCAAGCGGCACGCCAAGGCCCGCGGCCGGCAGGCGATGATCGACCTGCAGCACGCGATGTTCGACGCCGTGGACGAGGTCATCGCGGTGACCCGCGAGGAGGCCATCGACGCCGACATCCACAAGGGCGGCCTCATCCACGTCGCGACGAACCCGGCCCAGCGGCGCCGGCTGCGCGCGGAGCTCGAGGACCTGCGCACCTGGGGGTACGGCGAGGACGACCTGCGGCTCATGGACCGCGACGAGCAGCGCGAGCGCGTGCAGGTGGCGGGCACCCTGGAGGCCACCTACTCACCGCACTGCGCCCGCATCCAGCCCGCCAAGCTGGCCGTCGGCCTGGCCGAGGCGGTCGCCCGGCTCGGGGTGGACATCTTCGAGGACACCACGGTTACGAAGATCATCCCGCGGCGGGACGGCGGCCAGGCGGCGGCGATCACCACGCGCGGGGCGGTCACGGCCGACTACGTCATCCGCGCCACCGAGGGCTTCACCGCCTCGCTGGCCGGGCAGCACCGGCAGTGGCTGCCGATGAACAGCTCCATGATCGTCACCGAGCCGCTCCCTCCCGAGGTGTGGAAGCACATCGGCTGGGAGGGCAACGAGCTGCTCGGGGACGAGGCGCACGCCTACATCTACGCGCAGCGCACCGCCGACGACCGCATCGCGATCGGCGGGCGGGGCGTGCCCTACCGGTACGGCTCGCGTACCGACGTGCGGGGCGCCACGCAGCCGCAGACGGTGGCGCTGCTGTGGCGGATGCTGGTCAAGCTCTTCCCCGCGGCGGCGGACGCGCGGATCCAGCACTCCTGGTGCGGCGTGCTGGGGGTGCCGCGCGACTGGTGCTCGACGGTCCACCTGGACCACGCGACCGGTCTCGGCTGGGCGGGCGGCTATGTCGGCAGCGGCGTCACGACCACCAACCTGGCCGGCCGCACCCTGCGCGACCTGGTGCTGCGCCAGGACACCGAGCTGACGGCCCTGCCCTGGGTGGGCCGCCAGGTGCGCCAGTGGGAGCCCGAGCCGCTGCGGTGGACGGGGGTGCAGCTCATCTACGCGCTGTTCCGCGCCGCCGACCGGCAGGAGAACGACCACGGCACCACCACGTCGCCGTTCGCGCGCATGGCGAACCTGATCTCCGGCCGCTGACCCGCCCCCCGGAGCGTGCTCAGCGCTCCGGGGTCAGCGGTCGGCGCTCCGGGTGTCACGGTCAGGTCAGCGCTCCGGGGGGCCGGCGCCGTGCCAGGGGTCGTATTCGACCTCCAGCGGCTCCTGCGGCGGCCGCTCCTCCTCCGGCACGTGCTGGAGGTTGACCCGGATGCGATACCACACGCTGCTGCGCCCCCGCATGCCGTCGACCAGCACGTCGGCGGGCTCCAGCCGGTCGGCGACCGCCGGGTGGCGGGCCTTCCACCGCTCGAGCCCGGCCAGCGCCTCCTCCTTGTGCTCCGCCCGCGCGATCTCGATGACGGGCATCGTCTGCTGCCTGCGCCCGGTGCCCTTGGGCGGCTTGGGCGCCGGGCCGAGCTCCTCGGCCAGCTCCAGCAGCGAGTCGAGCGAGCCCGGGTGCAGGTCCATGTCCTCCCATGGGTCGCCGGCCTCGGCCAGCCGCTTGGGCACGGTGTCGATCGTGAACGCCTCGGGACGGCAGCCGGGCACCTCGTCCCAGGTCAGCGGCGTCGAGACGCGGGCGTCCTGCACGGCCCGCACGGAGTAGGCGGAGGCCACGGTGCGGTCGTAGGCGTTCTGGTTGAAGTCGACGAACACCCCGTGCCGCTCCTCCTTCCACCACCGGCTGGTGGCCAGCTCGGGCGCGCGCCGCTCGACCTCGCGGGCCACCGTCTCGGCCGCCCTGCGCACCTTCGCGAACGGCCAGCGCCGCTCGATCCGGGCGTAGACATGGAATCCGCGCGAGCCGGACGTCTTGGGCCAGGCGACGAGCCCGTGGTCGGCCAGCACCTCGCGGGCCACCTGCGCGGTGGCCAGCACGTCGGCCCACTCCACGCCCGGCACCGGGTCGAGGTCGATGCGCAGCTCGTCGGGCCTGGACAGGTCGTCGGCGCGCACCGGATGGGGGTTGAGGTCGACGCACCCGAGGTTGACCACCCACAGCAGCTGGGCCAGATCGGTGCAGACCACCTCCTCCGCGCTCAGCCCCGAGCGGTATTTCAGCGCGGCCACCTCGATCCAGTCGGGCCGCTTGGCCGGGGCGCGCTTCTGGAAGAACGCCTCCTGCTCGATGCCGTGCACGAACCGCTTGAGCACCATCGGCCGCCCGTGGACGCCCCGCAACGCCCCCTCTCCCACGGCCTGGTAGAAGCGGATCAGGTCGAGCTTGGTGTGGCCGGACTGCGGGAAGACCACCTTGTCGGGGCTGGTGATGCGGACCTCGCGACCCGCGACCTCGATGTCAGGCATACGGTCACGATACGCGGGGCCACCGACAACGCTCGGACGACAAGGCTCGGACGACAGCGCTCAGGGCACCAACTGGGCGCGGCGGGCGCGGCTGCGCGACTCCAGGTAGGCCAGGCCGAGCCGCCGGTGCGTGTCGACGGCCGCCTGGTTGTGCTGGCGTGCCTCCTCCGTACGCCCGAGCCGGAGCGCGAGCTCGGCCAGCACGTCCCGCACGGAGCCCAGGGCCGCGCTGCCCGTGCCCAGGACGACGATCTGGTCGGCGATCGGCAGCAGCCGTTCGTACATCCGCGCGGGGTCGGGGGTGCCGAGCTGAGCGGCCACGAGGCCCCAGACCGGGAAGAAGAAGTCCGCCGACCAGTCCTCGCGCAGCTCCACGCCCCACCGTTCGACGAGCTGCCGCGCCTGTCCGGTGCGGCCCACGTCCAGGCAGGCCAGGACGGCGAGCGGGCGCACCATGCTCATGAGCGGACGGTCGCCGGCGGCCACCAGCTCGTCCACCAGCTCCGCCACCCGGCCCTCGCCGCGCCGGCACGTGTAGCGGACGCCGAGGCGGCGGGCCTCCTGGCCCCACAGGCTCGCCCCGAAGGAGATCGCGGGGAAGTCTTCGGCCAGCGCCTCCGCCTCCGCCCACCGGCCGTGCAGGGCGTGGTCGGCGGTCTGCGCGACGCGGACCATGGCCTCCAGCTCGGGCCGGGCCACCTCGTGCAGCAGCTGCTCGCAGCGGGCCAGGTCCCTGCGCCACTCGTCCAGCTCGCCCGCGCGCAGCAGGCACGCCATGCGCAGCACCCGCGCCACCAGCCTGGCCTCCCTGGGCAGGCCGGGGATGGCCAGCATCTCCTCGGCCGCGGCCAGCCGCTCGGGGTTGCGGCCGGGTACGAAGCTCGCGATCAGATAGTTGTTGAGCGCCCTGGCCAGCACCTTGGGATCGCCCATGCGGCGGGCCAGGCCGACCGCGTCGAGCGCCAGCCGCTCGCCCTCGGCGCGCCGGGGGCCGTAGTGCAGCTCGATGCCGAGCGTGCCCAGGAGCGCAGCCCTGGAGCGGTCGTCGAGGTCGCCCGCGAGGAGGTCCTCCAGGATGGCGACCATGTCCTCGTCCACGACGCCGTACGGGCGCCAGTTCCACACCGACAGGCCGCCGAAGACCGAGACCGCCGCCACCAGCGCGTCCCGGTCGCCGAGCCGCTGGGCCTGGGCGACGGCCTCGGTCAGGTCGCGGTAGGCGCCCTCGGCGTCGCCCGTGGTGCGGCGGGCCTGGCCCAGCTCGGTCAGCACGCGGCAGCGCTCGGGCGAGTCGCCGGACGGCAGGTGGTCGAGCGCCAGCTCCCACAGCTGCACGGCCTCCTGGTAGCCGTGCCGTTCCGCGGCCTGCCCGGCGGCCCGGGTGGCGTACGTGACGGCCTTGGCCGCGCCGCCCAGCCTCGCCGCGGCGGCGAAGTGGCCCGCCAGGATCACCGGGTCGGCGCCGGGCAGGGCCTCCAGGTGCCCGGCGACGCGCAGGTGCAGGCGGGCGCGGTCGAGCCGGGTCAGGCCCTGGTCGAGCGCCTGCCGTACGAGGGCGTGGGAGAAGCGGTAGTCGGCGGCCCCGGCCGGCAGCTCGGCCAGCAGCCCGGCGGCCAGCGCGGGCTCCAGGTCCGACATGACCTCCTCGACGGGGCGGTCCACGAGGGCCGTCAGTAGGTCCGGCGCCACTTCCCGGCCCGCGACCGCGGCGGCTCTGAGCAGCTCCTGGGTGGGCTCGGGGAGGCGGGCCAGGCGGCGTTCGATGACGTCGCGGGCGCCGGGCGGGACGAGGTGGCGCTCGGGTTCGGGCAGTCGGAGCAGCTCGGTCAGGTAGAACGGGTTGCCGCCCGAGCGGTCGAGCAGCTCCTGCGGGTCGGCCGCGAGGTCGCGCAGGCGCAGGTAGTCACGCACGCCCGAGGCGTCGAACGGCGCCAGCGGCAGCCGGCGGCCCTCCCTGGCCAGCGTGCCCAGGGTCTCGCGCAGCTGCTCGGGGTGGTCGCCGGGCTCGGGCCTGAGCGTGACCACGACCAGCGCGGAGGTCCTGGCCAGCTCGCCCGCGACGTGGCCGAGCAGCTTCAGGGAGGAGGCGTCGGCCCAGTGCAGGTCCTCCAGCACCACGAGCAGGGGGCCGGTGCGCAGCTCCGCCAGCACGGCGTCGTACAGGTCGAACAGCTCGGCCTGCGGGGACGGCGGGATCAGGCCCGCGCCGGTCCACGGCCAGAACGCGGGGGCCGTGCCGCCGTCGAGGCAGCGGCCCCACTCCACCCGGAAGCCCCTGGCCGTGGCCAGGTCGGCGACGGCCCTGGCCAGGCTCGTCTTGCCGATGCCCGCCTCGCCGGTGACCAGCGCCAGCCCGCCCTTGCCGCCTCTGGCCCGCGCCAGCAGCTCCTCCAGGACCCGCAGCTCGCCCTCCCTGGCCACGAGCCGGTCGGACCCCGGGCCCGCGGGGACGGGTGCGGGAACGGGGTCGGGCACGGGCGCCGCGTTGAGCTTGGGGGCCGGGTCGAGCTCGGGCGCCTGCTCGAACACCGCCTGCTCCAGCCGTCTCAGCTCGGGCCCCGGCTCGATGCCCAGCTCGCCGGAGAGCAGGGCGCGTACCTTGCGCAGCGCGGCGAGCGCGTCGGCCTGGCGGCCCGCCCGGTACAGCCCGAGCACCAGCAGCCCCCACGCCCGCTCCCGGTAGGGGTGCGCCTCCGTCAGCGCCTCCAGGTCGGGCACGCTGGCCTCGCCGAGCGCCAGCAGGGCCTCCAGCCGGTCCTCCTCGGCCGCCAGCCGCAGCTCCTCCAGCCGCGCGGACGCCGCCGGCGCCAGATCGGGGAACTCCGCCAGCGGCTCCCCCCGCCACAGCTCGAGCGCCCGGTCGAGCACCCGCGCACCCTCCGCGTGGCGCCCCTGCCTGACCAGGCGCGCCCCGTCGGCGGCCCACGCGGCGAAGCGGCCCACGTCCGTCTGGCCGGGCGTGACGTCCAGCACGTAGCCGGGCTCGCGGGTGAGCAGCACCCGGGGCGGCGTGCGCGGCTTGCGGTCCGGCTCCAGCACCCGCCGCAGATGCGAGACGTACGCCTGCAGCGTCGCCGTGGCCTTGGCCGGCGCCTCCCCCGCCCACAGCTCCTCGATCAGCCGGTCGAGCGGCACGACGCGGCCGGGCTCCAGGGCCAGCCTGGCCAGGACCGCCCGCTGCTTGCGGGTGCCGAGGTCGAGCCGGTTGCCGTCGCCGTCGTCCACCTCAAGCGGACCGAACAGTCTGAACTCCACGGACCCCAAGTCAACCCCAACTCCACCTCAAGCGCTAAACCGCATGCTTGATCCATGAACGAACTGAAGAACCTCATGAACGGCCGCGTGCTCCTCCCCGGTGACAGGGGTTTCGACGAGGCGCGCCGGCCCTGGAACGTGGCCGTCGACCAGCGGGTGCGCGCGGTCGTCGACGCGGCCGACGCCGACGACGTGGCGGCCACGGTGGGCTACGCCCGCCTGCACGGGCTGTCGGTGACCGCGCAGCCGAGCGGCCACGGCGCCTCCGGCGACACCGAGGGCACGATCCTGCTGCGGACCCGCGGCCTGGGCGGAGTGGAGATCGTCGACGGGGTGGCGCGCGTCGGCGCGGGCGTCAAGTGGGGCGAGGTGCTGGCGGCGGCGAGCCCGCTCGGGCTGACCGGCCTCGCGGGCAGCTCCCCCGTGGTCAGCGTGACGGGGTACACGCTGGGCGGCGGGCTGAGCTGGTTCGGCAGGAAGTACGGCTTCGCCGCCGACAGCGTGCGGGCCTTCGACGCGGTGGACGCCGGGGGCCGGCGGATCCGGGTGACGGCCGAGCGGGACCCCGAGCTGTTCTGGGCGCTGCGGGGCGGCGGCGGCGACTTCGCGATCGTGACGGCGATGGAGTTCGACCTGCGGCCCGCGCCCTTCCTGTACGGCGGGCGGATCATGTGGCCGATCGAGCGGGCGCCCGAGGTGCTGGCCGCCTACCGCGAGGTCACCGCGGGCGCGCCGGACGAGCTGACGGTCTGGTTCGACCTGCTGCAGATCCCCGGCGGCCCGGGGTTCGTCATGGTCGACTGCACGTACCTGGGCCGGGACCCGGGCACGCTGCTGCGGCCCTTCGAGCTCATCGGCGGTGCGGTCGGCGACAACCGGCGGCTGCTGCCGGTGGCCGAGCTGGGCTCCATCTGCGACGAGCCCACCGATCCCCAGCCCGGCACCAGCCGGTGCGAGCTGCTGACCGGGCTCGACGACCAGGTGGCCGGCGTGCTGCTGGGCGAGCCGATCGACCCGCTGATCAGCGTGCAGATCCGGCACCTCGGCGGCGCGCTGTCCAGGCCGGCCGAGGGCGGGGGCGCCGCGGGGCACCTGGACGAGCCGTACCTGATCTACGCGATCGGGGCGCCCACCGAGGCCACGGACGAGCGCCTCGGGCGGCTGGGCAAGGCGCTGGTGCCGTTCAGCAGCGGGCGCAAGCCGTACACGATGCTGCACGGCGGGGAGCAGGCGGCGGCGGCGTTCCCGCGCGAGACGCTGGCCAGGCTGCGCGACCTCAAGCGGGCCCGCGACCCGCACGGCGTGATCCGCGCCAACTTCCCCGTGCTCGCTTAGACCCCGCCCCCGCTACAGGTCGCTAAAGTCGCCGTGGCGGCCCGCGCCCGCGGCGAAGCGGGCGGCGCCGCCCACGGCGTCGGGCAGCGAGACGAGCCCGTGGCGCAGCTCGTTCCGCATCGCCTCCTCCTCGCTCAGCCCATGCTGTTCCAGCGCCGACAGCCGGTCGCCTCGCAGGCAGGTCTGCGGGAAGCAGGCGATCTCGCGGGCCAGCTCCTCGGCGTGCCGCCGGGCGGTGCCGTCCGGCACGAGCCGGTTGGCCAACCCCCACTCGTACGCCTCCCGCCCCTCGACGGGCCGGCCGGTGAGGATCATGTCCATCGCCCGCGAGGCGCCGATGAGCCGGGGCAGCCGTACGGTGCCGCCGTCGATGAGTGGCACCCCCCACCTCCGGCAGAACACCCCGAAGACCGCCCCCTCCTCGGCCACCCGCAGGTCGCACCAGAGGGCGAGCTCCAGCCCGCCCGCGACGGCGTGCCCGGCCACGGCGGCGATGACCGGCTTGGACAGCCGCAGCCTGGTCGGGCCCATCGGCCCGTCGCCGTCCTCGCCGACGTGGTTGTCGAGCGCTTTGAGGTCGGCGCCCGCGCAGAACGTGCCGCCCTCGCCCCACAGCACCGCCACGGCGGCGTCGGAGCCCTCGAAATCGCGGAACGCGGTCGTCAGAGCGTCGGCTGTCTTGCGGTCGACCGCGTTGCGCGCCTCCGGCCGGCTGATCACCACGGTGGTGACCGACCCCTCGCGCTCCACACGTACGGTCATGCGACCCTCCTCGGGGAAGTCCTCGGGGAACGGGCCGAGCGTACGTCCAACCCAGGCTCCCGGCCAGCCCGATATGACACACAAAGTCCACAATACTTAGAAAATTCAAGGATGGCAGCAATCGCCACTTTCGTCGCTACACTCTTTACCCTTCCCTTGTAACACAGAAGATGAAATATGGGAGATATCTGGGAATGTAGCCTTCGATCACCGTATTCACATACACGACTGCACGCATGCGGACAACGAAGTCAAAATACGCTCGTTGTCCGCATGCCGCCGTTCGGCGCATCGTCGAATAACTCGTGATCTATCTACATTCGCCTCTTATGTACCGTTAACAGGGAAGTCATGCGATATCACCGACGAAACGTTATATTGGCCACCGCGCTGTGCGTGGTGGCCGGCGCCATGGGCGGCGTGGCCGCACATGCCGACAGCGTCGCCCAGTCAAGCACCCGGCTCCTCCGACCAACGCCTCTCCAGCCGACGCCGCCTCCCGACAAGGGCAAAACCGACGAAGGAAGCACGCAGGCCGGCGGGCTGGTCTGCGGACCGCCGTACGTAACCGGCGACCCGGATCTGGGGCCGACGATCTTGCCCACGACCGGCTATCTTGCCGCTCTCTTGCGCGACTACGTGCCGTTGGGCGGCCTGAGCCCGCAGCACTTCCTCTCCCGCTACTGGGATTACGTCACGAACAATTATCGCTTCCCGCCCGATGCCGGCTTCGGCCACTCCGGCAATTATCCCAACGGCAGACTGCTGGCCAAGACGACGTTTCTGCAGATCGGCATGAGACTCGACCGTTTCGGCGGCTACACGGGGGCGTTCCTGTCGCCGCTGGGCGATCAGTTCAGCAAACGCGCGTTGCCGCCGCGCAATCTGAACACCAACCCACAGGATCCCCAGCACCTGTGCAATTACCATGCGTTCCGGGTGCTCAAGTCCTTCCGCGTCGAGGTGGGCCCGATCTCGCCGGCGTTCCAGCAACCGGGCGGCGGCACGCAATACCACGTGCTCAGCAAGTACATTCCCGAAGCTCCGCAGACGAGCGAAGAAGTTCCGGTGAGCTGGCTGCTGATGAACGGATACCTGGAGGAGATCGAGCCGATCCTCCTGCCCACCACGAACTCGGCCACGACACCAACGCCCGCGGTACGTACATAGAGACCCGCAAGCGCCAATTGACCCGACACCGGGAATCGGGACAGGAGGCCCCTGAAGGCCGGGCAGACCTGCTGGGTGCCGGCGCTCACCTTGCTCCGCTGTCGCACACCGGGCGGACGCGGGGCGCCGGACCCCGGCGGTCTCTACACGGAATCCAGCCACGGGCACAGCGCCTGATGGCAGAATGTGACCATGCGGCCACCCCGAGCGAAGTACTTCAACACCACCGGCCCGTGCGGCCCACAGCACCACTACATGCTGTCCCCCACGCAGCGGCTCCCACAGGCACGGACGCTCATCGACATGGACCGCTACTTCGTGCTGCACGCACCCCGGCAGACCGGGAAGACGACCGCGCTGCGCACCCTGGCGTCCGAGCTCACCGCCGAGGGCGACGTCGCAGCGCTGATGTTCTCCTGCGAGCGTGCCAAGGCAGCCGGCGACGACTACGCCGCCGCGGAGTCGATCCTGCTGAAGTCCATCCGCGAAGCCGCTGAGCGATCGGGATGGCCGGACGAGTTGCTGCCGCCGAGTCCCTGGCCGCAGTCAACGCCGGGTACCCAGTTCAGTGCGGCGCTGAGCGAGTGGTGCCGCCGCAGCCCGCGTCGGGTGGTGCTGTTCCTCGACGAGATCGACGCCCTGCAGGGCACCAGCATGATCAGCATCCTCAGCCAGCTCCGCGATGGCCACAACGCGCGACACGAGGGCCATTTCTTCCCCACATCCGTGGTGCTGTGCGGGGTGCGCAACGTGCGTGACTACAAGGTCGCCTCGGGTGGCGATCCCGGCGGGTGGAACCCGGCCAGCCCGTTCAACATCATCGCTGAGTCGCTGCGCCTGGGCGACTTCACCACCGATCAGATCGCCGAGTTGTACGACCAGCACACGCAGGCGACCGGCCAGGAGTTCACCAAGGACGCGGTGGATCGGGTCTTCGAGCTGACGCAGGGACAACCGTGGCTGGTCAACGCCCTCGCCTTTGAGATCACTTCTCGGATGGGGGTGACCGGCGACATCACCGCCAGGCAGGTGGAGGAGGCCAAGGAGCGGTTGATCCGGGCGCGCGCCATGCATCTGGACACGCTGGTGACCCGGCTGCACGAACCACGGGTGGAACGGGTGATCGAACCGATCGTGGCGGGAATGTTGCCAAGCATAGACGCCGCTTTTGATGATGACGTCTCCTACGTCCACGATCTGGGCCTCATCCGGGGGACCCGGAATCTGGAGATCGCCAACCCGATCTATCGAGAGGTCCTGCTACGGGTGCTGGGTAATCGCACGGAACGGTTCGTGCAGGCTGATCCGCGCAGCTTCGTGCTGCCGGACGGCCGTTTCGACCTGGATCGGCTGCTGCAGGAGTTCGTCGTGTTCTGGCGCGAGCACGGCGAGGTGCTCATCCGGCAGGAGGGTTACCACGAGGCCGCCTGCCAGATCATCCTCATGGCCTTCCTGCACCGGCTGGTCAACGGCGGAGGCTATCTCGACCGGGAGTACGCCGCCGGCACCAAGCGCCTGGACGTGCTGGTCCGCTGGCCCTACACCGGTCCGGAAGGCGAACGGCTGATGCAGCGGGAGGCGATGGAGCTGAAGGTCTGGCGGGTGGGCGGGGACGACCCGTTGCCCGACGGTCTCGCGCAGCTCGACCGGTATCTGGACCGGCTCAGTCTCTCCACCGGCGTGCTGGTGATCTTCGACCGGCGCCCGGAGGCCCCGTCCTGGAAGGAACGAGGCGCTTTCGAGCAGGCGACCACACCCTCCGGCCGCCAGATCACCGTTCTGCGGGTGTGACGGCTGCCCGAGCCTTCAGGCCCCCTTTCCCGGCAGCACGGCGCTGTCATGCATACTGCAGTATGCTTGCCGCATGGCGGACACGACGCGCATCACGGTGACGCTGCCGAGTGACCAGGTCGCCGAGCTCAGGAAGCTCACCGACAACATCTCCGGCTATGTCGCCGAGGCGGTGGCACGCCAGTTGCGGCACCAGCTTCTCGGCACCGACCTCCTGCGTCACCAGGAGGAGCACGGAGAGTTCACCGAGGAGGAGCTGGCTCAGGCTCGCTCCAGGATCTTCAAGACGGCGGAGCGCGACGGATCAGCGGGCGCTGCGTGATCGAGCACGTCGAAACCGTTGTCCTGGACTCCCAAGGGCTCTCCGCATGGATCGCGCAGGACCGCAAGATTCTCGCGATGTTCCAGGTGTTCCACAGCATGGGCGCCGATTTCGTCATCGGCGCCAACGCCATCGTGGAAGTCAGCCACACACGAGTGAACATGCCTCGGCTGCACTGGGTGCTCTCCCGCGTCAAGGTCGAGCCGGTGACCGAAGGTGCGGCGAAGGCGTCCGCGAAACTGCTCAAGGCCGCAGGTCTGCACGGCCACAAGTACGCGATCGACGCGACGGTCGCCGAGGTGGCACTGCGCCAGCCGGGTCCGGTGGCCATGCTGACCTCCGATGTCGACGACATGGCCCGACTGTGCGGCGACCGTGTCCTGCTCATCGGTATCTGAGCGGACGAAACGCCGTCGCTCGCCCCACCCCGCCTCCGCCTGGCTCCGGCCGTTCCCGGCTGATATCCGCAGCGATAAGACAGCCCTCCTTACCCGCGGTTGGGCTCACCTGGGCGGGGACACGCTGTGGGGTGACAGCGGACCAGTTCCGAGCCTGCCTGAGGTCGGGTCGCCGCGACCCGCCTTCCATCCGCTGCACCAATCGGCGGTGATCGTCGGCTGAAAGCGCCGGGGTGAGCGGATCGAAGACCCGCTCACCCCAGCTTCGTCAGAGGGTGACCGCTCCCGTCAGGAGATCCTCGAAGTGGTCGGCGGCGGGGGCGTCGATCCCGCGCAGCGGGCCGTGATCGACGAGGTGAGTCTCAACGTAGAGGCGGGCGACCAGCGCCTTGCGGCCGTCGTCGAGGCCCCACGTGGCCTGGTCCTCCAGCAGGGCGGCGGCGTACACGTCGGCCATGAACTGCGCCAGCGGATACAGCCGCTCCTCTGCCACCGCGGGCTCCAGCGCGGCCCACGCCGAGACGGCCTTGGCGAGGTCGTCGATGCGAACGTGCACCAGGTCGGAGGTGGCCAGGTCGCGCAGGCGGTCGAGGAAGGGCACGTGGGCCTGCTCCTTCACCATGGCCCGCCGCACGTCGAGGCAGAGGATGTTGTCGCCGCCCTCCCAGATGGGGTTGACCTGGGCGTCGCGCAGGAGGCGGGCCACCGGCCACTGCTCGATGTAGCCGTTGCCGCCGTGCACCTCGATCGCGTCGCTGGCCGCCGTCACGCCGAGGCGGGCGGCGCGGAGCTTGATCAGGGCGGGGGCGAGGCGCAGGCGGGGGCCCACGAGGCCGTCGAAGACGAGCGCCTGGGCGGCCTCGACCTCGACGATCAGCTCGCTCAGCTTGCGGCGCATGAGCGGCTGGTCGATGAGCGGCCGCCCGAACGCCTCGCGTGCCCTGGCGTAGCAGATCGACTCCACCAACGCGCGCCTGGCCACGCCGACGCCCATCATGGACACGCCGAGCCTGGAGGCGTTGGTGAGCTTCATCATGGTCCCGAGCCCGGAGCCGGTGCCCTCCCCCGAGAGCGGAAAAGCCTCCGCGTCGGTGAGCTCGACCTCCGCCGACGCGACCGACCTGGTGCCGAGCTTGTCCTTGAGCCGCCTGATCCGCAGCCCGTTGCGGCTTCCGTCCCGCCGCTCCCACAGCACGAGGAACGGCGCCACGTTCCCGTCGGGGCGCCTGGCCAGCACCACGAACGCGGATCCGTTGGCGTTGGAGGCGAACCACTTGAAGCCGGTCAGCAGCCACGCGTCGCCGGCGGGCACCGCCGTGGCCTCCAGCGCGGCCAGGTCCGAGCCGCCCGTCCGCTCGGTGAACATCTGAGCGGCCTCGCCGGAGTAGTAGCCGTTGGCGAAGATCTCCCGTACCCGATCGCGTACGTCCGGGGGCGCGTGCTTCTCGGCGAGGGAGACCACCATGTCCCCGCCGGTGCCGAGCGCGCAGCCCATCCCGATGTCGGCCTGATCGAGCAGGTACGTCCACGCGGCGGCGAGCGCGGCCGGGTTCGCCCCCTGCGCGCGGGCCTCGGCGGCGAAGGACGGCGAGGTGAAGTTGTCCTCCATGAGCGCCTGCCGGGCCGCGTGGAACGACGGCGGCATGACGACCTCGCTGACGTCCCTGCCCCACTTGTCGTACTTCTCCAGCCGCGGCGGGTTGCGATCGGTCTCCTCGGCGCACTCGGCCACGAGCCCGCCCGTCAGCGCGCCCAGCCGGTCGAGGTGCGGCTCCGCCCAGGCGAAGCCCTCGCCCAGATGGCGCCGCATGAGCAGGCGCAGCGTGGGATCGCAGGTCCACCAGTTGCGCCCGGCGGCGCCCTGGTAGCGCTCGGTGGCGTAACGGTCGCTGCGGTCGAAAGGTTCGATGAGATAGCGCCCCATACTCGCGAGTGTTACATATACTCGACACGCGATGGAAGAGCGTAACAACCTGAGCGCCAGATCGGCCGTGCTGAGCGCGCTGCTGGGCAGCCACCCGCCGCGGCTGCCGGCCCGGCACCTGGTGCGCATCGGCGCGCTCTTCGGCATCGCCGAGGGCACCGTACGGGTGGCGCTGTCGCGCATGGTCGCGGCCGGTGACCTGCTGCAGGACGACCGTTTCTACACGCTGTCGGAGCGGCTGGTCGAGCGCCAGGCAAGGCAGGACGAGAGCCGCGACCCGCACACCAGGCCGTGGGACGGCACCTGGGAGGTGGCCGTGGTCACCGCCGAGCGGCGCGCGCCCGCCGACCGGGCCGCGTTCCGGGCCACGATGACCGCGCTGCGCCTGGCCGAGCTGCGCGAGGGCACCTGGATGCGGCCCGCCAACCTGGTGCGCGCGTGGCCCGAGGCCGTCACGGCGCAGTGCACGCTGATCGACGGCCGGCCGCACGCCGACCCCACTCCCCTGCTGTGGGACCTGGACGGCTGGGCGACCGAGGCCCACCGGCTGGAGCAGGCCCTCGACCGGGCCTTTGACCGCGCCTTTGACCGGGCCTTTGACCGCGCCGACGGGCTGACCGGCGGGCTGGCCGAGGGCTTCCTGGTCTCCGCCGCCGTGCTGCGCCACCTCCTGGCCGACCCGCTGCTCCCGGAGGAGCTGCTGCCGGCCGGCTGGCCGGGCGCGGAGCTGCGCGCCCGCTACGACGACTTCGACCGCCACTACCGCGAGGTGCTCTACCGGCACCTCCAGGACTGAGCGGCCTTACAGCGGCACGCCGAAGATGATCCGCCGGTTCCTGAACTCGGTGACGCTCCACAGCTTGCCGCCCTGCACCGTCAGGTCCTCGGGCCCGACGGGGAGCTGACGCGTCTGCAGCTTGCCGTCGGCGTGGACGAGCAGCTTGCCGTTGGCGTTGGCGCCGGACGCCTGGCTCAGGTACCACTTGCCGCCCCACGAGATGGCGCCCTGGATCTTGGGCTGTCCCATCACGAAGGCGTCCTCGGGCTCGCCGCCGGACAGGCCCAGGCTCCAGCGGCCCACCCAGCCGCCCGGGTCGTTCTCGCGGTACTCGCCGGTGACCAGCCGCGGCGTGCCGCCGCTGCGGTCGATCGAGACGAACGAGAAGAGCGGCCCCGGCTTCGCGATCTTCCAGAAGTCGGTCTGCGGCATCACGTACCGGTAGCCGAACGCGTGGAACTTGCCGCCGTGCCGCCCGATCTGCTTGGGGTCGCCCAGGTCGTTCTGGGCGGTGCGCAGGTCGAGCACGCGCTTGAGGTCGAAGACGCGCAGCCCCCTCTTGGTGTCGGCGACGTAGACCAGGTCGCCGTCGCACGCGACGCCGCCCGCGTGGATGTTGATCGGCCCGTACGAGCCATCCGGCTTCGCCGTGACCAGCAGCGCATGCTGATATTTCAGGGTTTTGGGGCTGAGAAAGGACAGCCTGATGCCCCGCTCGCCCACCTCCGGCTTGAAGTACCAGGTCGCCAGGAACGCCGGCACCCCGATGGAGCCCGACTCGTCGGAGCAGGTCAGCCCCTGCGGGTACCAGTCGACCGTGTCCTGGTCCTTGTCGTCGAAGGCGTACCACTCGGCCGGTCGCGGACTCATCGCCCCGAGCGCGCTCGACGCCCCCTTGCGCACCGCGAGCCGGTTGGCCTGCGCCAGCACCGCCTCGACGCCGGCGCTGCCGATCTCCCCCGCCAGCTTGGCCGCCCCTTCGGCCAGGTCGCCCGTCTCCCGGCGCAAGGCGAAGGGCGCCTTGTCCGTGGGTACCATCCCCGTTGCCGCCATAACTCCCTCGCTTTGCCGTCCCTTGACCTAGTTTGACGGAAAGAGTGCGACGGAAGTTTGCGTTCAGGGCCACAAATGCACCGGAAGTCCCGAGAGTGCGAGCTCTCGGTAGCGCCGTACGAGTCGTTCCCTGTCGCCGTGGAAGCGCTCCAGCGCCTCTCGCTGCCAGGCCGAGCCCGTGCGGCGCAGCCGGGTGCGCTGCGCGATCACGTCCAGCGCGCGGTCGGCATCGGACGGCGTCACCCCGGCCGCGAGCAGCCCTTCCCGCGCCTCGGGCAGCAGGCGGAGCACCAGCTCGGCCGCCTCGAAGCCGGCGTCGGAGCCGGGCCAGGAGAGCTTGGCGTCCAGCCCGTGCATGGCCGCGCGGTAGAAGTTCTGGTACGCCTGCGCGAACCGGAAGCCGGTCAGGTCCCGCTCCGCCTGCGACAACGTCAGCCCGAGCAGGAACGCGGTGTTGGCCGCCAGGTCCGCGCACGACGGCCCCGCCGGCAGCGCCCGCATCTCGATCCGCAGGTGGCCGCCGTCGGCCGGGTCGTAGACGGGCCGGTTCCACTGCCAGATCGTGCCCTGGTGCAGCCGCAGCTCCGGCACCTCGTACGGCTCCGCGTCGTCCCTCAGGTCTGGCACCACGGGGTCGTAGTCCCGCACGGACCGCTCGAACAGCTCGTACGCGCCCTCCCGCACCCAGTCGGAGCCGAACGTGACCCGCCCGTCCCTGCGCTCGCGCCGCTGCACGTCCCGGTCGTCGGCGGCCTCCTCCATCAGCGCGATGCGCGTCTCCTCCCACAGCCGCCGCCCGAGGAAGAACGGCGAGTTCCCGCAGGCGGCCAGCACCGGCCCGACGGCGAGCTGGGCGGCGTTGAACAGCCGGGCGAAGCGGTCGGGCGGCGTGCGGACGTGCACCTGCCAGGAGGTGTTGGCGCTCTCGAGGATCACGTCCTCCACCGACAGCTCCAGATCCTCGATCTTGACCAGGAACGGCTCCAGCCGCAGCCGCCTGAAGCCCCTGCTCATGGCCCGGTAGCGGTTCTGGTCGCTCATCGCGCCGACCGTGAAGTCCGCGGCGTCCAGCGTGGGCAGGATGCCGATGGGCAGCGCGCCCCCGCCCTCCGCCACTCCGTCCACCGCGCGGTCCACCTTGGCGATCGTCTCCTGCACCTCCCCGCTCAGCCGCGCGAAGGGCTCGCCGGCCAGCGGCGTCGGGGTCAGGTTCACCTCAAGGTTGTAGCGGCCCAGCTCCAGCACCACGCGGGGGTCAGCGAGGGCTTCGAGCACCTCGCTGTTGCGCGGCAGCGGCCGGCCGCACCCGTCGATCAGGAACAGCTCCAGCTCGGCCCCGATCGTGGCCGGGCCCTGGCCGAAGCCGGGGGTCGCGAGCAGCTCGCGCAGCACGCCGAGCTGCTCCCGCGTCCGCTCCCCGAAGGCCGCGTACTCCACCTCAGTAAACCGCTCCTTATCCAGATCTTGTCCCATCACCCCCTTCTGTCCTGTTCACCCGGTTTGACACCTCACCAGCGGACAGAGCCCGCGTCCTCCAGGTACGCCCCGGTAGGGCCGTCCGCGTCGAGGGTCGCGAGCCGCACGGCGATGGCCGCGCCCTGCTCGGCGGTGCGGAACCCCATGTGCCCGTTGAGGTCGGTGGCGCAGTAGCCGGGGTTGGCCGCGTTCACCTTGATCGGGGTGTCCATCAGCTCCTTGGCGTAGCAGACGGTGATCATGTTGAGCGCGGTCTTGGAGGAGTTGTAGGCGATGATGTTGACGTCCCAGAAGGGGCTCTCCCGGTCCATCGCCATGCCCAGCGAGCCCAGCTCGCTCGTCATGTTCACGATCCGCCCGGCCTCCGACTCCCGCAGCAGCGGCAGCATCGCGTTGGTCACCGTGACCACGCCGAACACGTTCGTCTCATAGACCTCCCTGAGCGCCCCTGCGGGGGTGGCGCTGGGGCGCGGGTCGGCGAAGCCGCCGGTGATCCCGGCGTTGTTGACCAGGATGTCCAGCCGCCCGTACTCCTGCTCGACCCACTTCGCGGCCGAGGCCACGCTCGCCTCGTCGGTCACGTCGAGCCGCACGTACGGCTGCCCCAGCCGCTCCCCGGCGGCCCGCCCCCGCTCCTCGTCGCGCGCCCCCACGATCGTGGTGACACCCTGCTCGGCCAGCAGCCGCGCGATCTCGTGGCCGATTCCCTTGTTGGCGCCCGTGATGAGGGCAATCTTCGTCATGCCGCCCACGTTCGTCCAGGTCACAGGGGGCGCGGGAGAGACCTGGAGAGCCTGGTATCAGCGGTACCACCCACCCGCGACCGGACATCGCCGAGGATGGAGGCATGAACCGCGACGAACTAGCCGACTTCCTCCGTGTCAGGCGCGCCCGCGTCACCCCCGCCGAGGTGGGCCTGCCCGGCGGCGAGCGGCGCCGCACGCCGGGCCTGCGCAGGCAGGAGGTCGCGCAGCTCGCGGGCATGTCGATCGACTACTACATCCGGCTGGAGCAGGGCCGGGGCCCGCACCCGTCCAGGCAGGTGCTCAACGCGCTGGCCAGGGCGCTCATGCTCGGCCAGGACGAGCGCGCCCACCTGCTCCACCTGGCCGGACACGTGGTGGAGACGCCGCGGATCAGGGAGGACGTGCCCCAGAGCCTGCTGCACCTGATCGGGTTCCTGGAGGAGGTCCCCGCGTACGTGCTGGACGCCAGGTACGACATCCGCGCCTGGAACCCCCTGGCCAGCGCGCTCATGGGCGGCCTCGAAGCCGTGGACCCGGAGGACCGGAACGTCATCCGCTGGGTCTTCATGTCCCCCGACATCGCCGAGCACCTCAGCGACGAGGAGAAGAGCCGCTTCGCCCGCGCCTCGGTCGCCGACCTGCGCGCCGCCGCGGGCCGCTACCCCGACGACCGGCCCCTCCAGGCGCTGGTCGCCGAGATGCTCGCGCTCAGCCCGCACTTCGCCGAGCTGTGGGCCAGGTACGAGGTCGAGGTCCGCAGGGAGCAGCGCAAACAGGTCACGCACCCGGTGGTCGGCACCATCGACGCGATCTGTCAGGTCATGCCCGTGCCCGACCGCGACGATCTCCGCCTCGTCCTCTACACCACCGAACCGGGTTCGCCCTCCCACCAGGCCTTGCGCGACCTGCGGCAACTGACCCTAAGCTGATCGGCCGGCCGCCGTGGAGATCCCTCCGTTCAGGCGGGCAAGACGGCGTATGGTCCCCATGCTTCCGCCTGAAAGGCGTAGGCGTATCCGTCCGCTCGTTGTAGCAGACGAATGTGACGGTAGCTGATGCTTTGGACGGTGCTGTGAGCGGTGGTGATGTTGAAGCTGCCGCTGGCGCGGACGGCGACGCGGCCCATGTGCGTGCCTTGCTTTTTGCCAGTGGGGACGACGGCGATCACCAGGTCGCCGGTGGCGTAGCCGAAAAACGTCTTATGCCGGGGAAGGCGGAGGCGGGGGAAGCCATGCTTGTTGGTGCGAGTGCGGGTGTGGGTGCCGCGGCCAGTGCATCCTACTATCAGCACCGTGGACACGGTTTGAGCGATGGTGTCGAGTTCGCCGACGGCCAGGGCATCGAGCGTGTGGGTTTTGGGCAAGTAGTTGCGAGTGCGGTTCCACTTGGTGCGACCCCCCGAGGTCACGTGGGTGGGCAGGCGAGCGTCGAGTTCACGCCAGAGCGCCCAGCGGGTGGACTGCACGGCCGCGGCGTCGCGAAGCGGGGCTTTCGCTTGGGCCAAGATACTGGCGAGCAGCTTCGGCCTGCCTTCAAGGAACTCTGCGATCGGCCGGTTGGACTTCGAGGTGTTGCATGCCACGCAGGACAAGGTCAGGTTGGAGACCCGGTCGGTGCCGCCGCGGCTGCGGGCATGGATGTGGTCGATGTTCAACGGCACACCACGGGCGCCGCAGTAGGCACACTGTCGTCCCCACTTGGTGAGCAGGTATTCGCGGACCTCAGTTCCGTGCAACGTGCCGTGCTGGTATTCCACACCTTCCAAAGGCCCGCCGGCACTGATGGCGTGGGTGTCGAAGGTGACCCGCTCCAGGTGCACCGCCCGCACCGGCGCCCAACGAGCCAGCCGGTTCACCCATGAGACCGTGGTGACCACAAGGTGGTGTAGAGATGGCGGCAACCATTCGCGGCGGCGGCCGCGGTTCGAGAAGCGCGGCCTGCGATAGCGCAGATTCCGGACACGGCGGGCACGCCGGTAGGCAGCTCGCTGCTGCATCTTCCTGACGATGGCCGCGCCGCGGTGGTCGAGTTGGATGCCGTACCGGGCGCGGCGCTGGCCGGCTCGCGCGGTGAACACGGCGATCCCGGTGTGCCGGGAGCCGGGGTCGACACCCAGCTCCACGCCGTCTATCTCGCTCTCGGCTGTGGTGCGGTCCTTCAGGCGAATGACAAACGGCGTGTGGCGGTGAACGACGGCCCTTCCCTTCTTGAGCAGCCGGCGTGCTCTGGCTGGGGTGCAGGGCTGCAGCGGGCGCCCATGCTTGTCGAGCACGAACACATAGGGCGGGGACTCACGTCCCTTCTCCCGGACCGGGCGGTCCGGGGTGACGCCCCCGGCGGCAGGTGAAGTGCCGGGGATCTCCTCTCGCACATGTCTCGCGCCGGGCGCCGCCTTGCGGCGGCTCTCGGTCCCCGTTTCGTCCCTGATCCCGGGGTTGTCTGCTGGACCGAGTTCCAGAGCAGGCTGCTGAGGAGGCACAGCCTGGTGGGTCTTCTGTCCTGCGCGAAACGTAGCCAACGTCGATCACTTCCAACTAGGTGTTGGCTGGTGCTGGTAACACACGGGCCTCAGCCATCTCGGCCGAAAGCCCCCGCTTCTTGCATCGGGGGATCCGGTTACCTTCGGTGGCGAGCTCAAGCAGTTATGAGAGCCTCACTCCCCGCACACACACTACTGAATGTGATCGAGCCTTTCCATAGTGTTTTCGAGTAGAGGGGCCTCCAACTGTCCATACCGCCGAACCCCGTTCCCAACAGGCCTTGCGCGACCTGGGGCAACTGGCTCTAAAGCTAGGCTGATGAAATGCGAGCGGTTGCCTTTGAACTTTTCGGTGGTGAGCTCGACGTGCGCGAGCTGCCCGACCCGTCCCCTGCCGCGCACGGAGCGGTGATCAGGGTCGAGGCCACGGGGCTGTGCCGGTCCGACTGGCACGGCTGGCAGGGGCACGACCCCGACATCAAGGTCCTGCCCCACGTGCCGGGCCACGAGCTGGCGGGGGTCGTCGAGGCGGTCGGCTCCGACGTGCGCGCCTGGCGGCCGGGGACGCGCGTGACGGTCCCGTTCATCTGCGCCTGCGGCTCGTGCCCGTCCTGCGCCACCGGCGACCAGCAGGTGTGCGAGCGGCAGACGCAGCCCGGCTTCACCCACTGGGGCTCGTTCGCCGAGTACGTGGCCATCGACCACGCCGACGTCAACCTGATCGCGATCCCCGAGGACATGGCCTACGCCACGGCGGCCGGGCTCGGCTGCCGCTTCGCCACCGCGTTCCGCGCCGTGGCACAGGTCGGCGAGGTGCGGCCGGGCGAGTGGGTGGCGGTGCACGGGTGCGGCGGCGTGGGCCTGTCCGCCGTGATGATCGCGACGGCGGCCGGGGCCCGCGTGGTGGCCGTGGACATCAGCACCGACGCCCTGCACCTGGCCGAGCAGGCCGGGGCCACGCACTTCGTCAACGGTTCGGCCGGTGACGCGGCGGCCCAGGTCAGGGAGCTGACCCGGGGCGGCGCCCACGTGTCGATCGACGCGCTGGGCAGCCCGCAGACCTGCGCCGCCTCCATCGAGAGCCTGCGCCGCAAGGGCCGCCACGTGCAGGTGGGGCTGCTGCCGGGCGGGCCGACGCCGGTGCCGATGGGCCGCGTGATCGGCCATGAGCTGCGGCTGCTGGGCAGTCACGGCATGGCCGCGCACGCGTACCCGCCGATGCTGGAGATGATCAGGGCCGGGATCCTCCACCCCGACCAGCTCATCACCCGCACGATCGGGCTGGCCGACGCCGGCAAGGCGCTGGCCTCGATCGGCTCGGTGCCGGGCGTCACGATGATCACTCCTCGATCTCCACTCTGAGGGTCCTGAGCACGATCGCCAGCATCGTGTAGTGGGCCACGAGCACGACCAGCTCGATCCTGCCCGGCTCGTCGTAGCGGTCGCACAGCGCCGTCCAGGTGGCGTCGGTCAGGTCGCCGGCGTAGTGGAGGTCGTCGGCGACCTGGAGCACGAGCTGGTCCTCGACCGGCCAGAGGGCGTCGGGGTGGCTGACCGACGCGATCTCCAGGTCGGTGAGCCCGGCCTCGCTGCCCAGGCGGGCGTGGTGGGCCCACACGTAGGCGCTGCCGGTGTGGTAGGCGGTGCGGAGGATGGCCAGCTCCCGGTCGCGGGCGGGCAGCGTGCCGTCCAGCAGGACGCCGCCGAAGCCCAGCCACTCCTTGTAGAGCGCGGGGTGGCGGGCCAGCGTGGTGAACACGTTGTGCGGGTTGGCCTTCGTGAAATCGTCCCATTCTTCGGGCGGGAGGGGGCGGACGCGTGGTTCCATGTCGTTGACCATTCCCCAAAAGCACAGGTTTGGTCTGACGGATATTTGGCAGGACTTTTCACATCGGGGTCAATAAGTCAGGATTAGGGAGCCCGCAGACGTTGCAAGCCGGCCGACCGCAAGGACGCATGGTGATTCGAACGTTGCTCGCTGAGGACATGAACTTGGTACGCGGGGCGATCGTGGCGCTGCTGGCTTATGAGGAAGACATCGAGGTCGTGGCCGAGGTCTCCAGGGGAGACCGCATCCTGGCCGCGGCCAGGGCGACCCGGCCGGACGTCGCCGTGATCGACATCGCGTTACCCGGCAAGGACGGGCTCACCGCCGCCGGCGAGCTGCACGCGAAGCTGCCCGAGTGCGGGGTGCTCATCCTGACCGGTGTGGGCACGCCGGGCCTGCTCAAGCGGGCGCTCGAGGTGCACGTACGGGGCTTCATGGCCAAGGACGCCCCGCCGGACCGGCTGGCGGACGGGATCCGGCGGGTGGCCGAGGGAGAGCGGGTCATCGACTCGGAGCTGGCCATCGCGGCCATGCGGCCCGCCGAGGCGCCGCTGACGCCGCGCGAGCTGGACGTCATCGGGGCCGCGGCGGACGGGGCGTCGATCGGGGAGATCGCCGCGTCGCTGTACCTGTCGGAGGGCACGGTGCGCAACTACCTGTCCAAGACGTCGGCCAAGCTGGGCGCCCGCAGCAGGATCGACGCCATCCGCATCGCCAGGGAGTCAGGCTGGATCTGAGCCCGGTACGTCCAGGCCCGTGTGCGCGGCGAGGAAGGCGAGGGCGTCGGCCGCCAGGGCCACCGACCTGCCGGCCGCCCGCGCGCCGTGGCCCACGTCCGGCTCGTGCCGGAGCAGGATCGGCCGGTCTCCGCCCGCCGCCCACTGCAGCGCGGCGCACATCTTGCGCGCGTGCATCGGATCGACCCGCGTGTCGCCCGCCGAGACCGTGAACAGCGTCGGCGGGTAGTCCGTCCCCTTCCTGACCTGGTGGTAGGGCGAATAGGCGAGCAGCCACGCCAGTTGCTCGGGGTCCTCGGGGTCGCCGTACTCGCCGGTCCAGGAGGGGCCGAGGCCGCCGAGGTGGTAGCGGGCCATGTCGAGCAGGCCCGCCGAGCACACCGCCGCCGCGAACAGGCCGGGCCGCTGGGTGAGGGCCGCGCCGACGAGGAGTCCGCCGTTCGACTCGCCCCAGATGCCGAGCCGGTCCGGGGTCGTCCAGCCGTCGGCGATGAGCTTGTCCGCGGCGGCGGCGAAGTCGTCGAACACGTTCTGCTTGCGCTCCAGCATGCCGTCCCTGTGCCACTGCTCGCCTTCCTCGCCGCCGCCCCTGAGGTTGGCGACGGCCAGCACGCCGCCCGCCTCGACCCAGGCCAGGGAGTCGGCGGCGTAGCCGGGCAGGAGGGGGATGCCGAAGCCGCCGTACCCGGTGAGGATCGTGGGGCGGGGGCCGCCCGTCGGCGGGCCGGCCACCACGACCATGCGGACGCGGGTGCCGTCGGCGGAGGCGTACTCGATGTGGTGGCTGCGCACGTCGGGCCGGCTCACGCGGCCCGGCGCGGCCGACCACAGGGTGGTGGCGCCGGTGCGGACGTCGTGGCGCCAGACCTCGGGGGGCGTGACGGCGTCGGTGTAGGCGAACCACGCCTCGGGGCCGCCGCCGGGGCGCGAGGTCAGCGAGGTGACGGTGCCGCTGCCGGGCAGCGGCACAGTGCCCAGCCGCTCCCCCGTGCGGGCGTGGTGCACGGCGATCTCCGCCACGGCGTGCCGGGTCCTGGCGACGAGCAGCCTGTCGCCGTCGAGCACCGTGAACGCGCCCAGCACCGCCTCCGGGTCCTCGGGGATCAGCTCCCGCCACGCGCCGGGCGCCCCGGGGTCGGCCACGCAGAGCCTGCGCCGCGGCGCGTCCGTGTCGGTGACCAGGTAGAGGCGGCCGTCGCAGGCCACCGCCGCCGCCAGGGCGCCGGGTATGGGACGGGGCTCGCTCCGTCCGCCCGATTCGAGCTCGCCCTGACCGCCCGAATCGGGCGCGCCCCGACCGGCCGACCCGAACCCGTCCTGACCGGCTGCATCGAGTTCGCCTTGGTCGCCCGGCTCGGCGAGCCAGAGCGAGCCGCCCGCCGAGATCGTCAGCCAGCGGCCGTCGGCGCTGATCTGCACGCCGTAGCGGACCGGCCCTCTCGTGAAGACGGGTACGTCCGCCGCATCGCCGATCCTGTGCAGGAAGACGCCCTCGTGGAAGCGCACGTAGTAGAAGGCCGCGCCGCCCGGCAGCCAGGCGACCGCCGAATAGCGGCAGCCGCCGACGGGCCCGTCCACGACGGCGCCGGTGTCCACGTCCCTGACGTACAGGTCCGCCTTCTCGTCGCCTCTGCGCGAGATCTGGTACGCCAGCAGGCGCCCTTCCAGGTCGGGCTGCCAGTCGTCCAGCGTCGTGAGCCCCGTGGGGTCGAGCTCCATGGGGTCGAGGACGACGCGGTCGCCGCAGTGGAGGACCGGGTGTTCCTGGGAGGGGGTCTGGCGCAGGTGGAAGCTCCGCTCGCCGCGCCACAGCGGCGGGGTGACCAGGCCCGCCTCCCTGAGCTCGGTGAGCCGGGCGCGGAACCGCTCGCGGTGGGGCAGGCGGGCGGCGCCGTCGCGCCACAGCCGGTCCTGCTCCGCCAGCCAGGCCGTGGTGGCGGGGGCGTCGGGGTCTTCGAGCCAGCGGTACGGGTCGTCGATCCCACTCGGCGTCGAGCCGCCGGGGAGGCGCTCGGCGCGCGGATATTTGTACAGAAATTTCATGACACGGGCTCCGGGTGCCAGTGGCCGGCCAGGTCTGCGTAGAGCGGAGAGGTCCTGATCAGCTCGTCGTGGGTGCCGATGGTCACCCGCGTACCGTCCATGAGGAGGATGCGGCGGGCGCGCAGGGCGGAGGTGAGGCGGTGGGCGACGACGACGAGCGTGCCGCCGCGCCGCGCGAACGCGGTCTCCGCGCGGGCCTCGGCCGCGGGGTCGAGGTGGCAGGTGGCCTCGTCGAGGATGACCAGCGGGGCGGGGGCGAGGTAGGCGCGGGCGAGCGCGATGAGCTGGCGCTGGCCTGCCGAGAGCGCCGCCGGGTCGAGCCGGGCCCCGTAACCGCCCAGCTCGTCGACCAGCTCGCGGGCCCCGACGGCCGCGACGGCCTCGTCCAGCCTCGCGACGAGGTCGATGCACGTCCCCTGGGCGGTGTCGGGGCACTCCCCCTGGACGGTGTCGGGGCAGGCTACCCGTTGCGGGGCCGCTTCGAGGGCGGCCGTCCGTCGAGGGGTCGCTTCGGGGTCACCCGCCATTCGCGGGGTGGTGCCGGGCGGTGCGCCGAGTGCGGTGAGGTTCTCCATCAGGGTGCCGCGGAAGACGTACGCCTCCTGGGGGATCAGCGCGCGGACGGCGGGGTCGGCCTGGTCGGCGGGGACGCCGCCGATCAGGGCCTCGCCCGCGCCGGGCCGGAGCATGCCGCTGACCAGGGCCGCGAGCGTGGACTTGCCGGCCCCGCTGGGTCCCACGATCGCCAGGTGGTCGCCCTCCGGGATGGCGAGGTCCAGGTGGTCGACGACGGGGGCGGAGTGCGGGCCGTACGCGAAGGTGACGGCGGCGAGCCGCACGTCGCAGGCGCGGGGACGGATCCTGGGCAGGGGCGGCGCGGCGGGCGGGGCGGAGGCGGCGATGCGGCCGAGCGTGGCGGCCAGGCGGATGCCGCTGACCCCGAGCCCCTGCACGAGGCCGCCGAGCGCGGGGGTCAGGGACTGCGTGACGTACGCGAGCGTGCCGGCGATCACGCCGGGGCCGAGGCCGCCGTCCAGCAGCCATGGGGTGCCGGCCAGCACGAGGACGACCGGCAGCCAGCCGCCCACGGCCAGGGCCGCGGTGCGGGCGGCGGTCACCCCGGCGAGCGCGCGGGCGGCGGCGGCCTGCGCGCCGACCTGGCGTTCCAGCCGTCCGGCCACGTGTTCGCGCAGGCCGCACGCCTCGATGTCGCGCAGCCCGCCCGCCATGGCCGTCATCTCGTCGGCCAGCCGTTCGTCGGCCAGCAGGAACGCCCGCTGCCTGCGTGCGAGGGCAGGCAGTGAGGCCAGGAACAGTCCGAGCCCGGCGGCGAACGGCGGGAGCACGAGGGTGAGCGTCTGCGGGGCCAGCGTCACCAGCCCCAGCACCACGCCGGCCACCGTGAACACGAACCCCCTGACGGTCGTGACGACGGCCGCGAAGGCGTCCCTGGCCAGCTCGACCTGGAGTGTCGCCCGCGCCACCGCGGCGCTGTCGCGGCTCGTGGCCCGGCTCAGGGTCCCCTCGACGACGTGCGTCAGGAGGTCGTCCCTGAACGGCTCCGCCACCGCCGCGACGGCCAGCACGACCTGCCGGGCGGCCACCGCCCCGACCAGCCACGCGACGCCGAGCGCGGCCAGCCACGCCAGCCCGGTCATGGGCTCGGCCCTGGCGAACCCGTCCTCGATGGCCCGGGCGACGGCGTGCCCGATGAGGAACGCGGGCGCCGCTTCGAGCACGGACCAGAACCCGATCCGGGCCAGCCGCCGCGGCTCACGCCCCAACGCCCGCCAGAATCCGACCCGCCCCGCCCCGCCACCCCCTGTGACCCACCCCGGCCCGCCGCTCCCCATGCCCGGCTCCGGCTCGCCGCCGACCGTGCCCGGCCTGGCGGGCTCGTCGCCGGCCTTGGTCCGTGCCGCGCGCCGCCGTCGGCCGGGGGCCGTCATGGCGTCGCTCCCTGGAAGACCGCCCGGTAGTCAGGGTCCCGCCACAGCACGTGGTGCGGCCCCCGGCCCCGCACCTCCCCGCCCTCCAGCCAGACGACCTGGTCGGCGCGGGCGGCCGTGGCGAGCCGGTGGGCCGCGATCAGCCGGGTGCGGCCCCGCCGGTCGGTGGCGAGCGCCCGCCCGACCTCGCGCTCCGTCACGGTGTCGAGGCTGGAGGTGGCGTCGTCGAGCACCAGCAGCCGTTCCCCCTGCGCGAACGCCCTGGCCAGGCCGATCCGCTGCCGCTCGCCGCCGGACATCGGGGCCTCGCGCAAGGGTGTGCCGTAGCCGAGCAGCAGCCGCCGGATGAACGGGTCCGCGCGCGCCGCCTCCGCCGCCTCGGCCGCGGCGGGTCCGGTGGCCGTCGTGATGGCCTCCCCCACGGTCTCGCCCACCAGGACCGGGCGTTCGAAGGCGTACCCGATGGCCTTGCGCAGTTCCTCACGCGGCAGTTCGGGCAGCGGGACCCCGTCGAGCAGGACGGCGCCGCGCGCCGGGTCGGTCAGGCGGCCCGCCAGTGCGGCCAGCAGGGACTTGCCCGACCCGGACCGTCCGACCACCGCGGTCACCGAGCCCCCGGGCAGTGTGAGGTCCCCGACGGTCAGGCCGTCCACCGCCACGTCGCGGAACTCGACCGTGCCCGGCCCGGCGGGGAGCGTGCGCGTGCCATGGGTGACAGGGGGGAGTTCGAGGATCTCGGCCACCCGTCCGGCGGCCGCCCGTGCCCGGGCCAGGCCTCCGACGAAGCCCAGGGAGGTGCTGAGTGACGCCCCGAGCACGGCGTAGCGGGCGGCGGCGTACAGCTCTCCGACGGTGAGGCGGCCGGAGGCGAGCATGAACCCGCCGACGATCAGCACCGCGACCTCCAGCAGCGGCACCACGAGCCCCGACTGGACCGCTGCCCCGGCGTTGGCCCGCCACAGCGACATGCCGTGGGCCCGCAGCCGGGGCAGCGGCTCCAGCACGCGCCGCGCCTCCCGGGCGGCGGTCCCCGCCGCGGCGATCGTGCGCGCCCCCTCCATGGCGTCCACGAGCCGGGCGGCGATCTCGCCCTGCACCTCCTGGTACCCGCCCGAGATCACCGTCGTCGCGCGGAGGAAGGCACGCAGCACGAGCAGGATGGCCACGATGCCCACCCCGAGCGTCAGCGTCAGGACGGGCGCGATGAGCGTGAGCGCGACCAGCGCGCCTGCCGTGGGCACGAGCAGCGCGAGCGCGCCGGTCACCGTCTCCGGGGCCCGGCCCGCCTCCTCGGCGTTCAGCCCGGCCCTGGTGACCAGCTCGCCTTCGGGGAAACGCCGGGTGGCCGCCGGCCCGGCGCCGAGCACGTGGCGCAGGACCCCGAGGCGCAGCCTGGCGGCGGCGAACGCGCCGCAGGCGCCGCGGGCCCAGACGCCGAGGCTCTCGCAGAGCACGACGGCGGCGACGGCGCAAGCACAGAGGGTCAGCCAGAGGGTGCCGTCCAGCCGATGTATGACGAAGGCGTCCACGGTGCGGCCGACGAGGTACGGGACCGCGAGCTCACCCGCCGCGCCGGCGACCGCGGTGACGGCCAGGACGGCGGGCCAGGGGCCGCCGCGCCGTACCGTGCCGATCACCAGCCGGTCTCCCGCTCGCACCCGATGCCTCCTTGGTGTCGGCGTCCCCGCGCCGTCCAGGACGGCGCGGGGACCGATATCGCGGATCAGTGGCAAAGTGCGACACTGAGGTTGCTGGGCTTGCCTGAGTGACACGAGAGAACCGTCAGCGTGCTGCCACCACTGGCGACGTCGCTAGCCGCGGGGGCCTCGAGACCCTGCAGGTCGAGAAGAACCATTCGTTACACCTCCTTCCGGGACTCGTCGGGGGCGGACCGCTCGGTGGCGGCCGCCAGGAACGGCAGGTGGCCAGGCTGGTCGCCCAGGGCCGCCCCGAGGGCGAAGAGCACGCCCGCCGTTCCGGTCGCGAAATCCATGGAGAGGCGCAACAGCTGGTCGCCGGGGAACGCGAGCCCCCCGCCGTACGGCAGCGCGTGCCAGCTCAAGCCCTTGACGTGCTCGCGCGGGTCGCCCGCGCCGGCCGCGAGCAGGCCCGCGCGCCCGGTGAACAGCCCCGACTGGACGAAGAAGCCGGCGTGCCCGGCCAGCCGCAGCTCGGCCAGCGCCGTCGCGAGCTCCTCGTCGTGGTGGTGCGCGAGGTAGCGCTCCAGCACGAGGGCGATCCCGGCCGACCCCTCGTCCAGGTACGGCAGCAGCCGCCAGCCCTGGTTCACCTGGAGGGAGCCGTCCGCGGAGTGGCGGCAGCGCCGCAGGTCCTGCCGGAGCGCGGTCGCCGCCAGGTCGAGCAGGGCCCGGTCCCCGGTGTGCTCGAACGCGTGCAGGAACAGCAGCGCGGGCCCCGACGAACCGTACATGAGCCCGGCCCTCGGGTGGGAGCCGCCGCTGAGCTCGGGAACGGGTCCGGCGAGCCGCTCCGCGCAGATGTCCGCGGCGCGCAGGGCGAGGTCGGCGCGGCCGAAGCGGAGGAGGTTCAGCCCGATGCCGGACAAACCAGAGAACAGGGCCGACTCCAGCCGCTCCCAGTTCTCGCGCAGGCAGACGTCGACCAGTTCGTGCGCGGGCTCGTGGTGTCCGAGGAGGCCGAGCACGTACGCGATGCCGTGCAGCCCGTCGTACAGGCCGAGCCCGGAGCCCTGGACGGGGCGGAGGGCGCGGTCGCGTAACCAGCGCTCGTACTCGGGGAACGGCCCGAGGCCCGCGCGGTGCAGCGCGAAGAGCACGCCGGCCGCGCCATGGGCCAGGTTGAGCCCGCCGCCCGGCCGGAACTGGGCCACGTCGCCGGGGAACAGCCGGTCGTCACGCGCGGGCGTGGCGCCGGCCACGATGGCCCGGCACATCGCGTCCCGCAGCTCGGGCCAGGTGCCGGGCATGCTCACTGGCATGGTCACTGGGTCGCCGTCGCCGCCGATGGTCGCGACGGCCTCGTCCACCGTCTCCGGCGGCACGGGGAACGTCTCCTTGACGATCTCCCCCAGGTGGGCCGCCTTCGCCCGGTGCAGCGGCAGCATGATCGTGCACTGCGGGGCGAACAGGCCGAGCCGCAGGCAGGCCAGCGCGTACCGGTCCACGTCCACGCCCTGGCGGTCGGCGGGCGCGATGAAGGCGGGGTGGGCCAGCGCGGCGCGGGCCCCGTCCGCGGCGAGGGTGGCGACCTCGTAGTCGATCAGCGCCACCCGGCCGTCGGCGGTCAGCAGGATGTTGTCCGGGTGCAGGTCGCCGAAGACGACCCCGCGCTCGTGCAGCGACTCGACGGCCCGCTCCACGCTCTCCAGCGTCTCGACCGCCCACGCCGTGTAGTCGGCCAGGTCCGGCTCGGTGCGGTCGGCGCGGGTCAGCGGGTAGCGCTGCACGAGCCGCCGCTGGAGCGGCGTCCCGTCCACGAACTCCTGCACGAGGAAGTCGTGCTCGCCCAGGCTGAAGTAGTCGCGCAGCGCGGGCGCGGCGGGCAGGCCGGACAGGTGCCGGAGCATGTCGCGCTCGTGCCGGAGCCGGGTGACGGCGTCGCGTCCGGCCGCGTCGAGCCCGGCGTGCGGCCTGGCCTCCTTGAGCACGACCCGCTCGTCCGTACGCGTGTCCCGCGCGAGGTAGACGCCGCCGCCGTTGGAGAAGTGCAGCACGCTCTCGACCCGGTACGGCAGCCCGGCCGTCGTCACCGCGTTGCGCGCGGTCAGATGCGGCTCCAGGAACCCGGGCAGCGTGGTCCACGGCGGCACCGAGAACGTCGCGCCGCGCACGTCGGGCACCAGCCGCCCGTCGCCGTCCTCGACGGCCAGCACGCGCTCGCCCGAGCCGGACAGGCAGTGCCGCTCGGCGAACCCGCCGTACCTGACGAACAGCGGGCCGGCGCCGTAGCGCAGGTCGCTGAGGATGTACGGGCCTTCGACCTCGCGCAGCAGCTCGTCGAGCTCCTTCAGGACGAGCTCCAGCTGGTCCTCGTCCCGCGGGTAGACGGTGATCAGCTTGCCGCTGGACGCCCGGGAGGCGGCCTTGGAGTTGACCATGACGAGCACGGGGGCGCCGCGCAGGAACTTGAACGCGATCCGGCGCGGCACGCAGTAGCTCCACACGGCGGCGATGGCCTGCTCGGCGTCCTCCATGCGGGCGGACACGTGGATCTTCCAGCCCTGGGCCGGCAGGGGCGGCTCGTCGTCGGGGGCGAAATAGCACCAGGTGTCGGTCAGGGCGGTCGACCAGCCGGCGGGCACAGGTTCGCGCAGAAGGGGAAAGTCGGCGTCTTCCGCCGTGCCGTGTTCGAGCGAGTCGTAGAAACGCGGATCCACCAGGCAGTACAGCTCGTACTTGTCCATCTGGCGCCGACCTCCAAGGCGTTGTCCCTTAGAGATTGCCGCCGTGCGGCGATTCGGTCTAGTTACACGTAACAACACCGAAATATGGTTATTGAAATTGCATTTGTGTGTTTTTCACAATTGGCTATTTCTTTCGTGGGACGTACGCGCTGAAGGTGAACTGCCCCGTCCTGGAGGACGTGGCCTCCAGCCAGCCGCCGAGGTCGGAGACGCGTTCGGCCAGGTTCAGCAGGCCCTGTCCACCGTCTCCTGGGCGGCGCTGCGGGCGCACCCCGTCGTTCCTGATCGTCAGGCGGACGAGCTGGTCGCGTTCGAGGAGCTGGATGGAGCACTGGCGGGCCTCGGCGTGCCGCAGAACGTTCGTCACGCCTTCGCGCAGGGCGTGCGTGAGCGCCTCCTCCACGTCGCCGGGGAGGTCACGGCAGGACATCTTGACCTGGCAGCGGACCCGTCCGGACTCCAGGAGCGAGCGCGCGGAGCCCAGCTCCGCCGCCAGGGAGGAGCTGCGCAGGCCGTGGGCGACGGCCCGCACGTCGGCGGACAGGCTGCGCAGCAGCTCCAGCGTCTCGCACGCCTCGTCGTGCGCCCGGTTGTCGCCCTCGGCGACGAACCGCTGCAGGAGCTGCGCCTTCAGCACCAGGGCGGTGAGCCGGTGGCCGACCAGGTCGTGCAGGTCACGGGTGAAGCGGCGGCGCTCCAGGGCGACGGCCTCGCGCATGACCCCGGTACGCGCCTCGGTCAGCCGGGTGATCCGCTTGGCCAGCGTCACCAGCGCGTACTCGATGACGCCGATCAGCGGGGCGGCCAGCGCCCAGACGGGGTCGACCATCGTGCGCTCCGGCGCGGCCAGCATCACCGGGCCGCAGGCCAGCGCCAGCGCCACCAGCACGATCGAGCGGATCCGGCCCGCCGTCACCAGCAGCGCGCCCGACAGCAGGGCGCACACCGGGGTCCACGCCGCCCCGAACACCGTCAGCGGCAGGTACGTCAGCCACGCCTGCACGGCCACGATCCACCACGAGCCCGCCCGGCGTACCGGGGTCTCCATGACGAACTTGACGTGCAGCGTCAGCAGGACGAACAGCGTCACCCCGCCGGCGATCCCCGCCCCCGACCGCACCAGCCCGAGCTGGACCGGCACCGTCAGGCCGAGCATCGCCGCCGCCAGCCCGAGCGCGCCCAGCCAGCCGGGGTTCTTCAGTTTGGAACGTGCCCACACGAGTGCACGGTGTGTGCCCACCTCACCCCCGGTATGCGGTTGGATCGCCCGGTCGGGCCGTGTCGCGAGAGCGTGCCCGCCGTGGTCTCGCGTCTCCCTAATCGACCCGATCGGGCTCGTCCCTGTAAAGGTCGGTGCCGCTTTTGGACACCCATGACTTCCCGTCGGGCCGCCGGTTAACCAGACCGATCCGTTACCTCCCGCCCGGGGCCCGGACCATCGCGAGGCCGACTCTATGGTGGGCGTATGGAATACACCCGACTTGGCGACACAGGTTTGAAGGTCTCGAGGATCTGTCTGGGGATGATGAGCTACGGCGATCCCGCCAGGCAGGAGTGGGCGCTGGCACGCGAGGAGGCCGAGCCGATCATCCGCAGGGCGGCCGACGCGGGTGTGACCTTCTTCGACACGGCGGACGTCTACAGCCAGGGCGCGAGCGAGACCGTGACCGGCGAGGCGCTGCGCGCGATCTTCCCCCGCCGCGATGACTACGTGCTGGCCACCAAGGTCTACTTCCCCATGGGCAGGGGCGCCAACGACCGGGGCCTGTCGCGCAAGCACATCCACGCGGCCGTCGACGCCTCGCTCCGGCGGCTCGGCACCGACCACGTGGACCTCTACCAGATCCACCGGTGGGACGACGAGACGCCCGTCGAGGAGACCATGGAGGCGCTGCACGACGTGGTCAAGGCCGGCAAGGCCCGCTACATCGGCGCGTCGAGCATGTGGGCCTGGCAGTTCTCGAAGGCGCAGCACGTGGCCGAGCGGAACGGGTGGACGAAGTTCGTGTCGATGCAGAACCACTACAACCTCCTCTACCGGGAGGAGGAGCGGGAGATGCTGCCGCTCTGCGCCGACCAGGGCGTGGGCGTGATCCCGTGGAGCCCGCTGGCGCGCGGCGTGCTGGCCAGGGCCGGCTCGTCCGCGACGACCGCCCGGACGGGGTCCGACGGGCGCATCGACTTCCTGTACGACCCGGAGAACGACAAGGCGATCCTCGACCGCGTGGCGCAGGTGGCCGGGGAGCGCGGCCTGCCGTCCGCCCAGGTGGCGCTGGCCTGGCTGCTCCACCAGCCGGCCGTGACCGCGCCGATCGTGGGGGCCACGAAGGACCGCCACGTGGACGACGCGGTGGCGGCCGTGTCGGTGTCGCTCTCGGAGTCGGAGCTGGCCTTCCTCGGGGAGCCGTACCGCCCCCGTGAGGTGCGCTTCTGACAGTCCTGGATTGTCGGGGCCGACCTTTAGGGTTGTGCCATGCGGGCAAATGAGGAGGCGGCGTCGGCGCTGCAGGAATACGCGGAGCTGTTCGCGCTCTGCGGCGGCGACGCCTTCCGGGTGCGGAGCTACCAGAAGGCGGCCAAGGCCATCGCCGGGTTCCCCGAGGACATCTCGGTGGTCGACGTGCGCAACGTCCCCGGGGTCGGCGAGGCGATCGCCAAGAAGATGGAGGAGTTCCTGCAGCGCGGGAGCTTCCGGCAGCTCGACGACCTGCGCGGCCGGGTGCCCGAGGGCGTGCGCGCGCTGACCCGGGTGCCGTCGCTGGGGCCCAAGACGGCGATCATGCTGTTCGAGGACTTCGGCGTCGACTCCACGGTGGCCCTGCGCGAGGCGATCACCTCCGGCCGCCTCGACGGCGTCAAGGGCCTCGGCCCCAAGACGCTGGCAAACCTGCTCAAGGGCATCGAGCAGCTGGAGCAGTCCAGCCGCCGCGTCCACGTGGGCGTCGCCATGTCGCTGGCCGAGCAGGTGATGGCCTCGCTGGAGGCCGAGCGCATCGCGTACGCGGGGTCGCTGCGGCGGATGAAGGACACGATCGGCGACATCGACATCCTCGCGGTCGCGCCCGAGTCCATCATGACCGGCTTCCGCGCCCAGCCCTACGTCGCCGAGATCATCGCGGCGGGCGACAAGAAGACGTCGATCCGCACGACGTCCGGCATCCAGGTCGACCTGCGGGTGGTGCCCGCCGAGTCGTGGGGCGCGGCGATGCAGTACTTCACCGGCTCCAAGGAGCACAACGTCGCCATCCGGGAGATGGCGGTGAAGAAGGGCTGGAAGCTGTCCGAATACGGGCTGTTCGAGGGCGAGCGGGTGATCGCCGCCGCCGACGAGGAGGACATCTACGCCGCGCTCGGCATGCAGTACGTGCCGCCGCCGATGCGCGAGGACGGCGGCGAGGTCAAGGCGGCCCTGCGGGGCGAGCTGCCGGAGCTGGTGGAGCTGCGCGACCTGAAGGGCGACCTGCACACCCACACCGACCTGACGGACGGCATCGCGTCGCTGGAGGACATGGTGGCGGCCGGGCACGCCCGGGGCTACGCCTACTACGCGGTCACCGACCACGCCCCCGACCTGGCGATGCAGCGGATGACGCTGGACAAGGCGCTGGAGCAGCGGGGGCAGGTGGCCGCGCTGCAGCAGAAATATCCCGACATGCGGATCCTGCACGGCACGGAGCTCAACATCGCCCCCGACGGGTCGGTCGACTGGCCCGGGGAGGTGCTCGCCGGGTTCGACGTGTGCGTGGCCTCGGTGCACTCGCATTTCGGGATGTCGCGCGACGAGATGACCCGGCGCTTCATCGCCGCCTGCGAAAACCCGTACGTGGACATCATCGGGCACCCGACGACCCGCAAGATCGGCAAGCGGCCGTCCGTGGACGCCGACTGGGACGCGATCTTCCGGGTGGCCGCCCGCACCGGGACCGCCATGGAGATCGACTCCTTCCCCGACCGGTCCGACCTGCCGTCCGACCTGGTGCGGCTGGCCAAGCATCACGGGGTGAAGTTCTCGATCGACAGCGACTCGCACGCGATCCCGCACCTGGCCAACCAGCGGTTCGGGGTGGGGCTCGCGCAGCGGGCCTGGCTGACCACGGACGACGTCGTCAACACCTGGCCGCTGGAGCGGCTCCTGGTCTTCCTGGGGCGCTGAGCCGCACCACCGGCGGAAACGGTCAGGAAACGCCCGCCGCCCTACACCTGATCCCGGACGCAACGAAGGGATCATCACCATGAACCACACCGCAAAGGCCCGCCTGGCCTGCGCCGCGCTGACGTTGGCCATCACCGCCTCGCCCGCCGCCTCGCCCGCCGGCTCGCCCGCGACCGCCGCCACGCCGGAGGCGGGGGACCTGCAGCAGGCCCTCGACGCGCTCGCCCGGACCGGCGGGGTGGTGGGCACCATCGGGGAGCTCTACGTCGACGGCAGGCGCGTCGGCCGGGGCTCGGCGGGTTCGCGGCTCCTCGACGGCAAGGGCGGGCGGGTCCCCGCCGACTCCCGCTACCGGATCGGGTCGCAGACCAAGCGCCTGACGGCCACGGTGGTGCTCCAGCTGGTCGAGGAGGGCAGGCTGGGGCTGGAGGACAAGCTGAGCGACCTCCTGCCGGAGGTGGCGAGCCAGGACGCCGTGGAGCGGGCCGACGAGATCACGGTACGGCAGCTCATCCGGCACATGTCCGGCATCCCGAACTGGTTCACCCCCGACCTAGTCGACATCTACGACTTCACCACCTACTACTCGCCGATGGAGCTGGTGAAGAAGTCCCGCACCCAGCCGCGCACCGGGGAGCCGGGCGAGAAGTACTTCTACTCCAACACCAACTACATGCTGCTCGGCATGATCATCGAGAAGCTGACCGGCCGCTCGCTGGGCGCCGAGTTCGCCCGCCGGCTCTTCGTGCCGCTCGGGATGAGCCGTACGTACCTGCCGGTCAGGCCGCCGGAGGGCATCAAGGGCCCGCACGGGCACGGCTACAGCACCGACGCCGAAGGCAAGGTGCGCGACATGCACCGGCTCAACGCCAGCTACGGGTACGCCGCCGGGGGCGTGATCTCCACCGCCCACGACCTGAGCGCCTTCGATCGCGCCTTCTACCAGGGCAAACTGCTCCCGCCGGCCCTGCAGAAGCTGATCGCCGACCCGCCCGAGAGCGCCCCCACCCGGCCGCCCCTGTGCGGAGGCGACCCCGAGCTGCGGGCGAACGCGGGCGGCACCGCCGGCTTCACCGCCGTCACCTTCAGCTCCACCGACGGGCGCATCCAGTTCGCGACGTCCACCACGACGAGCGACCAGGACCCGGCCGTCATCGGCCAGGCCGTCAGCCAGGCGGCGGAAGCCGTCCTCTGCCCAGGCGAGTAAGGCCGGCCCCCGGTTGTGCGAGCGCACGCCGGGGGTAAGGGAGTTTGGAACGTTCCCGTACCGGTTGGACAGATTTTGGCAAGGGGGACGCCACAGGACAACCAGAAGAGATTAAATGGTTTACAGGTAGGAAATAGCTCTTACGGAGGCGGTGTCCATGGAGCAAGCGCTGGCGACGATCGTGAAGCCGCTGCCCGACCACCTGTTCAGGGTGCACGGCGCGAGCGCGGAGATGCGCTGGGAAGCCATGGCGGGGCAGGGGTACCACACTCCCAACGACCGGTTCTTCGTGCGGAACCACACCTCCACGCCGCTCATCGACGCCACGACCTGGCGGTTGCGGGTGCACGGGGCGAGCGTGCGGTATCCGCGCGAGTTCGGCTACGACGAGCTGCTGGCCATGCCGTCCCGCACGTTCGACCTGGCGATCGAGTGCGCCGGCAACGGCCGGCGCTTCTACGGCACGCAGCAGCACGACGCCGCGCCCGGCACGCAGTGGGGGCTCGGGGCGATCGGCGTGGCGCGGTGGCGCGGGGTGCCGCTGAGATCCCTGCTCAAGGCGGTCGGGGTGCTCCCGGGCGCGGTGGACGTGCTGGCCACGGGGCTGGACGCGCCGTTCGAGGGTTACGGGCACGTACGCCGCCCGCTGCCGATAGACAAGGCCATGGACGACGTGCTCGTCGCCTACGAAATGAACGGCGAGCGGCTGCCGCCCGACCATGGATTTCCGGTGCGGCTGGTGGTGCCGGGATGGGTGGGAATAGCGTCCATCAAATGGCTGGGTGAAATTGAAGTTTCACCGACGCAGATTTTCACACCGTGGAACACGGTCTTTTACCCGGACGTCACGACGCAGCCGGTGAAGAGCGCGTTCGAGCTCGCCTGGAATGCGCGCCTGCCCGTCTCCGGCCCGCACATCGTACGCGGACGGTCATGGTCCGGACGGGGCCGGATCGTCCGGGTGGAGGTCAGCTTCGACGCCGGGGTGAGCTGGCGGCCGGCCGAGCACCACGGACAGCACCTGGTCAGCGCGTGGCTGCCATGGCACATTTCATGGGCCCCCCGGCGCACGGGGGCGCACGTGCTCATGGCGCGCGCCACCGACGAGACCGGGGCCACGCAACCCCTGGTCACGCCGCGTCACCCGTTCGGCTACGACTTCGACGCGGTCGTGCAACATCCCATTGACGTGGTCAATGGATAGGTAATTGTCACCGACCGAGCCTGAGCTGGACATTCTCTAAAAGCTGGTACGGCGCACCTGAATTCATCTGAAAGACTCTCGCGGAAACCTTCCGGAAATCCCATCGTGTGATGCTGCACAGATCACGGGAAAAGGAGAGCAGATGCGCCAGCTGACCGCACTCGACGCCCAGTTCCTCAATGTCGAGACCGCGACCACGGCCGCGCACGTGGCCGGGCTGGCGATCCTCGACCCGGCCGACGGCGCGGTCAACCGGGACGCGCTGGCGGTGCTGCTCCTCGAACGACTCCATCTGTCGCCCGCGCTCAGCCTCCGCCTCGCCGAGGTGCCGCTCGGGCTGGATCATCCGTACTGGGCGGAGGACCCCGGGTTCGACCTCGGCAACCACCTGTTCGAGCTGACGCTGCCGGCTCCGGGGGACGACTGGCAGCTCGCGGACGCGGTGGCGGAGATCCACGCGCGGCGGCTGGACCGGGCGCACCCGCTCTGGGAGATGCACCTGATCAACGGGCTGGCCGACGGGAGGGTGGCCGTCTACACCAAGGTCCACCACGCCGCCATCGACGGCGTCTCGGGCGCGGAGACTCTCGCCACCCTGCTCGACCTCACCCCGGACGGCCACCTCAAACGGCGGGGCATCCCGACCGCGAACGCCGACCGCCCCCGCCGCCGCAAGACGACCGGCGCCGTCCACCTCGCGAACGGCGGCGGCCCCGCGCAGGCCCTGGCACGGCGCATTCCCGGGCTGCCCGCACAGGACGTGCCCAGCGTGGCCGGGATGCTGGCCGGGGCGGCCAGGCGGACGGCGACCCACCCCGTGCGGGCCGTCCAGTCGGTCGTCAGGGCGGCCGAGGACCTCGACGCCATCCCGCTCGCGGCGGGCATCCCGGGCGCCAGGCTGATCGCCAAGGCCGCACGGCTGGTCTCCGGCGACCGGCACGACCGCCCCGAGCTGCCCAGCCTCACCGTCCCCCGCACCCCGTTCAACGGGCCGATCAGCGCCGGCCGCCGCCTCTCGTTCGGCTCGCTGTCGCTCAAGGACGTCAAGAACGTCGCCAAGGCCCACGGCATGAGCGTCAACGACGTCGTCATGGCCCTGTGCACCTCGGCCCTGCGGTCCTGGCTGTGCGAGCGCGACGCGCTGCCGGAGGCGCCGCTGATCGTCGCCGTCCCCGTGGCGGTCCGCACGGCCGCGGCCAAGGAGCGGGTCGGCAACCAGATCTCCGCCATGGTCGCCCCCATGCCCACGAACGTCCCCGACCCCAAGGAGCGGCTCCAGGCCGTCGGCGCCGTCATGGGCCGGGCCAAGCGGCGTTTCGCGCTGGCCCCCGCGACCTGGCTGAGCGAGCTGTGCTCGGTGCTGCCCGCCCCGCTCACCAGCCTGGCCACCCCGGCGATCTTCCGGCTGGCGGGCCTGGCGTGCCCGCCCATCAACCTCATCATCAGCAACGTGCCCGGCCCGCAGTTCCCGCTCTATCTGTGCGGCGGAAGGGTGCTGTCGTACTACCCGCTGTCCGTGCTGACCGACCTGAGCGGCGGACTCAACATCACCTGCTTCTCCTACGACGGCATGCTCGACTTCGGCATCGTGGCCTGCCCCGAGCGGATGGACGACGTGTGGGGGCTGGTCGGCCACCTGCGCAAGGCGCTCGACGAGCTGCTAGACGAGCGAGTGGGCGATGAGTTCCGCGACGGCGTCGGGATCGATCTGGTGACCGGTTAGCTGGCAGAGGTTTTCCTGGTAGAGCAGGACGGCGGCGAACGTGGCCGCCGCCACCTCCAGCCTGGCCGCGTCGCCGCGCGCCCCGGGCAGCGCCAGCTCCAGCGCGAACCTGGCCCGGCTGATCAGCTCGCCGTTCAGCCGCCCGAGCCGTTCCTTGACGGAGCCGTGCGTGTCGGCCTCCCTGAACAGGATGCGCCGCATCGCCGGCGAGGCCCGCAGCGGCAGGCCGCGGGCGAGCTTGGACAGCGTCCGCGCCGGATCGCCAGGCACGGCGTCCACCTCCCGCCCCTCCTCGACCAGCGTGCGCTCGTCGACCAGGGCCACCAGGACGTCGATCTTGCGCGGGAAGTAGTGGAAGATCAGCCCTTTGGGCACTTTCGCGAGGCGCGCGATCACCGCGGTCGGGGTGGCCTCGTAGCCGCCGCCCGCGAACAGCTCCTCGGCCGCGTCCAGGATGCGCGTGCGCGCGTCACCGATCACCACAGCTCGCACCATAGCGGCAGCCGTGACTTCACCGCCATCCCGCGGAAGCGAGACCCCCCTGTCCACCCGGCGCCGATCGAGGGGGTGCCATCGGGCCTGTTCAGGGGAGGTGCGGATAATGGCGGGATGAGATCGATAGGCACGACGGACCTGTCCGTTTTCCCGATATCGCTTGGTACGAATGTCTTCGGCTGGACCGCCGACAAGGAGGCCGCCTTCGCCGTCCTGGACGCGTACGTGGAGGGCGGCGGCAACTTCATCGACACGGCCGACGTCTACCCGTACTGGGTGACCGGCGAGTCCACGTCAGAGATGATCATCGGCGAGTGGCTGCACGTCCGCCGCAACCGCGACTCGGTCGTGCTCGCCACCAAGGTCGGCATGCTGGAGGGCCTGACCGGGCTGGCCCCTGCGACCATCCGGGCGGGGGTCGAGGACTCCCTGCGCCGGCTCCGTACCGACTACATCGACCTCTACTGGGCACATGTGGACGACCACGACACGCCGCTGGTGGAGTCGCTGGCGACGTTCGACGCGCTGGTCCGCGAGGGCAAGGTCCGGCACGTCGGGGCGTCCAACTACGGCGCGGACCGGCTGGCCGAGGCCCTCAAGGTCTCCGACGACGAGGGGCTGACCCGGTACGTGGCGTTGCAGCAGCAGTACAACCTGGTCGAACGCGGCTACGAGGGCGAGCTGCGGGACGTGGTGGCCAGGGAGGGGCTGTCCAGCACGCCGTACTTCGGGCTGGCGCGCGGCTTCCTGACCGGCAAGTACGCGCCGGGGGTCACGATCGACAGCCCGCGGGCCGGGCTGGCGGCCGAGTACCTGCAGAAGGAGCACGGGCGACGGGCGCTGGAGGCGCTGCTCAAGGTGGCGGCCGAGCAGGAGGCGGCCCCGGCCACGGTGGCGCTGGCCTGGCTGGCCGCCCAGCCGACGATCGCCGCCCCGATCGCCAGCGCCAGGGATGTGGCGCAGCTCCAGCCGCTGCTGGCGGCCGCCGAGCTGACGCTGACGGACGAGGAGATCGCCCTCCTGAACGAGGCCTCCCGCAGCTGACCCACCGGCCCGCGGCAGGCCGCCCCGCCCGCCCCGTCCCCGCAGGCGGCGCGGGGCCACCGGCCGTCAGCGGGCGCGGTCGGACAGGGAGACGCACAGGGCGCGCAGGTCGGCGGCGTCCGGCAGGTGCTCGTCCATCACCGCCACCGCCGCCGCCACGTACCGCTCGGCCAGGGCCTGGGCGGCGGCCCGGCCGCCGGCCTCCTCGACGAGCCGGGCGGTGTGCCGTACGGAGTCCTCGTCGGAGACCCCGGCCGAGAGGAGGTCGGAGAGTTCGCGGGCGGCGGGGTGGTCGGCGGCCAGGGCCGCGAGGACGGGAAACGTCTTCTTGTCGCGCCGCAGGTCGGAGTGGACGGGCTTGCCCGTGACGCGCGGATCGCCCCAGATGCCCAGCATGTCGTCGACGATCTGGAAGGCCACCCCCAGATCGCGCCCGACCGCCCACATGCGGTCGGCGAGCTCGGGAGCGCCGCCCAGGGCCACCCCGGCCGCCGCGGCGGCCCCCAGCAGGCTGCCCGTCTTGGCCGCGACCATCTCCGTGTACTCGGCGATCGTGACCGCGTTGGGCCCGCGCCACGGCCGGTTCTCGAAGGCCATGTCCGCGGTCTGCCCGTTGACGAGCTCGACCAGCGCCGCCGACAGGTGCCTCATCGCCTCGGGCCGGCCCGCGAGCTGGTTGACGGCCAGGGCCAGGAGCGCGTCCCCGGTCAGGAGCGCCGGCCCCACCCCGTACGCCTTCCAGAGCGCCTCCCGGTGCCGCCGCCGCTCGTCGTGGTCGATGATGTCGTCGTGCGCCAGCGAGAAGGCGTGCACGAGCTCCACCGCCACCGCCGCCGGGAGCGCCGACTCGGCGGTGCCGCCCACGGCCTCGGCGCTGAGCATCGCGACGGCGGGCCGCACGCCCTTGCCGCCGTCCCCGTGATAGGGCCTCCCGTCGGCATCCGACCAGCCCAGAGCGAACGCGGCCATCCGGGCGCCCCACGGATGCAGCACCGAGACGGCCTCGCGAAGAGCCGGCTCAAGCAGACCCCGGCAGCGGGCCACAGCGCCGCCGCCCAAGGGATGGCTGAGATTCAAACGGTGCTCCTACCCAGGTACGATCTTGAATCTACATGCACAAGCATGTGATACTCCACCCATCGATTGACATTTGTCAGGGAATGTCCACGGCGTGAGACGGACACGGTACGCGATGGAGGAAGCACTCGTGGCGATTGGATGCCACCCCCTTCGCCCCAGAAGGGCCGCCGCCACCACCTCCCAAACTACGACAAAGCGGACAAACGCCTATTAATCACGATAAATAGCCGTCTATCTGGCTCCTAGTCGTCTCTGGCATTCGGATCGAGGATCGCCGCCATGTCGCACGCCACGGAACCCTCCGTGATCAGCCCGCAAATCGTCCCGTTTCATCGAGCCATCCCCCGGTTGGTGAAGGACCCGGTCGCCGAACTGGCCAGGATGGGCACCGAGGCCGCCGGCCAGGTCGTCCGGGTCGACCTCGGCCCCTTCCGCCCCTATCTGGTCTCGCACCCGGACCACGTCCAGCAGGTGCTCACGGCGCAGTGGAGCACCTTCACCCGCGACGGCATGTTCTGGCGGCCGGTACGACGCGTGACCGGCCGGGGCATCCTGCGCGAAGGTGACGAGTGGGTGACCGCCCGGAAAATTCTCCAGCCGCTCTTCACCGCCAGGTACACGGCCAACCTCGCCGAGGAGATGGCCGACGTCATCGCCGGCCGCGTCCAGGAGCTCGAGGTCCACGCGCGGACGGGCCGGCCGATCGACGCGGCCGACCAGATGACGGCGATCATCAACCAGGCCGTCGTCAAGGTTCTCTTCGGCGGTCGCATCTCGCGCGAGACCGCCGAGCGGCTGGCGCCCGAGTTCGCCGCCTGCGCCACGTCGATCGCCTTCCGGCTGCTCTTCCCGTTCGTGCCCTACTCCATCAAGGTCCCCGGCGATCGCACGTACCTGAGGGCCATGAACAACATCGACGAGATCGTCTACCCCCTCATCGAGCAGGCGCGCCGCGAGGGCGCGGGCGGCGGGGAGGGCGACCTGATCTCGGTGCTGCTGGCGGCCAGGATGGGGCAGGACGGCAAGGGGGACCTCCGGCAGGTCCGCGACGACCTGGTGAGCATGTACGCCACGGCGACGGAGACCACGGCGATGTCGCTGACCTGGCTGTGGGCGGTGCTGCACGAGCACCCCGCCGTCAGCGCCCGGCTCCACGAGGAGATCGCCGGCGTGGTGGGGCCGGGCCCCGTGCGGCCGGAGCACGTGTCCCGGCTCCCCTATCTCAACATGGTTCTGCAGGAGCTGTTACGGCTGTATCCGGCGGGCTGGCTCATCCCCCGCCAGGCGGTGACGGACACGGAGATCGGCGGTGTCCGGATCAAGGCCGGTTCGCAGGTTCTGATCAGCCCGTTCACCACCCACCGGCTGCCGGAGTTCTGGGAACGGCCGCTGGAGTTCGACCCCGAGCGCTGGGCCGGCGACGGCGCCGCGCCGAAGCATCGCTACGCCTTCTTCCCCTTCGGCGCGGGCCCGCACTCGTGCCTCGGCCAGAACCTGTTCCGCATCGAGGCCCCGCTGGTCATCGCCAACCTGCTGAGCAGGTACCGGCTGGTGGTGACCAATCCCCAGCCACTCACCGCCGTACCGGGAGCGTCGGCACGACCGAAAGAGCAGATCATGCTGCGACTGGTGCCGATCGAACGAAGCGCGCGATCATGAGCCACGGAAGCGTCACCGCCGGCGCGACGACGGACGTCGCCGCCCTCGCCGCCGAACTGATCGACAGCCTGATGCTCAGGCCATGGGGACAGGTCTCGCCGTCGGTCTACGAGACCGGCCGGGTGGTCGCGCTGGCCCCCTGGCTGACAGGTCACCGGGAGCGGATCGAGTACCTGACCGGCACCCAGCGCCAGGACGGCGCATGGGGCGCGCCCGACGGGTACGGTCTCGTACCGACCTTGAGCGCCACCGAGGCGATCCTGGCCTCGCTGGAGCGCCAGGACCCCGGCACGGACCCCGACCGCCTCGCCCAGGCGGCGGAGCGGGGGCTGCGGCTGCTCACCACGTGGCTGCGCGAGCCGCTCGACCTGCCCGACATGCCGGCGATCGAGCACATCGTGCCCTCGCTGGTGGCTCTCATCAACCGGCACCTGCAGAACCTGCCGGGCCACGCGCCGTTGCCGCTGCCCGAAGGAATGAGCTACGACGGCCTCCGGAAGGTGGCGTCGTGGATCGGCTCGGGGAACGAGATCCCGGAGAAGCTGCTCCACGCCCTGGAGGTCGCGGGCGACCAGGCCGGCGGGGCGCCCAGCGTCCGTCCGGCGGCCATCGGGACCATCGGCGCGTCACCCGCGGCCACCGCCGCCTGGCTGGGCGGGCGCGAGGCGGACGGTCCCGCCCGCGATCATCTGGAGGCGGTCGTCCGGCGTCATGGCGGCCCCGTGCCCGTCGGGCTGCCCATCACCGTGTTCGAGCGGGGCTGGGTGCTGAGCTGGCTGGTCCGCGCGGGCGTGCCGGTCGAGGTACCGCCGGAGATGGTGGCGGACCTCAGGGCGGCGATCGGCCCCGACGGGACGCCCGCGGGGCCTGGGCTGCCCGCCGACGCCGACACGACCTCCGTGGCGCTGTACGCGCTGGCGCTGCTTGGGGCGCCGCGCGAACCGGACAGCCTGTGGCGGTTCCGCTCCGGCACCCACTTCTCCACCTGGCCGGCGGAGCAGGGCGTCTCCGTCAGCGTCAACGCGCACGTGCTGGACGCCTTCGGCCAGTACGTGGCCTGCCGTCCCGACGCCGCGCCGCGCTACGAGCAGACGATTCGCGAGATGGCCGCCTGGGTCCGCGAGCGGCAGCGGCCGGACGGGAGCTGGACGGACAGGTGGCACGCCTCGCCGTACTACGCCACCGTCAGCTGCGCCCTGGCGCTCGGCTCCTTCGGCGGGGACGCCTCGGACGAGCCGGTGCGCGCCGCGGTCGAGTGGGTGCTGGAGACCCAGCGGCCGGACGGCTCCTGGGGCCGCTGGGACGGCACCGCCGAGGAGACCGCGTACGCGATGCAGACCCTGCTGCTGACCGCGGGCGGGACGGACCCGCGGCGGCTACGCGCCGTGGCGGCGGGCGAGGAGTACCTGGCGCGCTCGGCCGGCAAGGAACACCCTCCGCTCTGGCACGACAAGGATCTGTACGTGCCGCTCGCCGTCGCCCGGGCCGCGGTGATCTCCGCGGCGCACCTCGCCCGGCTGGCGCTGGAGCCGGGCGGTGCGCCGTTCTAGTCCGTGTACGCGTCCACGTCCTTGGCCAGCTCCTGAACGGTGTACGCGTGCGTGTCCCTGGCCATGTACCAGCCGCCGTTGAACGCGACGTTCCTGCGCTGGCCCTCCGCGATGCCCGCCAGTGGGGCGGGCAGCTCCTCGAGGGCGGCCAGGAACGCCGCGTGGAGCTCGGCGTAGTGCGCGAAGACCCGCTTGACGGCCGCCTCCGTGGGCAGCCCGGCGCGCTCCAGGATGAGGACGGAGCTCGGCTTGCCCTCGCTCCTCTCCCGTTCGAAGGTCCTGATGTCGTTGACGAGCCGCATGCAGGCCGCGCCGAGGGAGGTGACCCGGGCGATCGCGTCCCAGTGCCCGGCGTCGGCCGGAGCGGGCCCGCAGATCGCCAGGGCGGCGGCCCACCAGGTGGGGTAGAGGATCGTGAGGCTGCCGTTGGACACGTACTCGTCGTAGGCCGGCCAGGGCTCCTCGCCCGCCGCCCACCTGCGCTCGCGCATCATGGCGGCGCCTGCCAGTTCGAGCTGCTCCCGCAGGTTCGCCGCGTGCGCCGCGGCACCCGCGTGCCCGCGGAAGCGGGCGCACCACGCCTCCCAGACGCGCAGCCCTTGCCCGAGGGCGTCCTCCGCGTTAACGCGGGCCGGCTCGCCGGAAACCATTACACAAAGTTGCCGGAAAAAATCGGAGATGTCGTGATGGGACCACTGTCCCGCGATGTTGTCGGCGATGTCGTCGAAACCGAACAAGATCGTGATCATCGTCCCGAGATCGGCGATCTGTTCCGGGCGTGCCCGCGGGAACGTCGCCGCCGCGGACAGGCAGCTGAAGGCCAGCCGGCTTGCGCCGCTGTCACCGTCGGCGAGCAGGTTCGGGTACGGACGCACCAGCTCAGCGCCCTCGGGCACCGCGTCGAGCGCGGTCCGGAGCACGCTGCGCCGATCCTCCTCGGGAACGCCGGCGAGCTGGTGTGCTCCCTGGAGCAGACGATCAACGATGTCATTACTGATAGTGAAGTACGCAGGCGGGACTGGGTCGCTCACGTTGGAAGGATATCCACTTTGCGTACATTTGACTAATGTTGTCAAAAACGGGATATTTGTTGGCAAAGTGAATGCTGTTGCTTGAGGGGTACTCTGAGCTGCGCTAAGGTTCCTTGATCGACAGCGCCCGGTATGCCACTGCATGTCCTGGTGGTCAGCACACGAAATGACTTTCACAGGGTAGGTACAATGGGCTTCCGCAATACACGACTGCGGACCAAAGTCACGGCTCTGCTTCTCTCGCTCGCGGCGCTGTGGGCCTTCGCTGCGTGGGTCACCCTTCGCGAGGGCGTCAACCTGCTCTGGGTCTCCCAGCTCGACTCGAGCATCATCTCTCCCAGCGAGCCGCTTCTGGTCGAGCTCCAGAAGGAGCGCCGGGTCTCGGTCGTCAAGCTGAGCAACGCGGGCGTCCGGTCCCGTAAGGACCTCGAAAACCAGCGCAAGCAGACCGACCGCCTGCTCGCCACCTTCAAGGAGTCGGCGACCGCCGGCACGGTCGACCTCGCCCTGGACGACGAGGGAGCCAAGCGGCTCACCGACGTGCTCCAGGAGCTCAACACCCTCAAGCAGACCCGGCAGTCCATCGACGCGGGCCAGATGAACCGGCTCCAGGCGACGGCCACCTACGGCGAGATCATCGACTCCGTCTACAGCCTCTACGGCTCGCTGGCGACCCTCGACGACAAGGTCCTCGCCAAGGACATCCGCACGCTCCTCTCCCTGAGCCGGGCCCGCGAGGTGATCACCAGGGAGGACGCGCTCGTCGCCGGTGCGCTCACCGAGGGCCGGATGACCCCCTCGGAGCACGCGCAGTTCACGCAGACCGTTGGAGCCTGGCGGATCCTCGCCGACCAGGCCGCGGCCGAGCTCCCCGCGTCCGAGAAGGCCGCTTACGACAAGGTGGTCGAAGGCCAGTCGTTCACCCGTCTCAAGAACCTGGAGAACGCGCTGTCCCAGCAGGACCCGAGCATGGGGACCCTGCCGTTCGGCGCCGACCAGTGGAAGTCGACCACCGACCGGGCCCTGGCCGACCTCAACAACCTGGTGCTCACCGCGGGCGACCGCCTGGTCGAGCGGGCCACTCCGGTCGCCGTCAACGTGGTCGTCCGGCTGATCCTGGCCGGCGGCCTCGGGCTCATCGCGGTCGTCGCCTCGATCATCCTGTCCATCACCACGGCCCGCTCCCTGTTCGCCCAGCTCCAGAAGTTGCGTGACTCCGCGCACGAGCTGTCCGACGACCGGCTGCCCGGCGTCGTCGAGCGCATCGGCCGCGGCGAGGACGTCGACCTGGCCAAGGAGGCGCCCGACCTGGACTTCGGTGACGACGAGATCGGCCAGGTGGGCCAGGCGTTCAACACCGTGCAGCGCACCGCCATCAGCGTCGCCGCCGAGCAGGCCGAGCTGCGCCGCAGCATCCGCGACATCCTGCTGAGCCTGGCCCGCAGGACGCAGGGCCTGGTCCATCGGCAGCTCACCGTGCTCGACGTCATGGAGCGCCGCGAGACCGACCCCGAGGAGCTGAAGGAGCTCTTCCGGCTCGACCACCTCGCCATCCGCATGCGCCGCAACGCGGAGAACCTGATCGTCCTGTCCGGTTCGGCCCCCGCCCGTACGTGGCGCCGCTCGGTCCCCATGGTCGACGTCGTCCGCGGCGCGCTGGCCGAGGTCGAGGACTACACCCGCGTCACGCTCATGCCCATGGGCGACGTCGTGCTCGTCGGCCGCGCCGTCGGTGACGTCATCCACCTGCTCGCCGAGCTGATCGAGAACGCCGTGTCGTTCTCGCCGCCGTACACGAACGTGCAGGTCAGCGGCCAGCTCGTGGCCAACGGGTACGTGATCGAGATCGAGGACCGGGGCCTGGGCATGAAGCCCGAGGACCTGGAGTCCGCGAACGAGCGCATCGCGGACCCGCCCGAGTTCCGCATCACCGGCACCGCCCGGCTGGGCCTGTACGTGGTCAGCCAGCTGGCCAGGCGCCACGAGATCCAGGTGGTGCTCAAGCCGTCGCCGTACGGCGGGACGACGGTCGTGGTGCTGCTGCCGCAGGAGCTCGTACAGCTCGATCCCACGCCCGAGCCGCCGGACGGCGGCCGGCGCGAGCGGCTGCCGCGCAGGACGCCCGCCGTGGCCACCGCGGTGCGGCCGGTCACCGGGGAGAACGTGCGCACGCTCAAGCCCGCGCGCCCGGTCCCGGTCCCGGCACCCGTCCCCCAGCCTTCCCCCCCGGTCACCGCCGTGGAGACACAACCCGAAACGCCAGCCGAACCGGAGCAGATGCCTGTGACCGAGTTCACGTCGAACGGGCTGCCCCTCCGGGTGCCCCAGGCCAACCTGGCGCCAGCGCTGCGGGACGACACGCCCACGCAGCCCGACTTCGAGGAGGACGATGACGAGCGCTCGCCGGAGGAGATCCGCGCGATGATGGGATCCCTGCAGTCAGGCACCCGTCTTGGCCGCACCGAAGCCGCCAGGATGCTGGACGAGCAGTCGGGAGATGAGGCATGACCCCTACCTCCGGCACCGACCTGAACTGGCTGCTCGACGACCTCGTCGGCCGTGTCAAGGAGGTCGAGCACGCCATCGTGCTGTCGTCCGACGGTCTGCTGATGGCCTCGTCCGCCGCGTTGCAGCGGACCGACGGAGAGCACCTGTCCGCCGTGGCGTCCGGGCTCCAGAGCCTGGCGAAAGGCGTCTCGGACCACGTTTCCGGCGGCGCCGTGCGGCAGACGGTCGTGGAGTGGAAGAACCAGTTCCTCATCGTGACCATGGCGGGCGAGCGCGCCTGCCTGGCCGTGCTGTGCGCGCAGAACGCCGACATCGGGCTCGTCGCGTACGAGATGGCGATGATGGTGGCCCGCGTCGGCCAGTACCTCACCTCGGGCGCCCGCAACGCCGAGGCGGCCGCCAGGAGCGACCGGTGAGAGGCGCGGACGAACCTACGGATGAGCACTGGGTGGATCCGGAGATCATCCGGCCCTACGTGGTCACCCGTGGCCGCACGCAGCCCGCGCACGGCCGGTTCGACCTGATCTCCATGGCCCTGGCGGTGGGCCCGCCGCCGGGCCCCGACGCCGGGCTCGATCCGGAGCACCTGCGCATCCTCCAGCTCTGCCGCGAACCGAAGTCGGTCGCCGAGATCGCGGCATACCTCAACCTGCCGGCCGGCACGATCCGGGTGCTGCTCGGCGACCTGTTCGACCGCGAACTCGTCTCTGCCCAGGAACCACAATCCGAGGTGGACATGCACGACATGAAGATGTACAGGGCGGTGCTCGATGGCCTTCGTTCGCTCTGAGCGTCCGCGCCTGCCGACGGCGATCAAGATCCTGATCGCGGGCGGCTTCGGCGCGGGCAAGACGACGATGGTGGGCGCTGTCTCCGAGACCCGGCCACTGCGCACCGAGGAGGTCCTGACCGACCGCGGGATAGGCGTCGACGACCTCACCTCGGTGGAGGCCAAGCGCACCACCACGGTGGCGATGGACTTCGGCCGGATCACGCTGGGCAACGACTACGTCCTGTACCTGTTCGGCACACCCGGCCAGGAACGCTTCTGGTTCGTGTGGGACGAGCTCGCGGAGGGGTCGCTGGGGGCCGTCATCCTGGCGGACACGCGGCGCCTGGCCGACTGCTTCCCGTCGGTCGACTACTTCGAGCGGCGGGGGACGCCGTTCGTGGTGGCCGTCAACTGCTTCGAGGGATCGCCCTCGTTCGAGCTGGACGAGGTACGGCTGGCGCTCCAGCTCAGCCCCTCCGTCCCCATCATCCTGTGCGACGCCCGCAAGCGGGACTCCTCCCGCGAGGTCCTGATCGCCCTGGTCAAGCACTCGGCCCGGCTGCGCGCCGAACCGGTCGGCAGCTAGCGCGCGAACCCTGGGAGGCGCCGGCACGGCGCCTCCCAGGGCCTTTCAGCGGAAGCGATCCGTCGCGGCGACCATCTCCGACAACATGTCGGGCCCGCCGTGCCCCTCGTCGATGACCACGAGCTCGCTGCCGGGCCAGCGCCGGTGAAGCTCCCAGGCGGTCTCCAGGGGCCCGCTCACGTCGAGCCTGCCGTGGATGAGCACGCCCGGGATCCCCTCCAGCAGGTGGGCCCGCTCCACCAGGTCGCCCTCCTCCGGCAGAAAGCAGTCGTTGCCCCAGTAGTGGGTGACCAGCCGCGCGAACGTCATCCTGAAGACGGGGTCCTTGAACTGCGGGTTCGGCTGGTACTGCGGGTCGAGGCTCACGTGCGTGTCCTCCCATTCGCACCAGTCGCGGGCGGCCTGCTCGCAGGTGCTCGGGTCGTCCAGGAGCCTGGCGTAGGCCGCGGCCAGGCTCCCGTCACGGTCCTGCTCGGGCACCCCGTCGCGGAAGCGCTCCCACTCCCGGGGGAAGACCCGTCCCACGTCCCGGGTGATCCACTCGATCTCCTTGCGGCGCCCCGCCGTGACCGCGAGCAGGATCACCTCGCTCACCCGCTCCGGGTGCCGCTGCGCGTAGGCCAGGCTCAGCGTCGAGCCCCATGAGCCCCCGACCAGCTGCCACCTCTCGATGCCCAGGTGCTCGCGCAGGAGCTCCATGTCGGCGATGAGGTGCTCGGTGGTGTTGACCGACAGGTCGGTCTCCGGCAGCCCCGCGTCCGGCGTGCTGCGGCCGCACCCCCGCTGGTGGAACTGGACGATCCGGTACGCCTCGGGGTCGTGGAAGCGCCGCCAGTTCGCCGAGAAGACGGCCCCGGGACCGCCGTGCACGGTCACCGCCGGCTTGCCCGCCGGGTCGCCGCTGACCTCCCAGTAGATCTGGTTGCCGTCGCCCACGTCGAGCATGCCCTGGTCGTACGCCTCGATCGGAGAATACATAGGCGCAAAGGTAACGCCCTTCCGGCCGGACCGATCACCCGGACGAGGGCTCATGATGGGGTGGTGAACTACGTCGACACCTTGATCGCCGTGGCCGACGACTGTCCTGTCGAGAGCAGCGTGGTGCCCGCCCCGCGCGAAACGGACGACGAAGTGGGCGCGCTGCGTGCCGCCTTCTTCGCCAAGGACCAGGCCTGCCTGCGGGCCTCGCCGCTCCCCAAGAAGTACGGGTTTCGGCCTGCTGGCCGACGCCGAGGGTCGGCTGGCCGTGACGGACGGCCGCGGCGTCATGCTCGGCTCGGACAACGTCCGGATCGACGAGATCCACTCCCCCGATCACCGGATGTGGCGCGAGATCCTCAAGAACGCGGTCGATCAGAACGTCCCGACCAGCGCCGACACCACCGCATCGGTCGACAGGGAGCCGGGGCAGATCCGCCAGTCGCCTTCGTCGCCCGACCTGAGCACGGACCTGTGACGGCCGTCGCGCAACACGCCGACGGCCAACCGAGCCCCGCGTACGCCGAAGCTCTTGCCGCGCCGCCACCTGCCGAGGAGGGTCACGACGGTCACCTCGGTCACCAGCACGCATCCGCGTACATCGTCCGGCCAGGTCACCCGGGCCAGCTCCGTCCTGAGGTCGCCGGGGCCGAGCGGGGTCAGGGGGATGGCCAGGAGGGCGTCCGGCGGCAGCTCGGCCGGCGGGTCCAGGGGGTAGGCGACGCCGAGGTAGGTGTCGCGGTCGGTCAGGGCGTACACGCGGTGCGTGCCGTCCCACCCCTCGGCGTCGGCGTCGCGCGCGGCGGCGATCACCGCGGCCATCAACGCATCGTGATCGGCCACGGACGCATCATCCCGCTCGACGGGCCGGAGGGAAAGCGGTTCCTCCCGCGCCGGACCGGCGCCGGCGCGTCGGCGGCGACCGCGCCACCGCGGGGCCCGGGGAGCCCGCCGAGCGCGAGCGGCTGGGCGGCTTCCTGATCCGGTTCTCCCTGTTCGAGGCCATGATGAGCACGCTCGTCGCCGGGTGCCGGTCATGACCTGGATGTGGCCCCTTCCGCGTGGCGGGTGTCCGGGACGACGATGAGGCGGAGCCTGATCGTCGACGCTTGAGGTGGGTGATCACCTGATGGTGAGGTGCATGGTGGTGTAGTCGAAGGTGACGGCGTACGGCTTGAAGAACTCGTGGGTGAAGTTGGCGAGCAGGTCGAAGCCGAACTGCGCGGACTGGCCGGGCCCGGGAAAGCCGGGGAAGACCTTCTCGGCCGCGTGGCCGCGCACGTCGCGGCCGACCGCCCGGCCCAGGCTGATCCGGTCGGCCGTGATCGGATAGATCTTGTTCCCGGCCTGTTCGATGGGATGGTCGTAGTCCACCGTGATGCCGCCCACCCGTTCGGCGATCTCCACCGTCGTGTCGAGGCCGCTGCCGATGCCGCCGGTGTCGAGGGTGACCATCCGCGGCCCGTGGTCGCCGAGGCTGCCCAGCGTGCAGGGGAAGTGGTCGCCGGCCAGCCACAGCGGCAGCCGGTCGGTGACGTGCGTCCGGGGCGCGGCCGTGCTCTTGGGGCGCAGGGTCAGGGCGCGGCCGGCGTAGTTCATCGTGGTCAGGAAGTGGTAGAAGATCGTCGTTCCGAACGCGCCCGCCGCCGGCGTCCCGTCCGGCAGGGCCGGCCGCCGCGCGTCGCTCCACTGCACGGGCAGGTTGCGGATCTCGATGCCGCCGACCTTGAACGAGTCCAGCACGCCCAGCCACATGGTGATGGGCCGGTTGTCGGCCACCCCTCCCGACAGTTCGGCCACCGCGCGCATACCCGCCTCTTCCGCCACCTCTTTGGACAGATCGAGCGTCGCGTACGTGTCGAGCCAGTACTTCCCCGGCTTCCCGTTCACGACGGCTTCGACGGCGGGCACGGGATCCAGGGTGACGAAGGGCACGTGCGCGCTCCGCTCCCCATGGATCTGCCACGGCCTGCCACTGATGTGCGAGTACAGCTCGGCGAACGCCTTGTCGCGGGGACGGCCGGTGCCCTTCAGCAGCGGGATCGCCGGGGCGAGCCGATCTTGCCGGACGAAGCACTCGGCCAGCCGCTGTGCCGGGGCGACGTCGCCGGGCCGCAGGGCGACGGCCTTGGACAGGTGCTTCTCCGCCTCGCCGAAGCGGTTGGACAGCAGGGCGAAGTAGCCGACCTGGGCCAGGGCGTGCGCGTCGCCCGGGTCCTCGCGTAGCCGGCGCCGGTAGCCGCGTTCGGCCGCGGCGAACCTGCCCTGCTTGAAGAGCTGATCGGGGTCGTCGGCCGCGGCCGCGCCCGGGGCGGAGTCCAGCAGGGGAAGGAGCGCGCCCGCGGCCACGGTCAGGCCCGTTCGCCGCAGGAACGCGCGGCGGCTGGGGTCGTGGAAATCGACGGTTCGAGGGGGCATGCCAGGGTTCCTCACGTCGTGCTCGGGAGCCGCCGAACGGACTCACGGCGGCCATGAGAGCAGCCAACCCGCAGGCGCGTTTCCCCGGCGTTTCCCGTGCGAAGCCCCCGGCGCCGTCCCCGCGAGGTCGGGCGGTATCGCCTGATCGCCGAGCCGGGGCGGGAGTGAGGCTCAGCGCAGGGTGGCCGTGAAGGTGCGGCCGTAGGCGTGGCGGGTCGTCGCCTGGATCAGGGTGCCACCCGGCACGCGCCGCACCGTCACCCCCTCGTCGGCCGTGACGAGCCTGAGGGGCGCGCCGGGCAGGACGACGCTGACGTGGTCGCGGCCCATCGTGGGGTCGGACAGGGCGACGAGCGTGCGCTCGCCGGACTTGACGATGACCGAGGCGGGGCCGTCGACGATCAGGTGCCCGGCGTGGCGGGGGCCGTCGGTGAAGACGTTGGCGGCGACGATCCCCAGCGTCCTGTGCCTGACGGCCTGCACGTGCCGGTCGTTCGCCAGGACGGTCAGCGGGCCGTCCGTGTAGCGGCGCAGGCGGGCCTCCGTGGCGTTCGGGACCAGGGCGTAGGCGAGGGCGGGGACCTCGCCGGAGGCGGGGTGGGCGATCGAGGCGGTGAAGACGTTCTTGGTCACGGCGGTGTCGGGGTTGGACGTACGCACGACTCTGCGGCTGCGGGTCACCGTCTCCAGCCCGGCCGCGACGGCCTGCCTGGTGAGGAAGGCGTAGCCGATCGCGGTGGCGCGGGTGTCGTTGGCGTAGCGCAGCCAGCGCGGCGGCGTGGTGTCGCCCGGCCGCCAGGCCCGGCCGCCCCAGCTCTCGCCGGTGAGCGCGACCGCGTCGCCCGGCGCGGCGATGCGGCTGTCCACGGTGGTCACCGCGTCGCGGCCGCCCTGGCCGGAGACGCCCGCGGCCAGCACCACGATCTCCTCGTCGAACATGAACCAGGACCTGGTCGCGCGGGAGTTGCGGTAGGCGACGAAGTCGTCGGGCAGGGTGCCCGCCTGCTTGGCGGTGTAGGCGACGTCGTCGGACTGGACCATGCCGGCCGCGCCGTACGCGCCGAGCGTCGCGCCGCCCGAGAAGGCGTTCCCGGCGCGGGGGAAGTACACGTAGGTGTTCTGGGACTCCGAGGAGGAGGTGAAGTTCAGCGGGTGCCCCGGGTTCTCGTACCAGAACCGGCCGTACAGGTCGGGCACCGTCCGCCGCTCCTCCACCGGCGCGGTGATCCCGGCCAGCCGGTACGGCGAGACGGCCGTGTAGTAGTCGACGCCGAAGACCTCGCGCTGGTCCTCGCCCGCGAGGTAGAGGTAGTGCGCGCCGTCGCCCTGGAACCAGGGCATGAGGTTCTCGCCGTTCATGTACTCGTACTTGCTGATCCGCGCGGAGCTGCGCGCGAGCGCGAAGGCGTAGCCGGGGCGGCGGTGGACGGTCCTGTCCATGGAGTTGAACGCCACGCAGCGCTCGGCCGGGTTCAGGTCGGCGGCCGGGATGGCGGAGTCGGCGCGGATGGCCGCGTAGCGGGCGAGGCTGACCGGGGAGACGAAGGCGGCCGTGTCGGCGGCCGGCAGGAACCTGACGTACTTCTTCAGCGCGAGCGCCTCGGCGCTCCCGACGTGGTCGGCCAGGTCGGCGATGGCCTCCACGACCACCCCGACGTCGGCGTAGCCGGTGGTGGTGCGCGAGACCGCCCGTCCCTTGACGATCTCCATCATCCACCCCTCGAAGATCAGCGGGGCGAAGCCGTCGGCGACCCAGCGGTAGACCACGCCGGCCAGGTCCGAGGCGCCGTCGCCCGTCGCGCCCTCGAGCGTCTTGAGGGTCTGGACGACGCGGGTGAGCAGGGCCTTCCCGTACGAGCCGGTGTAGGCGACCGAGTGGTGCTGGATGAAGGAGCCGTCGCGGTAGTAGCCGTCGGTGTTGCCGTGCTGGAGGTCGTACGGGTCGATCGTGGCGAAGACGGTGGCCTGGTCGGAGATGGCCTTGCCGACGCGGGCGTCGTCGCCGGTGAGCGCGCCCTGCAGGATCCGGTTGGCGGTGAGGTCGGCCAGGTTCGCCCCGGTGTGGAAGCGCGAGTCGAGGTCGACGTCGCCGTTCTTGCCGTTGCGCAGGTAGGCGTCCATCGAGGCGAGGTACGTCGCCGTCAGGCCGGGCCGGTCCTCCCGCACCCGTTCGGCCAGCAGGGCCAGCGTCCTGCTCACGTGGGTGGGGATGCCGATCTCCCAGTTGTGCCAGTTGCCGTAGTAGCCCGCCGCCTGGTCGCCGAAGTAGCGCTCGTGCAACCACTGCAGGCCGTCGAGGACCCGCCGCTGGGCGGCGGCGTCACCGTCGAGCTGGCCGCCCGGCGTGCGGGTCGCGAGCGCGATCTCGTACAGGTACTGGTAGGCCAGCCGCAGGTTGGCGTCGTCGGTGCCGAGCTTCAGCCCGGAGAACAGCTCCCCGGCGCCCGCCTGGTCCAGCGCGGTCAGCCGCTGCCGGGCGGTCCCGGTGATCGACGCGAGCTTGGCGGCGACCTCGGGCCAGGCGTTGACGTCGGGGGTGCCCGCGAGCATCGCCACCGTGTTGGCGATCAGCCGCGCGTGATCGATCCCGGCGGCGGCGCGAGAAGGGGTGGCCGCGGCGAGCAGACCGGCGGCGGGGAGCAGGGAGAGAACCTGGCGGCGGGACATGTGCGGCACGGCGAGCTCCAGGCCGTTGGGGGGATATGCCGGGCTCACCCTACATGATCTCTTTCGTCCCTCCAGGGAAGGCGAAGCCCGTGATTCCAGGGGTGTCGGCGGCCCGGCGGCGCGGGCCGCCGGGCCGGACCGTCAGGGTTTGGCGAGACCGAGGGTGACCGGCAGGGACAGCGGGCCGATCGTGAAGAACGACGGGGAGTACGGGATGTCGTCGGGGTCGATCGCGAGGCCGAGCTCCGGCAGCCGCCGGTACAGCGTGGCCAGCGCCAGCCGGCTCTCCAGCCGGGCCAGCGGCGCCCCGATGCAGTAGCGCGGGCCGTGGCCGAAGCCGAGGTTCCCGGTCTGCGCGCGGGTGATGTCGAACTCGTCCGCGTTCTCGCCGAACTCCGCCGGGTCGACGCCGCTGGCCTGGTAGACCACGCCCACCGCCTTGCCCTTGGGGATGCGCACCCCGGCGATGGTCACGTCCTGCGCCGTGAACCGGAAGCTGGTCATCATCACCGAGTGGCGGTGGCGCACGGTCTCCTCGACCACGTCGGCCCACCGGTCCCCCGCCTTGGCCAGTTCGAGCTGGCCGGGGTTGCGGGCCAGCGCCACGATGGCGTACCCGAGCAGGTGGACGGTGGTCTCGTGGCCGGCGACGAGCATGATCCACAGTACGCCGACCAGCTCGTCGGTGGTGAGCTTGTCGCCCTCGTCGCGGGCCTGGACCAGGCCGGAGGTGAGGTCGTCGCCCGGTTCGCGCTGCTTGCGCTCCACCAGCTCGTGCAGGAACGCCTGGAGCTCGTTCTGCGTCGCGAACGCCACCTCCGGCGGAGTGGTGTGGGCCAGCAGCGTGGAGGTCCAGTTCCGCAGGCGGAGCCGGTCCTCGGCGGGGATACCGAACAACTCGCAGATCACCCACATGGGCAGCGCCTCGGTGAAGGCGGGCACCAGGTCGACGCCGTCGCCGGCGGCCACCACGTCGTCGAGCAGCTCGTCGATGATCTGCTGGATCCGCGGCTCCAGCGCCTGCACCCGGCCCGGCGTGAACGCCGTGCTGATCAGGCCGCGCAGGCGCCTGTGGTCGTCGCCGTCCATGGTGGACAGGTGACCGCCCTGGATGATGGCGCGCAGCGGCCAATCCTCGGGGATCGATCCGTCGTGCAGAGCGGGCCAGTGCCGGGGATCCCGGAGAAAGGTCCGGTTGTCCCCGGCGAGGATCTCCCGCACGGCCTTGTGGGTCAGGGCCAGGTAGGCGGGCACGCCCCCTGGGAACTCCACCTCGACCACGGGAGCGATCTCCCGGAACCGGATGCAGGTGTCGAGCGGGTTCTCGTCCACGGCGGGGAACGAGGGGAGATTCGACGTCATTTGCCGCCCTTGGGGAAGAAGTCGGTAAGTGACCAGCGCACCCATCAAATCTCCGCCGTGATCAAGAGACAACACCGCCCAGCGATCGGTGACGCGATGGTTACCTTGCGTTCGCCCGCGCTGGTAGCGGCTTCAGGCGGACGGCCGGGCGGCGGATCGCGGTGAAGGCCCCCCGGGGTCAGGAGGGTGGGGTCAGGAGGGTGGGGTCAGGCCGAGGGACGCGATCAGGGCGATCATCTCGTCGCGGTAGATCGCGGCCGGGTCGAGGGTGAGCGTGCGCAGGTGGCCGTAGATCTCCAGCGCGACCAGGCCGTGCATGCGGCCCCACACCCGTAGCGTGAGGGCCACCGCGTCCGGCGGCAGGCCAGGGAAACCGGCCTGGAGGTCCGCCGCCAGGCCGGGGTCGAAGTCGGACCACACATAGGAGCCGGAGCCCGGACCCAAGCCCGCACCCGCACCCGCGCCGGGCCCGGTCCAGGCGGCCGCGACCAGGCCCGTGAGGCCCCGGCACGCCCGGTGCTCGGCCTCCTTCGCCGGGCCGTCCTCTGGGGGCTGGTAGCCGGGGACCGGGTCGCCGTAGATGAGGCGGAAGCCCTGCGGGTTGGCCAGGGCCCACTCGCGCACGGTCTGCGCCCAGGCCAGCACGCGGCCGCCCGGGTCGCCGGCGGGAACGGCGTCGCGGGCGGCCTCGGCCCTGTCCACCAGGGCCGTGTAGAGGTCGGCGATGAGCGTGGTGACCAGGTCGTCGCGGGTGGCGAAGTAGCTGTAGATCGCGCCGGCCGTCATGCCCATCTCACGGGCGATGGCGCGGAGCGAGATGGCGTCGGGGCCGCCGTCCGCCATGAGCTTGAGCGCGATCTCCTTGATCTCCGCCGTGGTCTCCGCGCGCAATCGCTCGCGCCTGCTCATCGTCTGGTCACCCACGCTTGACAGTCTACAGCGTTGGGCTACTGTTCCCCGTGTAGAAATTGAACGGCGTGTAGTAACTTCTTGCCGTACACGAGAAGGGGGTCTCCCCAGTGACACTTGCCGCCTCTCGCGCGCCGACCGAAGCGGGCCGTTCCGGGCCCAGGCTGGCGCTCCTGGCGTTCACCCAGCTCATCGTGGCTCTCGACTACAACATCGTTTACGTGGCGCTGCCCGACATCGGGGCGGCGCTGGGATTCAGCGCGCGGTCCGTGCAGTGGGTGGTGAGCGCGTACGCCATCGGGCTCGGCGGGCTGCTGCTGCTCGGCGGCCGGGCCGTGGACAAGCTCGGGGCCCGGCGCACGTTCGTGCTCGGGCTCGCGCTCTACGGCGTGGCCTCCCTGGCCGGCGGGCTGGCTCCCGGCTCCGGCGTGCTGATCGCCGCCCGCGCGGTCCAGGGCGTCGGCGGGGCGCTGCTCACCCCGGCCACGCTCGCGCTGATCTACCGAGGGTTCGAGGAGGGGCCCGCGCGCAACCGGGCGCTGGGGGCCTGGGGCATGGCGGGCAGCGCCGGGCTGGCCGCCGGGTCGCTGCTGGGCGGCGTGCTCACCAGCTCCCTGGGCTGGGAGTGGGTGTTCTTCGTGAACGTCCCCCTGGCCGCCGGCGCCGCCCTCGCCGCGCCCCGGCTGCTCGGCTCCGACGGCCGTCCCGCGTCCGGGCTGCGCGGGTTCGACGTGCCGGGCGCGCTGCTGGCGACGGCGGGGTCGACGCTGGTGGTGTTCGGCCTGGCGAGCGGGCCGGAGGCCGGATGGGGGTCGATACGCGGCGCCGGGTCGCTGGTCGCGGGCCTGGCGCTGCTGGGGCTGCTGGTCCTGGTCGAGGCCCGCGGCCGGGACCCGCTGATCCCGCTGCGGCTGGTCCGCCGGCGCGGCCCGGCCACCACGATGGTGGTGATCGCCGTGTTCCAGGGCACGCTGGGCGGCGCCTACTACGTGCTCACCTCGTACCTGCAGCCGGTCCTCGGCTACAGCGCCCTGGCGGCGGGGCTGACGTTCCTGCCGCTCACCCTCGTCTGCATGGTCGCCGCACTGAAGGCCGCGCCGGTGATGCTCGGCAGGTGGGGCGTCCGTACGACGCTCAGCGCGGGGATGCTCGGCGCCGGAGCCGGGATCGCCGTGCTGACCGCGGGCATGCCCGCGGGCGGCGGCTTCTGGACGCTGATGCCGGGCAGCCTCCTCTGGGGATTCTCCGGCGGCGTGGCCTTCGTCGCGCTGTTCGCGGCGGCCGGCGCCGGGGTGGCTCCGGCGGAACAGGGCGTCGCGTCGGGCCTGGCCAGCACGGCCAAGGAGGTCGGCGGCGCGATGGGGCTGGCGGTCTTCGTGGCCGTCGCCACCGCCTCCTCCGACGTACTGGGCGGGCTGCACGCGGCCGGCTGGGCCGCCGCGGCCGCCGCCGGCCTGGGCGGTCTCGCCGCCCTGGCACTCGAACCGAACCGGACCACGGAAGGAATCACGTCATGATCGACGACCTCATCGGCAAGTACCTGGACGTCTGGAACGAGCGCGACGCCGCCGCCCGGGACCTCCTGCTCAAGTCCGTGCTCACCGACGACTCCGTCTACTCCGACCCCGACTACGCCGGGCTGCGCGGGCACGCGGAGCTGTCCGAGGCGATCGGCCGGGCTCAGCGGAACTTCGGCGACCTGGTGTTCACCCTCGGCACCCTGATCGGCGCCCACCACGACACGGCGCTGTTCACCTGGCGGCTCGGCGCGCCGGGCGCGGACACACCGGTGGCCACCGGCTACGACGTCGTGGAGTTCGCGGGCGACCGCATCAGCCGCGTGGTCGGGTTCTTCGAATGAATTCCTGTCAGGCTGGATTGACAGCAGCTCGCTTGTCAGTCTAGCTTGACAGGCATGCGAACTCTCACACCTGCGGGCCCCGCCCCCGTCGCGGGGCCCGGCGACCCGACTCCCCGGCGGCTGCTGCTGTGCGGGGTGGTCGCCGGGCCGCTGTTCACCCTCGCGTTCCTCGTCCAGGGCGCCCTGCGCCCCCACTACGACCCGCTCCGGCACCCGGTCAGCTCGCTCGCGCTGGGCCCGTCCGGCTGGGTGCAGGCGGTCAACTTCGTCGTGGCCGGCCTCCTCATGCTCGCCTTCGCCGCCGGGCTGCGGCGGGCGCTCCACAAGGTCTGGGGCCCGGTCCTGGTGGGGATCTGGGCGGCCGGGCTCATCGGCGCCGGGGTGTTCACCGCCGACCCGGTGAGCGGCTATCCGCCGGGCACTCCCGGCCTGCTACTGGAGTACGGCAGCGGGCACGCGGCGTTGCACGACTACCTCTCGCTGGCGGGATTCGCGGCGCTGGTCGCGGCCTGCCTGGTCTTCGCGGCCGGGTTCGCGCGGGAGCGGGCGCTCGGGTGGGCGGCGTACTCGGTCGCCAGCGCGGCCGGGTTCACGGTGGCGATGGTGCTGGCCACGATCGCCTTCACCCAGAACCCGGCACTGGTCGCCCACGGCGGGCTCTTCCAGCGCGTCGCGGTGACCGTCGGCTGGGCCTGGCTGACTCTGCTGGCGCTCCGGCAGCTCAGGCGGCGACCCGCCGGGCCGCGAACACCAGCAGGACGACCGCGCCGACCGTCATGATCGCGTTGCTGGTCAGATCGACCGCCGGGCTCACGGGAAAGATCGAGATCACCTTCCACGGGAACGAGTGCCACGCGTACGTGAGCACGGCCCCCGCCGCGAGCGCCAGCCGGTGCGCGTCCGACCAGCCGGAGCGGTGCGACCAGCGGGTCACCAGGGCGCCGACCCCGGCGAACAACACCAGATAGAGCAGCACGCTCAGCCACGCCGGGACGGACAGCACGGCCAGCCAGGGCGACAGGCCGGTGGGGTCGCACGCGTAGAGGAGCACGAAGATCGCACCGGCCACCAGGGCGAACGCGAACACCGCCCACGGGCCGGGCACCGCAACCTCGACCGCGCCCTCGACCGTGGGGCCGCCGCGGCGCAGGCGCAGGCCGAGCACGATGAGCGCCACGACCAGCACACCGGCGCCGACGTACTGGACCGGGGACGCGAGCCAGCCTTCGAGCATCGCCTTGGCGACGCCGCCCAGCACGAAGAAGAGCACGAAGACCGCCGACACGACCCGCAGGCCGGTCTTCCCCAGCCACGGCGTGGTGCGGCGCGAGCCGGCGAGCGCCTCCACCACCGCGATCGGGGCGCTGATGCTCCAGATCGTGTGCACGCCCACCATGAACATCAGCCAGGGCACCCCGGTCCCCAGCGCGGGAACGTAGCCGTAGTCGAGGATGCGGACGTTCGCCCAGTTCTCGTTCCAGAGCGTCTGGGTGAAGACCGCCTCCTCGAAAATCCCGTACGCCAGCGCCCACGCCAGGATCGACGGCCAGCCGCGCCCGGTCCGCCGGGCGACCTCGCGGATGACCAGCGCGCCGGCGCCGTAGATGAAGGTCGTGGAGATCACCGCCACGACATCGGTGATCGGGATGTTCCCCATCAGGAACTCGGCGGTCAGCGGCGCCACGAACCACAGCCCGATCGCGGGCGCCACGCGAACGGGTAAGGGCAGCTGGTGAGTTGTTGTCACGACCCCCAGATAACACCACTTCGAGCAAACTTACAACTAATGTAAAAATATCTGCGATGTAAGACCCCGGCTGCCGCGCCCTCCCGAGCGGCGTGGACAATGGTCGGATGCCCGTGCGAAACACCCCCTGGGACCGGCCCGAGACCCGGCCCGCCATGGCCGGCGCCGAGGACCCGCGCCCCGGCCTGGCCCTGACCAGCCGCTCACTCTGGCGCGACGGCCGCAGATGGATCCCCGTGACGGGCGAGCTGCACTACAGCCGGGTGCCGCGCGAGCGCTGGCAGGACGCCCTGCGCCTGGTGAAGGCCGGCGGCGTGAACGTCGTCTCCACGTACGTCTTCTGGATCCACCACCAGGAGCACGAGGACCGCGAGCCGGTGTTCGACGGCGGGCTGGACGTGGCCGCGTTCGTCGACCTATGCAGGAACACGGGGCTGGAGGCGATCGTCCGCGTCGGCCCCTGGTGCCACGGCGAGGTCCGCAACGGCGGGCTGCCCGACTGGGTCTCCCCCGCCCGCCGCGACGACCCGGCGTACCTGGAGGCGGTGCGGACCTGGTTCGGCCACCTGGGGCGGCGGCTCGGCCCGTTGTGCGGCCCCGACGGGCCGATCATCGGGATCCAGCTCGAGAACGAGCTGTACGACCAGCCCGGCCACCTGCTCACCCTGAAGCGGATCGCCCGCGAGTGTGGCCTGCACGCCCCGCTCTGGACGGCCACCGCCTGGGGCAGCGCCGACCTCCCCGTCGGCGAGGTCTTCCCCCTCTACGGCGGGTACGCGGACGGCTTCTGGGTGGACACGGCCGACGGCTGGGACGACTCCTTCCGCGCCCACTTCCGCTTCTCCCACCAGTGGGACGACCCCGGCATCGGCAAGGACCTGGCCGGGGACCGGGCGGGCGGGGCCAAGCACCCCGACTTCCCCGCCGCGACGTGCGAGCTGGGCGGCGGCATGGCCACCGCCTACCACCGGCGCCCCCTGCTCGCGGGGGCGGACATCGCCGCGGTGGCGCTCACCAAGCTGGGCAGCGGCTCGGCCTGGCAGGGCTACTACATGTACGCCGGAGGCGCCAACCCCCGGCCCGGCCTGCAGGAGTCGCACGCCACCGGCTACCCCAACGACCTGCCGGAGTACGACTACGACTTCCGCGCCCCGATCGGGGCCCACCTGCAGACCCGCGACACCTTCCACCTGCTGCGCAACCAGCACGCCTTCCTGGCCGCGTTCGGCGACCGCCTGGCCGGGATGAACGCCACCATCCCGCCCCAGACGCCGCTGCGCTGGTCGCTGCGCTCGGACGGGCGCGCCGGGTTCGTCTTCGTCAACAACCACCAGCCGTACGAGCCGCTGCCGGCCCGGCGGGACGTGGTCTTCGACCTCGAACTCGACGGGGCCCGCGTGCGGTTCCCGCACCGCCCGGTGGACGTTCCGAGCGGGGCGTTCTTCTGCTGGCCGGTCAACCTCGACGTCCGCGGCGTCACGATCAACTGGGCGACCCTCGGCGTCCTGACCGTCGTGGAGGGTTCGGTCCTGGTCCTGACGAAGACGGACGGGATCCCCGGCCATCTCTCCCTTCCGGCGGGCACGTCCGTCAGCGGCCATCCGGTCCTGGAGCGGGACGGCGAGGTGATCCTTGAGGACCTGCCGGGCGGCCGCGCGCCCGTCACCGTGGAGACCCCGGACGGGTCGCGGCTACGCCTGCTCGTCCTCGACGCGGCCGACGCCCTGCGCGCCTGGACGCCGGGCGGCCGGCTGGTGCTGTCCGACGCCGACATCCTGGAGGCGGACGGCGCGCTGACCGCCGTCACCACCGGCCCCGCCACCGTCGAGATCTTCGAGGACGGCGCCTTCGAGCGCCACGAACTCGACCACCCGCGATCGAGCGCCCCCGTGAAGATCGTGCGGACGGCCGAGGCCACGCCGCCGCCCGCCCGGCCGGTCACCGTCCCCGGGCGGGCCTCCGCGCCGGACCCGGAGACGCTCGCGGCCCACGCGGCCCGCTACACGATCACCGTGCCCCCGGGCGGAGACCGCACGCTGCTGCGCCTGGACCTGGTCGGCGACGTCGCGGTGGCCAGGGCCGGGGACCGCACGCAGGACCTGTTCTGGAACGGCGCGCCCTGGGACATCGACATCTCCGGCGGCGTCGAGACGGTCGAGGTCATGATCTACCCGCTCGACGCCGGCACCCCGGCGTGGCTGCCCGAGGCCCCACGGGGATCGGGCGCGCGCATCCTGTCCGCCACGGTGGTCGACCACCGGGCGCACGTGCTTGACGCCGGCCGCGGCCCGGCGGATCTTTGCAGGTAGGAGATCCGCCGGGAGGTCACGCCATGGCCGAGAACGAGCTGCTGTCCGAGCGGGTGGCCGGAGGGATCCTGCCTCGGGTGCTGACCACCTTCGACATGGTGGCGATCTTCGTGTCGATCGTGCTGTTCATCACGAACGCCGCCGTCATCCAGTCCGCGGGCCCGGCCGCGTTCGGGTGGTGGATCATCGCGTTCGCGCTGTTCCTCGTCCCGTGCGCGATCGTCACCGGCCAGCTCGGCGCCATGTTCCCCGGCGAGGGCTCCATCTACCTCTGGACGACCAAGGCGTTCGGGCCGTTCTGGGGGTTCTTCGCCGGATTCTGCGCCTGGTGGCCGGGCGTGCTGGTGATGGTGGCGACCGGGACGCTGACGATCTCGTTCCTCGGCTACGTCTTCCCCGGGCTCGGGGCGCTGCCGGTGGCGGCCCAGGGCGGGCTGATCGTGGTGATCCTGCTGCTCGCGGCCGTGCTGGCGGTCCTGCGCTTCCGGCTGACCCAGAACGTGGTGAACGTCGTCTTCCTGGCGTACGGGCTGGCGATCCTGCTCATGTTCGCGGCCGGGATCGCGCGCCTGGCCGCGGGGCACCCGGCGGCCACCGACCCGTGGGACTTCGCGGCCTGGAGCCCGTCGGCCGAGCACGGGCTCAACTTCGCGAACTGGAGCTTCTTCGGCCTGGCCGTGCTGGCGCTGCTCGGCGTCGAGGTGCCGCTGAACATGGGGGTGGAGATCAGGCAGGAGCGGGCCGTGACCCGCTACCTGCTGTGGGGGTCGCTGGCCGTCATGGTCGCCTACCTGGTCGCCACCTGGGGCGTGATGGTGTCGGTGCCCTCCGGGGAGGCGGCGGACATCACGTCCGTGGCCAAGGCGGTGGGGATCGGGCTGGGCGACTGGGCGGGCAAGCTGGTCGCGCTCGTGCTGGCGGCCATGTTCTTCATCATCACCGTCGTCTACAACTACTCCTTCGCCCGGCTGATCTTCGTGTCCGGGCTGGACCGGCGGCTGCCGAAGGTGGTCACCCACGTCAACGCGCACAAGGTGCCGGACGTGGCGGTCTGGATCCAGACCGCGCTGGCCGGGATCTTCACGGTGGTGGCGTTCGTGGTGGTGCCCTTCGCCGCCACGAACACCGCCACCGGACCCGCCGACGCGCAGACCGAGGTCTACAACGTCCTGCAGGCCGCGGTGACCGTGATCTGGTGCCTGTCGATCGTGGTGCTGTTCGTGGACGTGCTGATCATCCTGCGGCGCTACCGCGACCAGTTCGAGGCGCGGCGGCTGGCCTCGCCCGCGGTGTTCTGGGTCGCCTCCGTCGTGGGGGCGCTGGCGTCGTTCGTGGGCGTGGTGGCCACGCTCTCCGGGTCGTGGACGCCGCTGATCTCCAACGACGCGGGCAAGGTCACGCTGTTCGGGGCCGAGATCGCGTACGGGATGTGGTTCTGGCTGGTCGGCGGGATCGCGCTGGCGTCCCTGCTGGTGGGCGCCCTGCTCTACCTGGTCGGGCGCCGGGCGCCCGCCTGATCCTGTTCGGCACGGCGAAGGGCCCGGCCTCGCGGGAGGCCGGGCCCTCGGGTGCAGGCGCCTTCGGGGGCAGGGGGTGGAGGCGCCTTCAGGGGGGAACGTCAGTGCTGGGTCGCCTTCTCCGCGCCGACGCCGGTGAGGGAGCGGACCTCCATCTCGGCGTACTTCGCCGCGTTGTACTCCTTGCTGAGGATCGTGCCGAGCCACCCGCACAGGAAGCCGAGCGGGATCGACAGGATGCCGGGGTTGCTCAGCGGGAACCAGTGGAAGTCCACGCCGACGATCAGCGCGGTCGGCTTGACGCCGGCCGGGGGCGCGGGCGCCGAGACCACCGGCGAGAAGATGACCAGGACCAGGGCCGAGATCAGGCCGCCGTAGATGGCCGAGACCGCGCCCGTCGTGTTGAACCGCTTCCAGAACAGGCTGTAGAGGATCGCGGGCAGGTTGGCGGAGGCCGCGACGGCGAAGGCCAGGGCGACCAGGAACGCCACGTTCTGGCCCTGGGCCAGGATGCCCAGGCCGATCGCGACGGCGCCGATGACCAGGGCGGAGACGCGGGCCACCACGACCTCCTGGCGCTCGCTGGCCTGGCCGCGCTTGAAGACGTGCGCGTACAGGTCGTGCGAGAAGCTGGAGGAGGAGGCCAGCGTGAGGCCCGCCACGACGGCGAGGATCGTGGCGAACGCGACGGCTCCGATGAGCGCCAGCAGGATCGTGCCGCCGACCGAGCCGAAGATCTCCTGGCCGATGCGTTCTGCCAGCATCGGCGCGGCCGTGTTGCCCGCCGCGTCACCGGCGACGATCGCGGTCTTGCCGACCTGGGCCGCGGCGCCGAAGCCGAGCACGAGGGTCAGCAGGTAGAACACGCCGATGATGCCAATGCCCCACAGGACGGACTTGCGGGCGTCCTTGGCGGTGGGGACGGTGTAGAAGCGGATGAGGATGTGCGGCAGGCCCGCGGTGCCGAGCACCAGGGCCAGGCCCAGACTGATCAGGTCGATCTTGCCGGCCAGCCCCTGGGCCTCCGTGCCGTACTTCAGCCCGGGGATCAGGAAGTTGTCGGGGTTCGCCTTGGGGCCGCTGGTGGTGGCGGCCTGGCCGAGCAGGGCCGAGAGGTTGAAGCCGTACTTGCCCAGCACCAGCACCGTCACCAGCGCGGCGCCGCCCATCAGCAGCACGGCCTTGACGATCTGCACCCAGGTGGTGCCCTTCATGCCGCCGAAGACCACGTAGACGATCATCAGCGCGCCCACGCCGACGATGGTCCACGCCTTGCCCGCCGGGGAGGTGATGCCGAGCAGCAGGCCGACCAGCGCGCCCGCGCCGACCATCTGGGCCAGCAGGTAGAAGATGCTGACCACGATGGTGGACACGCCCGCCGCCGTACGCACCGGACGCGGGCTCATCCTGAAGGCCAGCACGTCGGCCATGGTGAACTTGCCCGAGTTCCGCATCAGCTCGGCGACCAGCAGCAGCGCGACCAGCCACGCCACCAGGAACCCGATCGAGTACAGGAACCCGTCGTAGCCGGACAGCGCGATGATGCCGGCGATGCCGAGGAAGGAGGCGGCCGACATGTAGTCGCCGCCGATGGCCAGCCCGTTCTGCACGCCGGTGAACGACCGCCCGCCGGCGTAGTAGTCGGCGGCGGTCTTGGTCTGCCGGCTCGCCCAGAACGTGATCCCCAGCGTGGCCGCGACGAAGGTGAGGAAGAGGATCATCCCCAGGGTGTGGGAGGTCACTTGGTCTTCTCCTCGACTTCGTGGCGGAGCTTGTCGGCGATCGGGTCGAGCTTCTTCTCGGCGTGCCTGGCGTACGCCCACGCGATCAGGAACGTCGAGACGAACTGGAGCAAACCGAAGACGAGGCCGACGTTGATCTCGCCGAGCAGCTTGATCCCCATGAAGTCGCGCGCCCATCCGGACAGCACCACGTAGAGCAGGTACCACGCGAGGAACGCCACGGTCATCGGGAACGTCCAGGCGCGGAATCGCCGTTTCAGATCCTGGAACTCACTGCTCTCCTGAACTTCTTCATAGACCGATGCGTCATGTTCTTTAGTCGTCATGAGACCTCCACTGTGATGCGGATCACGCCCAACGTAAGAGCGCAACCTACCCGCCGTGGAGGCCCCTGGTGACGTTGTTCGACGAGTCGCTGAGGTCCGGCGATTAGTTGGGGATGGCTTGCGATGAAAGGTCTGTTGCGTGCGACGAGCGGTCGACCGTTCCTTTCATCGGGGTTCTTCCAAGGAGAGCCCGAACAGGTGAAGCTGGGGCCGGGTGAGCGCGGGCAGGGTGAGCGAGCGCAGCTCCTTGGCCGGGTCGAGCGGCGCCGGCACCTCGAACAGCCCGACCCGCAGCGAGTTGACGCCCGTGCGGCCGTGGCGGTGGGTGCAGCGCAGCACCTCCGAGGACCCCGCCCCGGGCTGGCCGCCCCAGTCGGGCAGGACGAACGGCACCTGGGCGGTGGTCCCGTCGGCGTACGTCGCGGTCAGCGTGGAGGTGACGGCCCCTGAGCTCGCCGCGCCCAGGAGCCGGACCTTGGCGTACCGGCCGGACGGCACGGCGATCGTCTGTCCCCGGCCGGTGACGTTGTTCCCGGCGCCGTCCCCGTACGCGGGGAAGACGAAGCTCAGGCCGTCGTGGCCGAGCGGCCCGGCGGGCGGCAGCTCCTCGGCCGGATAGGTGTAGCCGGACCCGTCGAAGTCCCCGTCCGTCATCGCCTCGTGTGTGGAGACGCCGTCGTTGTCGGCGTACGCCGAAAGGTCCACCGGCGTGGTGCGCCCGGGAGGCGGGATCGGCGGCAGCCCCCAGGTGTCCCCCGGCTTGCTCACCGGCACAGGTCCGATGACCGGGTCGGGCCGCGCGCCCGTGTGGAGGAGCACCTCGCTCCCCTTGCGCAGCGCGATCTCGACGACGCCCTCCCCCAGGTCCTTCACCGGAGCCGGCCGCCCGTCGGGGAGCACGGCCGTGACGGGCCCGTCGAGCCCGTGCTTGAGCCGCAGCGGCGCCCCCGCCAGGCTCCTGACCCGGATGAACGAGGTACGGCCGCCCTCGCGCACCGCCGACACCAGGAACGCGCCCTGCGTCCGGAAGTCGTGGATCGCGACGTCCGCCCACGCGGCCGGCACGGCCGGGAAGACGCGGACGATCCCGCCCCAGCTCTGGCAGAGCATGTCGTGGAGGGACTGGGCGGCCGACAGCGGCGTCTCGATGACCGGCCCGGCCTCGGCGTAGTGGGTGTTGGCCTGGCACGGGTAGCGGCTGGCCGGGTCGAAGAAGCGCTCCAGGTAGGACAGCGAGGTGTCGCCCCGGCCCATCATGGCGTAGAGCGAGGCGGCGCCGGTGTAGCTGTAGCCGCGGTGCGCGCTGGTCAGCGACTGCCAGTGGGCGACCGACTTCTCGATCAGCGCCCGCTGCTCCGGCTGGTCCCAGTTGACCAGGTAGAGGGGGTAGATCATGAGGAGGTGGGAGTAGTGGCGGTGCGACTGGTCGTACGGGGTGCTCCCGCCGATCATGAAGCCGTTGGCGTCGGCCGGGTAGTCGACGAGCGTGTCCAGCACCTCTCGCCACTTCGCCTTGAGCGGGTCGTCGATCCCGAGCCGCTCGGCCGACTCGATGAGCGTCCGGCAGCCCCACCGGATCAGCGCCAGGTCGTAGTTGGTGTCCTGGGGCGGCGTGACGGGATACTCGGGTGAGAGCGTGCTGGGCAGGTGCAGCCTGCCGTCCGCCCCGGCGGCCAGGAAGTGCAGGTAGTAGTTGATCGCCCGCCGCAGCAGCGGGAAGACCGTGTCACGCAGCAGCTTGTCGTCCATGGTGTGCCGGTAGGTCAGCCACACGTTGTGCAGCGCCCACGTGAGGTCGCCCACCTCGGCGCCCGAGCCGGGCGTGCCCACGCCCCGGGTGCAGAACATGTCGGAGCTGCGCCCCACCCCGGCCGAGTCGGCGCGGTAGGCGGCCGGCACGTTGGCGACGAGCTGGTCGCGGTTGCGGTCGAGCGTGCTGGTGAGCGAGTCGAGCTCCAGGTGGTTGGAGCCGTGGATGAGCCAGTATTCGAGCTGCACGTTGAGGTTCCACCACACCGCGGGCCACGGGGTGGACTCCAGCCAGGGGCCGCTGGTGGCCATGACCGGGCCGCCCGCGCGGCTGGCGGCGGCGACCTTGTAGAGCTGGATCCAGTAGAAGCTCTGCAGCCGCTGGTCGGGCAGGGAGACGAAGCTCTTGCCGTAGAACTCGTGCCACCAGTCGCGGTGCCGCTTCTTCATGGTCCCGTACGACGGCGCGGTCCTGACCTTGGCGAGCGCGCTCTCCTGGGCCTCGGTCGCGGACGGGAAGCTGTGGCCCACGGCGACCAGGAGCGTCCCGTCCTTGACGCGGTAGGCGGTGGCGGTCTGGCCGCCGCCGGTCAGCGGCTGGAGCACCTGCTCGACGTCGCCGGCGGTCGCGGTGGTCCAGGGCGGGTGCGGCGTGTAGCCGCTGGGCGGGGCCTCGGAGACCGATCGGGGGCTGACGGCCTCCTCGGGGTGGAACGTCCAGCGGACCTGCTCCTCGCCGTCGGCCTCCGCCCTGGCGACGAGCAGCTCGTCGTGGACGAACGCGGAGAAGGACAGCTTGCCCTTGTCCGTGGTGACGGTGCCGGTGACCTCGGCGTCCCACAGGCTGAGCCGCCAGTCGACGGCCGTGATCGTGCCGACCGGGTCGAGGGTGACGTGGCCGACGGGCAGGCGGCAGGTGCCCCAGCCGCTGCCGAACTGGGGCCGGTGGTCCTGGACGCGGCCGTGCTGGACGGTGAAACGGATCTTGTTCTGGCCGGGCTCCTGGTAGACCATGCTGCCCAGCAGCCCGTCGCCGAGGAACGGGCCCTCGTACCAGGACCTGGGCATCCTGCCCCAGAGCAGGTCCTGGCCCTTCATGAACTCGGCCCAGCGCACGCGCTGCCGGAGCTGCCAGCCGCGGGCGGCCGGTCCGGCCCCGGTCTGGGCGCTGGCGGTTTCGGTGCCGGCGGTTTCCGCGAGCGCCGGGCCGGCGGGGACGAGGGCGAGCCCTAAGCCGCCGATCACGGCACGGCGGGTCGGGTCGTCGTTGGGGGGTGTCATGCGGGACCTCACAGACGAGACATCGGGTCTTTCGCCTGTATGACACGCAAGATGACCTTAGTCAAGGGCGGTCAACCGAAATACATCGGATGCATCACCCCTTAACGGCGCCCGCAGTGAGCCCTTCCACGATGTAGCGGCGGATGGCGGCGAACAGCACGAGGGTCGGCAGCACCGAGATCACGGTGGCCGCGGCCATCGAGCCCCAGTCGATGTCGTACTGGGTGATGAAGGAGTTCATGGCGACCGGGATGGTCTTGGCGTCCTCGCTGTCGATGAACGTGATCGCCAGGAACAGCTCGTTCCAGCACTGCACGAACGCGAAGATGAACGTGGCCGCGATGCCCGGCAGCATGACGGGGACGACCACCCGCACCATGGCCACCAGCCGCGAGGCGCCGTCCACCTGCGCGGCCTCCTCCAGCGCGACCGGCACCCGCTCGTAGAAGCCGCGCATGATGATCGTGGCGAACGGCACCAGCATGGCCACGTACACCAGCATCAGCCCGGCCAGCCGGTTGAGCAGGTCGAGGTCGGACATCAGCAGGTAGAGCGGGCCGAGCGCGATGAACAGCGGGATCATCTGCGTGACCAGGAACGCCAGCATCAGCGCGCCCCTGCCGGGGAAGGCGAAGCGGGCCAGGGTGTAGCCGCCCAGCACGCCGATCGCGGTCACCACGCCGGCCGCGACGAGCGAGACGAGCAGGCTGTTGAGCAGGTACGCGCCGAAGTCCGCGAACGAGAACAGCTCCTCGTAGTGCTCGAACGTCACGTTGCCCGGCCAGTACCTGAGCGGCATCGAGAAGATCTCGGACTTGGGCTTGAGAGAGGTGACGACGATCCAGTAGAGGGGGAAGAGGGTGATCAGCAGCCAGGCGCCCAGCACGACGACCTTGGCCGCGTTGCCGACATGCTTCATCGTGACTTCTCGAATCTCGTCGCGTTCAGGTAGAAGACGCTGAAGGCCAGCAGCAGGCCCAGGATGAGCAGGCCCACCGCGCCCGCCCGGCCGTAGTCGCCGCCGATGACCTGCTGGATGAGGAAGGTCGTGATGATGTCGGTGCCGCCGGCCGGGCCGCCGCCGGTCATCGAGTAGATGAGGTCGGGGAAGTTCAGGATCCAGATGATCCGCAGGAGCACGATGAGGGCGAGCGTGGGCCGGATGTGCGGCAGCGTCACGTGCCAGAACTGCCGCGGCCGCGAGGCCCCGTCCACGGCCGCGGCCTCGTAGAGCTCCTTCGGGACCGACTGCAGCGCGGCCATGATCATGATGGCGAAGAACGTGACGCCGTACCAGATGTTCGCCACGATCACCGACGTCATCGCCCACCCGGGGGTGGCCAGGAAGCCGATGCGCTGGTCGATGAGCCCGGTCTTGAGCAGCAGGTCGTTGAGCACGCCGAACTGCCCGTTGAACATCCACCGCCACAGCAGGCCGATCAGGAACCCCGACATGGCCCAGGGGAAGAACACCCACGCCTGGTAGAGGCCCCGCCCGCGGAAGTGCCGGCGCAGCAGCAGCGCCAGCCCGAAGCCCAGGAAGAACTGGAAGAACAGCGACACGGCCACCCACGTGCCGGTGTTGCGCAGCGCCGTCCAGAACCGGTCCTCGGCCAGGACCGCCCGGAAGTTCTCCAGGCCGACGAAGGGCGTCGAGGTGATGTCGAACAGGTTGTAGCGCTGGAAGGCGATCACCGCGCCGCGGATCATCGGGTAGTACGTGAACAGGGTCACGAAGACCACGCCGGGCAGCAGGCACAGGGCGATGAACCTGGCCCGGCGGGGGGTGAAGAGCCTCATGAGACCTTCTTGGCCTGGTCCGTCCAGAAGGCGTCCCACGACTTGAGCACCTCGGCCGTGGTCTTCTTGCCGGTGATCAGGGCCTGCACGTCACGGTCGGAGTCGGTGATGAACTGGCTCCAGCCCGGGTAGTCGACGGGCCTGATCGTGATCACCTGCTTGGGGTCCTGCTGGGCCTGCAGGTACGCCTTCCACGCGCCCTGCGAGAACTGCGGGTCGCTCTGGGCCTGCTTGGAGATCGGGATGAGCGAGTTGCCCTTGGCGAAGGCGATGCTCTGCTTGGCCTCCGACAGGAACTGGACCAGCTTGACCGCCTCCTTCGGGTGCTCGGAGAAGGAGGTGGCGCCCCATCCGGCGTAGCCGACGGGCTGGAAGGCGTATCCCGAGGGGCCCTTGGGGATGGGGGCCGTCGACCAGGTCGTCATGCCGCTCTCCTGGACCGTCTTGATCACTTCGGGGTCCTGGATGAGCATTCCGGTGACGCCCGAGGTGAAGCCCTGGACCATCTCGGGGTAGCCCCAGGAGACGGAGTCGGGCGGCGACGCCTCCTTGAAGATCTTGACGTAGAGGTCCATGGCCTGGGCGGCCTCGGGGGTGGAGAAGATCGTCCGCTTGTCCTTGAGATAGAACGATTTTTCGGGATTCAGGGCTTCGCCGTTGTACGCGCTGACCATCATGACCGCGTAGTCGGCCCCGCCCTTGCCGCCCCGGAACGAGTAGCCGAACCGGTCGCCCGAGGTCAGCTTCTTGCCCGCCTCGTAGAGCTCCTGCCAGGTGGCCGGCGGCTGGGCCAGGCCCCAGTCCGTACGGTAGAACAGCGTGCGCTGGTAGAAGCCGTACGGGATCAGGTACGCCTTGCCCCCGACCTCGACCGCCTTCTTCTGGGCCAGCTCGGTCAGGTCCGGCCAGCCGGGCCAGTCCGCGGTGGGCAGTTCGGCCAGCCAGCCGTTGTTGGAGAAGGACTTGGCCGTGTGGTCGCGTACTTCCAGCACGTCCAGGTCCTTCTTGGTCTGCAGGATCTGGGTGATCTTCTGGTCGGCGCTGTCGAGTGGCGGCGAGATCAGCTCCACCTTGATGCCCGGGTTGGCCTTCTCGAAGTCGTTAAGCAGGGTTTTGATGAGCTTCGTGCGTTCGGGACTGGTCAGGCTCTCGATCATGCGGAGCCGTACCTCTCCCGGGGACGACGAGCCGGAGCCGCAACCTGCGAGCAACAGCGTGGCGGCGGCCGCGGCCGCCAGGAGGGGGGTTCTCATGCTGAGCCTCCAGCTTCAGACAGCGCTGTCAGTCACGCTAGGCGACCGACCCCCTCCAGCGCTAGACCGAGATCCTTGATCAACGTTTCCGCGGGCTCCAGGCCGACCGAGAGGCGCACGAGGCCGACGGGGATGCCCATGGTGGCCCGCACGCTCTCCTCGGTGGACAGGGCGGGGGCGTTCACCAGGCTCTCGAAGCCTCCCCAAGACACCCCAATCCTGAAATGTCGCAACTTATTGAGGAAAAGGCCGACCTCCTGGCGCGATTCCGTGTCCAGCTCCAGGCTGAACAGGCTGGAGAACCCCGACATCTGCTGCTTCGCGATGGCGTGCCCGGGATGGGAGGCCAGCCCGGGGTGGTTCACCGCCCGCACGGCCGGATGCCCCGACAGGAACTCGGCCACGGCCAGCCCCCGCTCCTGGTGCGCGGCCATCCGCACGGGCAGCGTGCGCAGCCCCTTGATCACCTTGGCCGCGTCGTGCGGCGACATGGCGGCCCCGTAGAGCTGGTACTCGGTCAGCGCGAGCGGCCTGATCAGCCGGGAGGGGCCCACCACGACGCCGCCCACGAGGTCGCTGTGCCCGCCGATGTACTTCGACAGCGAGTGCACGACGAGATCGACGCCCATGGTCAGCGGCTTCTGGAAGATCGGCGTGGACCAGGTGTTGTCCATCACGCTCACCAGCCCGCGCTCCCGCGCCCACGCCGTGACCTCCGTGATGTCGACCACGGCGTAGGCCATGTAGGAAGGCGACTCGAAGTACAGTAGACGGGTGCTCGCCCTGATAGCGCTGTCACACTCCGCGAGGTCGTTCACGTGCGTATGGGTGATCCCGAACTTCTCCAGGTAACGCAGGAACTGGGTGGTGGGGCCGTACACTGCGCCCAGCACCAGCACGTGGTCCCCGGTCTTGACGAGCGAGGAGATGGTCGCCGAGATGGCTCCCATTCCCGACCCGAAGCACTTGGCACGCTCCCCCCGCTCGAGCGCGGCGAGCTTACGCTGAGCGAGGTCGACGGTCGGGTTGGTGCCCCGCCAGTAGACGTAGCGCTCGTCCTCGCTCCTGATCGCCTCACCGAGCTCCTCCGCGGTCGCGAAGGTGAACAGCGAGTTCTCGAACACCGGCGGGTTGACCGCGCCCAACGCCCAGGGCTCGTCCTCGCCCAACCGGCCACAGATCCATTCGTCATCCATGGGGGCAGACTATGACAGCCAGGGATCTGGGTGACCGGGCGGCCTCGCGGGGCGAAAGCACCCGCAAGCCCACCATGGCCGACGTGGCCCGGCACGCGGGCGTGAGCCTCAAGACCGTCTCCCGCGTGGTCAACCAGGAGCCGCACGTCAGGGCCTTGCTGCAGGAGCGCGTGCAGGCGGCGATCAGCGCGCTCGGCTACCGCCGCAACGAGGCCGCCGCCCGCCTGGCCAGGGGCGCGACGATGCTGACGCTCGGGCTGGTGATGGAGAACATCTCGAACGAGTTCTACTCCCGCCTGGCCGCCGCCGTGGAGTCCGCCGCGGCCCGGCACGAGGCGCTGGTGGTGTTCGGCTCGTACGAGGAGAGCGCCGACAAGGAGCGCATGCTCATCGAGTCGATGTACGCGCGGGGCGTGGACTCCCTGATCGTCGTCCCCTCTGCGGCCGATCACTCGTGGCTGGCCGAGCACGCCTCGCTCACCACGGTGTTCGTGGACCGCGTGCCGCCGGGCCTGGACTCGGCGGACGTGGTGCTGCTGGACGACGTGCGGGGCGGCCGGGCCGCGACCGAGCACCTGCTGGCCCGCGGCCACCGCCGGATCGCGCTGGTCTCGGACGACGAGGGCGTGAGCTCGGTCCACGACCGCGCCACCGGCTACCGCGCGGCTCTTCGCGCGGCCGGGCTGCCGGCCGACGACACGCTGACGGTCCGCGGGCTCTTCGACCCGTGGCGGGTCTCGCACGAGGTGGGCCGCCTCCTGGACCTCCCGGACCCGCCGACGGCCTTCTTCGCCACCAACAACCGCGCCGCGATCGGCATCCTGCAGGCGCTGCGGGAACGGCCGGAGCGGCCCGCCTACGTGGGCTTCGACGACTTCGCCCTCGCGGACGTGTTCAACCCGGGGGTGACGGTGGTCCGCTACGACACGGCCCGCCTGGCCCGCAGCGCGGTGGACCTCCTGCTGAACCCGTCGCCGTCGCCCCGCCGCGTCAAAGTCCCGGTCGAGCTGGTGGCCCGGGGCTCGGGCGAGCTGCCGCCCGGCTGAACACCGTGCGTGCGCGGCGCCCGTCTCGCTAGGGTCGAGGTGTGTCTCTTCCCGCCGCCGACCTGGCCCGCCTCCTCCACAACAGGCCGGAGCTGGCCGCCGCCCCCTCCCCCGAGGCGCTCGAACGCCTGCTGGCGGCACCGGAGCTGGCCGTCCCCGCCCTGCTCGCGCTCGACGCCGACTGCCACCTCGCCAGCCAGGCGCTGCAGATCCTGGGCGGCGAGGCGAGCCGCGCGGCGCTGGCCGAGCTGGTCCACGATCCCGGTGACCGGCTCGGCGAGACGCTCGAAACCCTGGCCGCCTGGGGCCTCGTGGTGCTCGACGGCGACGGCGAGGCGGGCACGGTGACCTCGCCGCACCGGCCGGGCCTGTGGGCGAACCCGTTCGGGCTGGGCCGGCCGTTGCGCGAGCTGACCGCCGAGGACTTGAAGTCCCTGGTCAAGGGGCTGGGCGGCAAGCCGAAGGGCCGCAGGCCGGAGGTGCTCGCGCAGGCGGCGGAGATCGTCGGCGACGGCCCGGCCGTACGGGCACGCGCCGCCACGTTGCCGCCCGCCGCCGTGACGCTGCTGGAGTCGATGGCGGACGGGGAGCCGGTCTACCAGCACGCGGTCTGGTACGGCACCGGCCAGGCGGACCATCCGGTCACGCGGCTGGCCGAGGCCGGGTTCGTGGTGCGGGACGGCTGGGAGTACGAGCTGCCCATGGAGGTCGCGCTCGCGCTGCGCGGCGACGGCTGGAAGCCCGAGCTCACGGGCCAGCCGGACGTGCCGTCCGCGGAGCTCGCCGCGGACCCGGACGGGCTCGCCGCCGCGCTGGCCGCCGTGGACCGGATGGAGGCGCTGATCGAGCTGGCGGGGACGCAGCCCATCGCCGAGCTGAAGGCGGGCGGGGTGGGCGCGCGGGAGCTGAAGCGGACGGCCAAGACCCTCGACGCCACCGAGCAGGCGGTCACGCTCTGGCTCGACCTCGCCTTCGGCACCGAGCTGATCGCCTCCGAGACGGGCGAGCGGCTGGTCAGCACCACCCTGGCCGACACCTGGCTGGGCCTGGACCCGGCCTCGCGGTGGAAGGCCCTGGTGGACACCTGGCTGGCCGTGCCGCAGGCGGCCACGTTCCGGGTGACGGGCTGCTGCCCCGAGCACATGACACCGCACGCGCCGCCGTACCAGTTCGAGTCCGGGGCCGGCGAGATCCGGCGGGCCACGCTGCGCGTGCTCCAGACGCTTCCTCCCGGGCGGGGTTCGACCCCCGCCGGGTTGCGCCCGGCCGTGGAGTGGCGGACCAGGGCGGTCAAGGAGTTCGCGCAGGCCGCCACCGAGTTCGTCGCCGCCGCGCTGCGCGAGGGCGAGCTGCTCGGGATGGTCCACGAGGGAGCCCTGACCGAGCTCGGCCGCGCCCACCTCGACGGCGCCGAGGTGGCCGCCCGCTTCCCCGCGCCGTCCCGCACCGTGACCCTGCAGAACGACCTGACCGCGATCGTCTCGGGGGTGCCCGCGCCCGAGCTGACCGCGTTCCTGAACGGCTGCGCCGACCTGGAGTCACGCGACCGGGCCAGCGTGTGGCGGTTCTCGCAGAAGAGCGTGCGCCGGGCGCTGGACGCGGGGACCACGGCCGACGGCCTGCTGGAGGAGCTGGCCCGCGTCTCCGCCAAGGCCGTCCCCCAGCCGCTGAGCTACCTCGTCACCGACGTCGCCCGCAGGCACGGCGCCGTCCGCGTCGCCTCCGCCGCCTGCGTGCTGACCGCCGAGGACCCGGCGCTCATCACCGAGCTGTGCGGCACCAAGGCCCTGCGCAAGCTGGCGCTGCGGCCCGTCGCCCCCACGGTCGCCCTCAGCGCCCTGCCTCCCGAGGAGACCCTCCAGCTGCTGCGGCAGAGCGGCCACGCCCCGGTCGCCCTGGCCCCCGACGGCACCGTCAAGGCCGAGCCTCCCCAGCGCCGCCGCCTCCCCGTGGAGTCCGAACCGGTGCTGGACGCCACCGCGATCCTCCACGGCGGCGAGCCCGCCACGCCCGCCGAGGCCCTCGCCGTGGCCTCCGTCACCGGCGAGCCGATCGTCATCGTCTGGCAGCGGCGCGAGCACTACATGGAGGACATCGAGCTCACCCGTGGCACGGTGTCCGGCTACTGCCACGACTGCGGCACCGACCACACCTACCAGCGCGCCCGGATCAAGGAGGCGTACCTGCCCTGACCGCCCGCGGGATCACGACGAGCGGGGGCGCCAGTCGCCGCGGTCGAGGTCGAGGTCCTCCGGGGTGTGCAGCCTGACCATGGTCCTGGCGACCCCGGGCGGCACGCGGTGCGGGGTCAGGAACGACACCGACACCATCACCGCGAACGCGATCGGCACCGTCCAGGCCGCCGGCTGGCTCAGCAAGGCCCCCGCGGGCCCGTCGTACGGACCGGCGACGATCGTGACGAGCACGGCCGCGCACGCCAGCCCGCCGCCCACGAACAGCCCGGCCAGCGCCCCCGTCGTCGACAGGCGGCGCCACCAGATGCCCAGCACGAGCAGCGGGCAGAACGACGAGGCCGCCACCGCGAAGGCCAGCCCCACCACGTCAGCCACCGGCAGCGCCCGCGCCCACAACGCCAGGGCCAGCGGCACCGCCACCGCCATCAGCGTGGCGATCCTGAACGAGCGCACGCTGCCCTTGAGCAGGTCCTGCGCGATCACCCCCGCCACGGACACGGTCAGCCCCGACGAGGTGGACAGGAACGCGGCGAACGCCCCCGCCGTCACCAGCGCCGTCAGCAGCTCGCCCACCGTGCCGCCGACCATCCGCTCGGGCAGCGTCAGCACGACCGTGTCCGTGCGGACCAGGTCGGGCGCGTAGAGGCGGCCGAGCCAGCCGTACACGGCGGGCAGCAGGTAGAAGGCCCCGAGCAGCGACAGCACCACCAGCGTCGTGCGGCGCGCGGCCCGCCCGTCCGGGTTGGTGTAGAAGCGCACCAGCACGTGCGGCAGCCCCATGGTGCCCAGGAACGTGGCCAGGATCAGCGAGTACGTCGAGTAGAGCCCGTACTCCTTGCCCCCGGCCAGCGGCACCTGCCAGGTGGCCGCGTCCTGCGGGCTGACCGCGGGCGCGCCGTCGGCCTTCCACGCCATCAGCAGGAACACCAGCGGCAGGGCCAGCGCCGTCAGCTTGAGCCAGTACTGGAACGCCTGCACGAACGTGATCGACCGCATGCCGCCGGACAGCACGTTCACCGCCACGACGACGGCGACCAGCAGCCCGCCCACCCACACCGGCGCGCCGGTGATCTCCCGCAGCACCAGGCCCGCGCTCTGGAACTGCGGCATCAGGTAGAACCAGCCGATCAGCACGACGAGCACGCTCGCGGTGCGGCGCACGGCCATCGACTCCAGCCTGGCCTCGGCGAAGTCCGGCAGCGTGTACGCGCCCGAGCGCCGCAGCGGCGCCGACACCAGCACGAGCAGCACCAGGTACCCGCCGGTCCAGCCGACGGGCAGCCAGAGCATGTCCACGCCGAACGACAGGATGAGCCCGGCGATGCCCAGGAACGAGGCCGCCGACAGGTACTCGCCGCCGATGGCCGAGGCGTTCCAGAGCGGGCTGACGGTGCGGGAGGCGACGTAGAAGTCGGAGGTGGTGCGGGAGACCCTGATCCCGAACGCGCCGATCAGCACGGCCGCCACCACGACCACCAGCACCGCCGCGAGGCTCATGCGCCCTCCTTCGTCGGGCGCATGAGCCTGACAGAGCTGTGTCTAATTGGTCGCTCGCTACGCTCGCTCATGCGACCGGCTCCGCCGCTCGCGCGCGTCCGGTCATCGCCGTGCTCATGGCCGCTTGACCAGCTCGGCGAAGTGGCGTTCGTTGCGCTCGGCCTGGCGCACGTACAGCCAGGCGCCGATGACGAAGGCGGGGTAGATGAGCCCGGCGAGCACCGCCCACGGGAGCGGGACGCCGAGCAGGTGCACCGAGCGCAGCTCGGGAATGAGCAGGAACAGCAGCGGCAGCCCGCCGACCACGCACGCCAGCACCGTGCAGACGAACAGCGCCAGCCGGACCTGGGTGCGCAGGAACGAGCGCATGTAGACCTCGCCGAGCCGGGTCTGCTCGTCGATCTCCCGGGTGCCCGGGTAGCGCGGACGGCGGGCGGCGGCCGTGCGCGGGCTCGTCACGGCCACCCGGCGCGGGGCCTCGCGCCGGGACGCCTCCACGCGGGGCAGGGGCGCCCGGCGCCCTGGACGCGGTTGGCTCATCACGACCTCGCCTTCCTGGCTCTGCGCACCAGCAGGTCGCGCAGCTCGCGCGTGTGGCGGCGGCTGACCGGCAACTCGGTGTCCCCGACCCGCACCGTGCACTTGCCCGAGTCGATGTGCAGCTCCTCGATGTGCTTGACCGCCACCAGATGGCTGCGGTGCACGCGGACGAACCCCGCCGAGGCCCACCGCTCCTCCAGGGTGGCCAGCGGGATCCGCACCAGGTGGCTGCCCGTGGCCGTGTGCAGCCGCGCGTAGTCCCCTTGCGCCTCCACGTAGATCACGTCGGCGCTGGACACGAACCGGGTCACCCCGCCCAGCTCGACCGGGATCGTGTCGGTCTCCCCCACCTCCGCCGGCACGTCGGCCGAGACCGCCACCCGCCGGATCGCCTCCGCCAGCCGCTCCGGGCGTACCGGCTTGAGGAGGTAGTCCTCGGCCTTGATCTCGAACGCGTCCACGGCGTGCTCCTCGTACGCCGTCACGAACACGACCCTGGGCGGGTTCGCGAACTGCGACAGCAGCCGCCCGAGCACCACCCCGTCGAGCCCGCGCATCCGGATGTCGAGGAAGACCGCGTCGATCGGCCGGCCGTCGGCGATGGCGCGGTCGAGCAGCCGCAGCGCCGCCGCGCCGTCCCTGGCGGTGGCCACCTCGCCGATGCGGGGGTCGGCACGCAGCAGGTACGACAGGTCTTCGAGGGCCGGCAGCTCGTCGTCGACCGCGAGGACCCGTAGTTGCGCCATAGACAGTGATAAAACCGACAAGAAAGATCCAGGTCAACGGGCAGAGACGCCTGGGTGATATTTCGGCAACCTGACGTTGACCTTGGTGCCCGCTCCCTGGGCGGTTTCGACCACGAGGCCGTACTCGTCGCCGTAGACCTGGCGCAGCCGCTCGTCCACGTTCGCCAGCCCGACGCCGCCCGAGGCGGGGATGTCACCTGCGAGGATTCGGCGCAGCCGGTCGGGGTCCATGCCGAGCCCGTCGTCCTCGACGCTGATGCGGCACTCGGCCCCGGCGTCCTCGGCGATGATCGTGATGCGGCCGACGCCGTTGCGGCTCTCCAGGCCGTGCCTGACGGCGTTCTCGACGAGCGGCTGCAGGCACAGGAACGGCACCGCGACCGGCAGCACCTCGGGCGCGATCCGGAGCGTCACCTGGAGCTGGTCGCCGAACCTGGCCCGCTCCAGGATCAGGTAGCGGTCGATCGAGCGCAGCTCCTCGGCCAGCGTGGTGAACTCGCCGTGCCGCCGGAAGGAGTAGCGGGTGAAGTCGGCGAACTCCAGCAGCAGCTCCCTGGCCCGCTCCGGATCGGTGCGGACGAAGGAGGCGATCGTGGTGAGCGAGTTGTAGATGAAGTGCGGCGAGATCTGCGCCCGCAGCGCGCGCACCTCGGCCTCCATGAGCAGCGTGCGCGAGCGGTCCAGCTCGGCCAGCTCCAGCTGCGAGTCCACCCACCCGGCCACCTCCTGCGCGGCCCTGACCAGGCCCGCCGAGGCGTCCTGCCCGTAGGCCGCCAGGGCGCCCACGACCCGGTCGTCGGTGGTGAGCGGCACGACCACGGCCTGGTGGATCGGGCATTCGAGCAGGTCGCAGTCGATGGTCAGCACCTGGGTGCGGCCGTCTTCCAAGGTGGCCGCCGCGTGCTCGAACGCCTGGTCGGCGTGGTGCTCTCCGGCGCCGTCGTACACGAGCAGCCGCTCGCGGTCGGTGATGGCCAGCGCGGCCGAGCCGAGCAGCGCGCGCAGGTGGCGCGAGGCCCGCTCGGCGCCGTCGGCGGTCAGCCCGGCCCGCAGCGGCGGCCCGGCCAGCGAGGCGGTGTGCAGGGTCTCGAACGTGGCCCGCTCCGCCGGACTGGTGCCCAGCTCGCGGCGCCCCCGCATGACCCGCCAGAGCACGATCGCGGGCACGCTGACGAGCACCGCGACCACGGTGACGCCCACCACGTACTCCACGCCGCCAGAGCCTAGCTCAGAGGCCCTCCGCCATCAGAGGCCCTCCGCTGTCACAGGGCCTTCGCTATCAGGTCGGCGAACGACTCGGCCTCCGCGGCGGACTCGTACGTGGTGCGCGGCCAGAAGAAGCCGCGCAGCCCGTCCTTCTTGTTGCGCGGGACGATGTGCACGTGCAGATGGGCCACGCTCTGGCTGACGCGGTTGTTCATGGCCACGAACGTACCGGCGACCTGCAGCCCCTCCTCCACCGCCCGGGCCACGGCCTGCACCCGCTCGAAGAACGGCCCCACGTCGGCCAGGTCGGCGAGCGTCTCGACGTGGACCCTCGGCACGACCAGCACGTGCCCCTTGAAGACCGGCCGGACGTCCAGGAACGAGACCGCGACCTCGTCGGAGTGGACCATGGTCGCCGGTCGCTCACCCGCGATGATCTCGCAGAACAGGTCAGTGCTCACCGCCCGACCCTATCCGCCTCATCCGCGAGGCTGTCGTGCTGCCCGCTCCGCGAAGGCCGTCCAGCTCGTCACGTTGGGCGCCGACCACTCGGCGGGGGCGTGCAGGAAGTGCTCGCCCACCCGCTCGCGCAGCCGCTGCGGCACCTCGGCCACCTTGGCGCCCCTGCAGTGGTAGACCAGCCCGCCCCCGCGCTGCCCCATCGCCATCCACGGCAGCCACGGCGAGACCCGGCACCACGAGAACACGCACGGCACGTCCGGCACGCCCGAGTCGAGGTCCTTGGCCGAGGCGAAGAACTGGAACAGCTCCAGCGCCCGGTAGGTGTCGCTCGCCGAGTTGTCGGGGTGGTCGGCGACCTTCAGGGGCGAGGGGTAGGCCAGGCGGATGTCGATGTTGTAGATCACCTGGTCGCCCAGGCGGGTGGTCGGCACGGGGTAGGCGCCGAGCCGCTGGTTGACCGGGTCGTTGAAGACGTGCTGCACCTCGACCGCCCGCTCGGTGAGCGGGTTGTCCCAGGTGTCGAGCACCTCCCTCGTCCTCGGGTCGAGGTAGAGGGCGGCCTCCCTGGTCAGCAGCTGCCAGCCGCCGTCGGCCTCGACCGCTCTGGCCACGTTCAGGCCCTCGAACCCGAACAGGTGGTGCGGCCCGCCGTCGTCCTGCCAGCCGTACACGTCGCCGGTCCAATAGGAGATGGTCTCCGCGCCGTCGGAGGAGGCGCGCACCCGGATGAAATCCATGATCCCCACACTAACCGGCGGGGTTCCGCGGCGCCGGGCTCACCTGACCGGCGCCGGGCTCACCTGACCGTCACGGTGAAGACGGCCTCGCCCGACTGCTGCCGGCTCTGCTCGTCGGGCGGCGTCGTGGACTGGCCGCACCGCCAGCAGTCGTACAGTTTGATCTCCGTCGTGCCCGGGCGCTTGCTGTTGAACACGAAGTAGGTCGTGCCCCCGGCCCCGACCCCGCCGCTGCCCTCGGTCTTGTGCTCCTCGCTGATGAACGAGGCGACCTTCGGGTCCGGCACGGCGACCAGCTTCCAGTCGTCGCCGACGGACGGGTTGTCGGCGACGACCAGCGAGAAGCGCTGGCCGGAGCGCAGCTCGACGGGCACGGTCGTGCCCTTGGCGCCCTTGACCAGCGTGCCGAAGTCGCTCACCGCTGAGCCTCCGCCGCATCCCGTCACCAGCAGGGCGAGGATGGCGGCGGCGGCCGTTCGACGAATCACCACGGCAGCGTATCGGCCCCCGTGGGCGCCGGCCGTACCGTCCCCTCCTATCCGAACGGGCGGCGGCGCCGCAGCGTCATGCGCGGGCGGCGGTGCCGGCGCAGCATCATGCGGCGGATGACGAAGGCGGTCACGGCGCCCGCCGCGGCGACGAGCAGCACGGGCCCCTTCCGCACCTGTCCGGCGGCGTCCTTGACCTGGTGGGGCGTGCCCTCGCGGACCTTGCCCGCCATCTCCGACGCCTTCTCCTTGACGGACCCGGCCATACCCGCCGCCCTGTCCCTGGCGGACCCGGCCATGCCCGCGGCCCTGTCCTTGGCGGCCTCGGCCGCGTGGGCGGCCCTGGCCTTCACGTCGGTCTTGGCGGCCAGCGCCGAAACGGTGTCGCCCAGTTCCCTGCGGGTTTCCTCGATCTCCTTGCGCACATCGCCCTCTTCCCGGTGCTTTGTCCCGCGTCCCGTCGTCCCGTGTGCCTGGCGCGTCCCGCCGCGGTGGTGGCGCGGCGACTCCGCCTCGGCCCACTCGCGTTCCAGGGCCTCGGTCTGCTCCTTGTCGAAGGGGGCTTCGGGGGGGAATGTCTCGTGTGCCATGCGTTCCTCCTCTACCCGCCGGGCGTTCTCGGCGGCCCCCGGCCGGGTCGGGGGCACGTTGATGGACTCGCGTTCGGTCGGCGTGCCCACCATCGCCCTGCGGGCGCCGACGTCTCCGGCGTGTTGTCCGGGATGTCCCGGATCGGTCTCACTCATCGCCGTGCCCTCTCCTTGACCATGTCGATGTCGGCCCTGACGCTCGCGATGGTCTCCGACGGGATCGGCGAACCGACGCGTCGTACCTGGCCCTTGCCGACCAGGCCGAGCAGTGCGGCCATGACGAAGAGCAAGCCCGCCACGATGAGGGCGGCCGCCCACGCGGGCAGCACCAGGGCCAGAAGCAGGATGACGGTGGTCACGAGTGCGGCGCCGCCGAAGAACGCGGCCATGCCCGCCGCGCCGAACAGCCCCGCGCCGAAGCCCGCGTGCTTGCCCTTTTCCGCCAGCTCGATCCTCGCCAGGCGGACTTCGTCCCTCACGAGCCTGGAGAATTGCTCGGAGAGGTCGTTGACCAGCTTGTGGGTGTCATTCACGACGCTCGCCTCCTCCGCTGAGGAAGGCGACTACCCAGACAAACGGCCCTCTATCACGCGGTTTTACCGCTTGGCGACCCTGAGCAGGAATCCCAGGGCCGACAGCACCGGATCCTTCTGCGTTTCACACCAGTTGTCCGGCTGCTTGGGCTTGCTCCACGGAGACGGGAGCTCACAAGAGGGAGCCTGCGGCTTGGGCCGCTCGCACCACGATCCGGGAGGGTTCATACCGAATATGGTACAACTTCAGGTACGGCTTATATAAGCCTTTCCTCACCTTTTGCGCAGATGAGGTGGACCAGCGCGGCCACCCTCCGGTAAGGGTCGGTCCTGCCCGCGCGCTCCTCCGCCGCCAGCACGTCGTCGATGTCCTCGGGGACGGGCGCGTCAGAGGGCGCGGCGTCGCAGAACACCCGCACGCCGTACCACTGCCGCACCCCCAGCCCCTGTACGGCCAGCCGCCGCGTGAGCTCGTCGAGCCGGTCGGCCCTGGCCGGGACGCCGAGCCTGTTGACGTAGCCGGTGCCCTCGAACGCCCGCAGCGCCCGCGCCCAGTCGCCCATGAGCCCGTCGCGCATGGCGAGGGCGTCGCCGTTGCGGACGAGGAGCGACAGGACGCCGCCGGGCGCGAGGAGGCGGGCGAGGTCGGCGAGCAGCGGGTCGGGGTCGTCGAAGTACATCAGCACGCCGTGGCACAGGACGACGTCGAAGCTCCCCGGCCCGAACAGCTCGCGCAGCCGCTCGGCCGGGGCCTGGACCGTCCGGATGCCCATACCCGGCTGGATCCCGGCCTCCAGGAGGCGGAGAAGGTCGCGGGAGGCGTCGAGGGCGGTGACGTGGTGGCCCCTGGCGGCCATCCTGAGGGCCTGCGTGCCCTGGCCGGAGCCCACGTCGAGGATGCGGCAGGAGGTCTTGGGGAGGTGCTCGGCGAGCTGGCGGGTGACGAGGTCCTGCCGGACGACGTCACGCAGCGTCCCCAGCCCGGCCGACCATCTGCCCTCTGCCCCTGAGAACCTCATGTGCAGGATCCTAGGCGGACCCGATCTTCCACCCACCGCAGACCCCCCGTCTGAGGGCGCGGCGCGGGCCCGGTGGGGGCGGGGTGGTGGCGCGGCGCGGGGGCCGGGCGGGCCTGATCTCGCGTGGGTGGCGGTAGCCTGCCGGGGTGCTGGTACACGGGGTCTGGGCGGGCGGCGGGCTCGCCTTCTGGGCGGAGGCCGGCGACGGGTCCCCTGTGGCCGCCCCGCGCCGGCAGGCCGGGCCCGCGCGCCACCCGTTCGCCGCCCCCGCGTCCGGCGTCGCCGCCGCGCTCGGCCTCGACGACCCGCCGTCCCGGACGCTGGAGCTGCTCCTGCCGGGCTCGGCCAAGGAGCCCCTGCCCTCGCCCGAGACCGGCCGCCTGCCGGAGACGACCCGGCCGCGGCTGCGACTCTGGCAGGTCCCCGCCGTGCTGCCGACCACCGCGGAGGCCCTGCACGTGCCGGCGGAGCACACCGGCACCGCGACCATGCGCCACTGGGCCGCCGTGGTGGCCTTCGCCCGCGACCTGGTACGCCGGGGCCGCGTCATCCCGCAGCTCAGCCCCTCCCCCACGAGCCCCGGCCGCGAGGCCGACGACGACATGGCCATGTGGGCCGTGCCGGAGGCCGGTGCGCGGGCCGTCTGGCGGCCGGTGGTGACCGGGGCCGACGCCGGATACTTCCGGGAGCTGGCGCTGGCCATGCCGCCCGCGTGCCGTACCTCCCGCGTCGAGCGCCCGTCCGCCGGCGTCCTGCGCGAGGCCCTTGAGGCGTTCACCGACGCCCTCGTCCGCCAGACCCTCACCGAGCCCCTGGTCGCCCGGCCCAGGACGCTCCACGAGCGCTGGCTGGCCGCCCTGACCGGCCCGGCGCCCGAGTGCCCCGACGTGCCCGAGCTGCGCCGGGAGCTGGAGCGGTGGCACGAGAGCGTCGAGTCGGCCGAGGGCGCGACCCGGGTGTGCTTCCGGCTGCTGGAGCCCGCCGACACCGAGGACTGGCGGGTCGAGCTGGCGCTGCAGGCCGCCGACGACCCCAGCCTGTACGTCCCGGCCGCCCGCGTCTGGAGCGGCGGGACGGTGACGGGGCTGCCCGGCAGGCCCGAACGCGAGCTGCTGGCCGGGCTGGGACGGGCCGTCAGGCTCTATCCCGAGCTCGACCGCGCCCTGCGCGGGCCCGCGCCGAGCGAGCTGGCGCTGGACACGGCCGGCGCGTTCGGGTTCCTGCGCCAGGCGGCGCCCCTGCTGCAGGCGGCCGGGTTCGGGGTGCAGCTGCCGCGCTGGGCCGGGCGTACGCGCCTGGGGCTGAAGCTGACCACCAGGACCAAGGCGCAGACGGCGGCCACCGGCCAGGGGTTCGGCCTGCGCGAGCTGGTCGACTTCCGCGTCGACCTGGCGGTGGGCGACCAGACGATCGGCGAGGAGGAGCTGGCCGAGCTGGCCAGGCTGAAGGTGCCGCTGGTCCGGGTGCGCGGCCAGTGGGTGGAGCTGGACGACCGGCAGCTCAAGGCCGCGCTCCGGGCCGTGGAGGGCGCCCGTACGGGTGAGGCGAGCGCCGCCGACCTCTTGCGCCACGTGGTGCGGGAGGACGACGCCGAGCTGCCGCTGCTGGAGATCGACGCCGACGGCGTGCTCGGCGACCTGCTGTCCGGCCAGGCCGAGCGGCGGCTGACGCCCATCGCGACCCCCGCGGGGCTGGACGCCACGCTGCGGCCCTACCAGGAGCGCGGGCTGGCCTGGCTCAGCTTCCTGTCGGAGCTGGGCCTGGGCGGGGTCCTGGCCGACGACATGGGGCTGGGCAAGACGATCACCACGCTGGCCCTGCTCGTCCACGAGCGGGCCGGCGCGCCCACGCTCCTCGTCTGCCCGATGTCCCTGGTCGGCAACTGGCAGCGGGAGGCCGCCAGGTTCGCGCCCGGCCTGCGCGTCTACGTCCACCACGGCAGCGGGCGCGACGCGACGCTGATCCCCGGCGCCGACCTGGTGATCACCACGTACGGCACCGCCCAGCGCGACCTCGAGACGCTCAAGGGGCACGAGTGGCGCAGGGTCGTGTGCGACGAGGCCCAGGCGATCAAGAACAGCGGCACGCTTCAGGCCCAGGCCGTGCGGTCGATCCCCGCGGGCGGCCGGCTCGCCCTCACCGGCACCCCGGTCGAGAACCACCTTGCCGAGCTCTGGTCGATCATGGAGTTCGCCAACCCGGGGCTGCTGGGGCCGCGCTCGCGGTTCAGGACCCGTTTCCAGGAGCCCATCGAGGCCCGCCAGGACGAGCAGGCCGCGCGGGCGCTGAAGCGGGCGACGGGCCCGTTCATCCTGCGCCGCGTCAAGACCGACAAGTCGATCATCTCCGACCTGCCGGAGAAGCTGGAGGTCAAGGAGTGGTGCCCGCTCACCACGGAGCAGGCCACGCTCTACCAGGCGGTCGTGGACGACATGCTGGCCAAGATCGACGACAGCGAGGGCATCGAGCGGCGCGGGCTGGTGCTGGCCGCCATGGCCAGGCTGAAGCAGGTCTGCAACCACCCGGCCCACCTGCTCAAGGACGGCTCCCTCCTGGCGGGCCGGTCCGGCAAGCTCACCCGGCTGGAGCAACTGTCCGAGGAAATCCTGGCTGAGGGCGAAAAGGCCCTGCTTTTCACGCAATATGCCGAGTTCGGCACCATGCTGCAGCCGTACCTCGCCCAAAGGCTCGACACCACGGTCCTGTGGCTGCACGGCGGCCTGCCGAAGAAGACCCGTGACCGCCTGGTCGACCGGTTCCAGAACGACGAGGAGCCGATGCTGTTCGTGCTGTCGCTCAAGGCGGCCGGGGTCGGGCTCAACCTGACCGCCGCCAACCACGTCGTCCACGTCGACCGCTGGTGGAACCCGGCCGTCGAGGACCAGGCCACCGACCGGGCCTTCCGCATCGGGCAGCGCAAGAACGTGCAGGTGCGCAAGCTCATCTGCGCGGGCACCCTCGAAGAGCGCGTCGACCAGCTGATCGAGCGCAAGAAGGCCCTGGCCGAGCGGGTGGTCGGCACCGGCGAGGACTGGCTGACGGACCTGTCGACCGAGGAGCTGCGCGAGGTGTTCAGGCTCACGGCGGAGGGGGTGGGCTGAGGATGCCGGACCGGTTCCAGGCCACCGGGCCGATCAAGGTCGAGGGCGGCATCAGGGCCCGCACGCGGCGCGGCACCATCGGGTCCACCTGGTGGTCCAGGCGCTTCATCGACATCCTGGAGCGCGTCTGCGACAAGGGCCGGCTCTCGCGGGGCCGCGCCTACGCCCGCCAGGGCCAGGTCCTGTCGATCGACCTGTCCCCTGGCGAGGTCAGGGCCGCCGTCCAGGGCTCGCGGCCCGAGCCGTACGAGGTCGTGATCAGGGTCGAGGCGTACGGCGAGCGGCGCTGGGCCGCCATCGAGGAGTCGATCGCCGAGCAGGCCGTCTACCGGGCCAAGCTGCTGGCGGGAGAGATGCCGACGGAGATCGAGGAGCTGTTCGCGGCGCTCGGGATCGACCTGTTCCCGCGCGATCTCGACATGGACTGCTCGTGCCCCGACTGGGGGTTCCCGTGCAAGCACCTGTCGGCGGCGCTCTACCTGCTGGCCGAGTCGTTCGACGACGACCCGTTCCTGGTGCTGGCCTGGCGCGGCCGGACCCGGGAGCAGCTGCTGGGGTCGCTGGCGGAGGACGCCCCCAGGCTGGAGGTGCCGGACGTGCCGTTCGTCGACCGGCTGGCCGACTTCTACGCCCCCGGCGCCACGGCGCACCGGCCCGAACGCCGCCCCGCGGCCGCCGCCCCGGACCTGCTCCTGCGCGTCTTCCCGCCGCCCGCCGATCTGGCCCGCACGCTCACCCCGGCGTACCGGCGGCTCGCCGACTCCTGAGGGCCCGGGTGGTCAGCGGTCCTCGAAGGAGGCGGGCACCATCACGCGCACGCCGTTGGGGACCACGCGGAGCCGGATCGGGGTGCGCAGCCGCACCTCGCCGTCCACGTCGGCGGCCATCGGCGGGTCGGTCTCCAGCAGCATCTCCCGCGCCACCACGAACGGCCCGCCGGCCATGCTGCGCCACCGCCCGGTGGTCGCCCTGATCAGGGTCTCGCCGAGCAGCCGCAGCTTCTTGCCCGAGCCGAGCTGGTAGGCCACCAGCATGCCGTTGTCGATGCTGATGTCCTTGGCCACCTGCCAGCCGCCGTGGAAGCGGCCGTTGGCGATGTTGAGCTGGTGGGTGAGCAGCTCGTGGCGCTGCCCCTCGACCGTGATGTACGCCCGGAACGGCGTGTGCCCCGGCAGGATCGTCAGGGCGGTCAGCGGGTAGGCCGGACGCCCCACGATGCGCTTGAGCCACGGCTTGACCTTGCCCGCCACCTCGACGGACACCCCGAAGCTGGCCAGGTTGGCGAAGGGCCGGTCGTCCGCCATCCCCAGGTCGATGTCGGCCACCTTGCCCTCGGCGAACACCCTGATCGCCCCCGCCAGGTCGAGCGGCAGGCCGAGGCTGCGGGCGAAGTTGTTGGTGGTGCCGAGCGGCAGCACGCCGAGCGCCACGTCGCGGTGGGCCACATGGCGTACGGCCGAGGAGAGCGTGCCGTCGCCGCCGCCCACGACGAGCAGGTCGGGCTCGGTGGCCAGGGCGGCGTCGAGCAACTCGCGCAGCCGCTTGGGGTTGTAGACCGACAGCTCCACCAGCGGCTCGAAGCCGAGGTTGTGGATCTGCTCGATCACCTCGAAGTAGTGGCGGCGGCCACGGCGCGAGCGAGTGTTCACCACCACTGCCACCTTGCGATCCCTCCGGATCGCCTCGGTGTGCTCGTCTTTGGTGCGCAATTCGCTCATGGTCACCAATGGTAGGTGCAGACCGCGTCGCCTACGGCCGGACGAGGAGGGCCGCCGGGGACACCCCGGCGGCCCTCGTGATCGTTACTTCTTCGGCGGGACGACCTGGACGACGGCGCCCAGGTTGCCCGGCAGCGGGCTCACCAGCTTGAACTGGACGCCCAGTGCCTTGCCCTCGTCACCGGGGTTGCCGGTGCCGAGCACCGAGCCGGCGGCCACCTGGCCGTACAGCTCGGTGGCGGGGGTGCCGTCCTGGTGCACCACCCGGCTGCTGTAGGTCTGGTCACCCTTCGACGGCACGACCGCCGAGGCGTCGAAGTCACGGTAGTAGAGACCGTTGTCGATCACCTCGAGGCCCGGGAACCAGGTCTTGGCGTCGGTGAAGGCCGAGACGCCCTTCAGCGCGGGCAGGTCCGTGCAGTACGCGCTGAACGGCTCGTCCGCCGCCTCGATGCACTCCTTGAACGGGTACGTCTTGCCGAACCCGAACGCGGCGTTGGACGACTGGACGCGCCCCTGGAGGTTCTTCTGCAGCGTCGGGTCCTTCTCGGCCGCGGTCCCGGTGCGGCGCAGCGGGTCGAAGTGCGAGTCGACGACCAGCAGGCTGCCCTTGGGCCCGAGGCTCGGCGGGAGCCGCAGGGTGTTGCCGACGTTGTTGTTGATGAACGTCGAGTCGCGGTACCACACCAGCAGGCCCGGCGCGTTGTACTTCAGCTTCTGCACCTTCCACGCCCCGTCGCGGAGGTAGTCGGTGTCGTAGGTGTACTGCAGACCCTTGTCGAAGCCGTCGAAGTTGCGCCACTCGGCCAGGTAGAACCGGGAGATCTCGCGACTGCCGTTGTTCCGGGTCCAGCCCCCGCCGCTGGTGTTGGTGAACGTGCCGCCGACGGCCTTCCACCCGTTGTCGCCGTTCTCGACGTCGTCGCTCCAGACGGCCGTGCCGCCGTTGGTGAGCTGGAAGTCGTCGGCGTGCCAGCCGCGCTCCTGGAAGGCGGCGTCGGTGTTGTACGTCAGCCGCAGCTTGATCGTCTTCCCGGCGAACGGCGTCAGGTTGACGTAGTCGTGCCGCCAGCCGCCGCTGTCGCCGGTGAGGCCGTACTTCTTCTCGCCGAAGGCGTGCAGGTTCTTGTTCGGGTCCGGGTAGTCGTCAGGCGTGCTGACCTCGGCCCCGGCCTCGTCGAAGATCTTCTGCTGGGCCCAGGTCTGGCCGCCGTCGGTCGAGACCTCGACGAAGCCGAAGTCCCAGTCCTGCTCGATCACGTAGTTGTTCCACATCCAGAACCTGAGATCGGTTCCGGCGGGGACGGGCAGGTCGCGGGTCACCGTGAGGTTGGCCCAATCCTGGTCCAGGCCGCTCCACCAGGCGTTCGAGCCGCTGTGGACGTCGATCATCTTGAGCGGGGTGGAGGCCAGGTTCACCCGGACGCCGTCCTCGGTGAACTTGGGCGTGCGCGACGACTGTCCCACCGTGACGAGCTTGGAGGCGTCGCCCGGGTTGAACGTCTTCGGGTTCGCCCAGCCGAGCACCCACTTGTCCCACAGGCCCATGTGGGACGGCATCGACTGGAAGATCGGGCCGGAGTGGGAGCCGCTGGACATCAGGTCCCAGAAGTCCACCGCCGAGCTGGCCTGGCCCGAGGTGTCGTACAGGTCGGGCAGGCCCAGGTCGTGGCCGTACTCGTGGGCGAAGACGCCGACGCCGGAGTCCTCGGGCTGCACGATGTAGTTGGAGATCCTCTTGTCGGTGCCGGGGACCTTGTAGCCGCCGGCGACCGCGCTGGAGTGGGCCCAGATCGCGTACGTGCCCTCGGCGCCGCCGTCGGAGGACTTGTCCTTGCCGGCGTGCACCAGCACCAGGTGGTCGATCACGCCGTCGGGCTCGTTGAAGTTGCCGTCACCGTCGGCGTCGGCGACGTCCTCGACGTCGTAGTCGGCCCACGGGAAGTTCGGCTGGGCCTTGACCAGGCTCTCCACCACGTCGATCGGCAGCTGCTGGGCGCCGCGCGGGTTGTCGGGGTGGCCGGACATGTCCTGCGGGGGACCGCCGCAGGCCGCGGCGCCGTACCAGGCCTCGGAGTGCGGGACCTTGATCCAGCCGACCGCCGAGCCGGTGACGGAGTAGGCGCCCTTGGACATCTCCTCGTACATCTTCTTCATCGTGTAGCCGGAGACGTCGATGCCGGGCTTGCCGTCGCGCGGGTCCTTCAGGTCGGGGCGGACGCGCTCGGTGATGCCCTTGTCGGTGTAGAGCATCTTGTTGAAGTGCGCGGGGCTGAAGTCCTTGACCCAGAAGGAGTTGTTGTCCTTGTGCGGCAGCGTGGCCGGGTCGGGGATGTTGTTGTGCAGCGGCCCGTTCTTGAGCGTGCCGGGCGGCTCCACCACGCAGTCGTTCGACTCGCTTTGGGTCGTGCGCAGCCGGTTGAAGCCCGAGAAGTCGTCGTTGGCCTGCTCGTTGAACTCGACGAGGATCGTCAGGAGCTTGGCCGTGCGGGTCTGCTTGGAGTTCTTGAAAATCCATTCAGCGGGATTGCGGCCGGTCCTGATGGCCTGGTTCTCGCGGGCGGCGAGAATGCGACCGGCTGCCGGATTTCCACTGGTGAACTTGCGGTCGAACTTCTGTGCCGGAGTGAGCGAGCGCTGGTTCTGACCGTTGACCGCCGGCTCCTGCGGGTCCCTCTCCACCGCCGGAGGAGCGTAGTTGATGTACTGGTCCGCGGCCGTGGGCTCGTAGTTGGCGGCTGACGCCGCCTGAGCCGTGGGCGCGGACAGGGCGGCGCCGAGAAGGGCGACCACCGGGAAAGCTGCTAATAAGCGCTTCGTGCTGGGCACCAGGAACCCTCTCTGCCCGGGGTGGCCGGGCGCATGGCCATAGGGGTGTGCAATGCCGGACGCTAGAGGGTACTTCAACGAATCGTAAAGTACGTTGTTGAAACGTGATCAAAGGGGGACATTTAGCGCATCGTTGGCGCAGGGGATCAGAACAATATGAGACCGGCCGCAATCCCACCCGCGACCGCGCCCCCGTAGCAGATCACCGCTATGACCAGGTCGAACCTGGCGATGCCGAGCACCTCCTCGCTGGTGAACCTGATCCGGTGCGCGGCGTGGAAAAGACACAGCACGGCGACCCCGAGCAGCGCGAGCCGTACGAGCACGTGGCCGAGCAGCGCGCCCAGGTGCTCGGCGGAGGGCCAGTCGACCACTCCGAGCGGCATGAGCACCCCGAAGAGCAGCACGAGCACCGGCAGCACGAGCGCCGCCACCACTCCCCCGCCACTGAAGAGCAGCCACAGGTACGGCTCCAGGGTGCGTCTCATGGCGACCTCAGGATGAAGAAGGCGATCAGGGCGGAGATCACCACCCAGGCCGAGTGGTTGCCGCCCTGGATCATCCAGGCGGGCACCCGCCAGCCGTCCAGGCGGACGACCGTGGCCTTGGGGGCGAGGTTGAGGAACGTGATCGTGTGGAAGACGGTCGCGGCCAGCGCGAGCACGTTGATCGCGATCATCCACGGCCGGGCGGCCAGGGCCGCGAACTCCTGGAGGCTCCCGGTCCGCACCGCGTCGACGAACATCAGCAGGAAGACGATCGACCAGGCCACGAAGACGCTGGTCAGCTCGCGCAGCACGAAAACGCCGTAATGGCGGGTGCGGATGAACCACAGGCCGTCGCGCGGCGGGCGGTAGGCGGTCGTCATCGCCTGCTCCACGGCAGGACCGAACGCAGGGCGGCGGTCAGCTTGTAGCGCTGGATGGCCTCGGCCGGGTCCACGTGCTTGGGGCAGACCCGCGTGCACTCGCCGACGAACGTGCACCCCCAGACGGCGTCGTCCTGGTTGAGCACGTCGAACCGGTCGCCCATGTCGCGCGAGTCCAGGTTGTAGCGCTGGGCGAGCGCGATGGCGGCCGGGCCGAGGAAGTCGGGGTCGAGCACGTAGACGGGGCAGGCCGAGTAGCAGAGCAGGCAGTTGATGCACATGCTGTACTGCTTGTACGCCTCCAGCTGCTCGGGCGTCTGGGCGTACTCGGCGGTCAGCGGCAGCTCCTCGCCCTCCCTGACCAGCCAGGGCCGCACGGACGACAGCTTGGCCAGGAACCCGTCGATGTCCACGACCAGGTCCCTGATGACCGGGAAGCCCTTCAACGGCTCGATCCTGATCGGGCCCCCGCCGTACTCGGTGAGGAAGGTGCCGCAGGTCAGCCTGGGCTCGCCGTTGACGGTCATGCCGCACGAGCCGCACACGCCCATCCGGCACGACCAGCGGTACGACAGGCTGCCGTCGAGCTGGTCCTTGATGTGGTTCAGGCCGTCGAGGACCGCCCAGTCGGCCATGAGCGGCACGTCGTAGCCCTGGAGCACCGGCTCCTCGTCCTGGCCGGGCCGGAAGCGCGCCACCTCCACCCTGATCGTCGGCGTCACGTCAGTCACGGCCGTACACCCTTTCTCCCGGGGGCCAGCGGGTGATCGTCACGGGGAGCAGCCCGACGGACGGGGTGCCGTCGGGCGCGCGGTGGACCAGCGAGTGCGCGAGGTAGGCGGCGTCGTCCCTGGCCGGGAAGTCGGTGCGCTGGTGCGCGCCGCGCGACTCCTGCCGGTCGAGAGCGCAGGCCACGATGGTCTGCGCGACCTCCAGCATGGTGTGCAGCTCCTGCAGGTTGATCAACTCGGTGTTGAACGCGGTGCTCGTGTCGTCGATGCGGACCTCCTCGGCGCGTTCGCGCAGCTCCGCGAGCGTGTCGACGGCCTTGGCGAGCACGTCGCCCGTGCGGTAGATGCCGGCGGCCCCTTCGAGCGTGTGCTGCATCTCCTCGCGCAGGTCGGCGATCCGCTCACCGGTGCTGCTGCCCTCCCTCACGCGTTCCAACCGGCGCCGCTCGTCGGCCCCCTGGCTGCGCACGGCGGGCGGCTCGCCGTCCCGGTGCGACCTGGCGAACTCGGCGGCGGCGAGGCCGGCCCGGCGGCCGAAGACCAGGCACTCCGGCAGCGAGTTGGAGCCGAGCCGGTTGGCGCCGTTGATGCTCACGCAGGCGGTCTCCCCGGCCGCGAACAGCCCGGCGACCGGGGTGGCGCCGTCGATGTCGGTGTGGACGCCGCCCATCATGTAGTGCACGACCGGGCGCACCGGGATGAGCTCGGTGGCCGGGTCGAGGTTCTGGTAGCTGCGGCACAGCTCGCGCACGAACGGGATGCGGGCGTCGATCTTGCCCTCACCCAGGTGGCGCAGGTCCAGGTAGACGACCGGGCCGTACGGGGTGTCCACCGTGCGGCCCTTCTCCTGCTCGTGCACGAACGCCTGCGAGAGCCGGTCGCGCGGGCCCAGCTCCATGCTGCGCAGCTTCGGGGTGGGCGTGGGCTTGCCGAGGTCGTAGTCCTGCAGGTAGCGGTAGCCGTCCTTGTTGATCAGCCAGCCGCCCTCGGCCCTGGCCGCCTCGGTGATGAGGATGCCGGTGAACGGCAGGCCGGTCGGGTGGTACTGGACGAACTCCATGTCCTTCAGCGGCGCCCCCGCCCGGTAGGCCAGGGCCATGCCGTCGCCGGTCTTGATGGCGGCGTTCGTGGTGAAGGGGAAGACGCGGCCGCAGCCGCCGGTGGCCAGGATGACGGTCCTGGCGGCGATGGTCTCGATGCGGCCGGTCCTGATCTCGACGGCCACGACGCCGTGGACGCGGCCGTCGTCGACGACGAGCTTGGTGACGTACCACTCGTCGTACCGCAACACGTCCTGATATTTCAGGGTTGTTTGGAACAAGGTGTGCAGGAGGTGGAAGCCCGTTTTGTCGGCCGCGTACCACGTGCGCATCTTCTTCATGCCGCCGAACGGGCGCACCGCCACCCGCCCGTCGCTCTCCCGGCTCCACGGGCAGCCCCAGTGCTCCAGCTGGATCAGCTCCTCGGGCGCCTCGGCCACGAACGCCTCGACGGCGTCCTGGTCGCAGAGCCAGTCACCGCCGGAGATCGTGTCGTAGCAGTGCTCGTCCAGCGTGTCGCCGACGCCGATCACCCCGGCGGCGCCGCCTTCGGCGGAGACGGTGTGGCTGCGCATCGGATAGACCTTCGAGACGACCGCCACCTTCAGGGACGGATCCATCTCGGCGACCGCGACGGCCGCCCGCAGGCCCGCTCCGCCTCCTCCGACGATGAGCACGTCGATCATTTACGTCACTTCCCGTGGTCGGGCTGTATCGGGTCCTTCACCCGTTTGCCGTCGTGCCGGATGGCGGACAGGTGGATGCTGCCGTCGTGGTACTCATGCCGGATCCGGCGGCAGCCGCAGTCGAAGAGCTGGTCACGGATCACCAGGCCGTAGCCGTCGTCGTCGACGAGGCGCTCACCGCCGTACTGTTTCCCGCAGGGGGCCGTCTCGGGGGTGAAGGGGATTCGCGTGCCTGTCATCGCCGATCTCCCTAGATAGGCGAAATTTCATGATCAGTCGGGGTTCTCCGAGCGAGGCTCGGCCCCTGAGGCTTCGTCGTGCCCAGGGTTGGGCTCAGGGTCGTGCCCGGCCTCCTCCTCGGCCTTCTCCTCGGCCGCGGAGGGGAGCTCCGCCTGCTCACGGGGGTAGTGCAGGTCGAAGGCGGGGCGTTCGGAGCGGATCGGGGGCATGCTGACGAAGTTGTGGCGCGGCGGCGGGCAACTGGTGGCCCATTCGAGGGAGCCGCAGTACCCCCACGGGTCGTCGAGGGTGACCTTGGGCGCGTGCCTGGCCGTCTTCCAGACGTTGTAGAGGAACGGCAGCGTCGAGGCCCCGAGGAGGAACGCCCCGGCGGAGGAGACCTCGTTGAGCGCGGTGAAGCCGTCGGCCGGGCTGTAGTCGGCGTAGCGCCTGGGCATGCCGATCTGGCCGAGCCAGTGCTGCACCAGGAACGTGGTGTGGAAGCCGATGAACAGCGTCCAGAAGTGCACCTTGCCGAGGCGGTCGTCCAGCATCCGGCCGGTCATCTTCGGCCACCAGAAGTAGAAGCCGGAGAACATGGCGAACACGACCGTGCCGAAGACGACGTAGTGGAAGTGCGCGACCACGAAGTACGTGTCGCTGATGTGGAAGTCGAGCGGCGGCGAGGCCAGGATGACCCCGGTGAGCCCGCCGAGCAGGAACGTCACCAGGAACCCCACGGCGAAGAGCATCGGCGTCTCGAAGCTCAGATGGCCCCGCCACATCGTGCCGATCCAGTTGAAGAACTTCACCCCGGTCGGCACCGCGATGAGGAACGTCATGAACGAGAAGAACGGCAGCAGCACCTGGCCGGTCGGGAACATGTGGTGCGCCCACACGGTCATCGACAGCCCGGCGATGGTGATGGTCGCCCCGACGAGCCCCAGGTAGCCGAACAGCGGCTTGCGGCTGAAGACCGGGATCACCTCGGAGATGATCCCGAAGAACGGCAGGGCGATGATGTAGACCTCGGGATGGCCGAAGAACCAGAACAGGTGCTGCCAGAGCATCGCGCCGCCGTTCTCGCTGTGGAAGACCTGCGTGCCCAGCTTGCGGTCCGACTCCAGCACCAGCAGCGCCGCGGCCAGCACGGGGAACGCCATCAGCACGAGCATGCTGGTCAGCAGCACGTTCCAGGTGAACAGCGGCATCCTGAACATCGTCATGCCGGGCGCCCGCATGCCGATGATCGTGGTGATGAAGTTGACCGAGCCGAGGATCGTGCCCAGGCCCGACAGCGCCAGGCCCATGATCCACAGATCGCCGCCGATCTGCGGCGAGTACATCGCCGTCGACAGCGGCGCGTAGGCGAACCAGCCGAAGTCCGCCGCCCCGCCCGGGGTGAAGAACCCGGCCACCACCATCAGCCCGCCGAACAGGAACAGCCAGTACGCGACCGCGTTCAACCGGGGGAAGGCCACGTCGGGCGCGCCGATCTGCAGCGGCATGACCACGTTCGCGAACCCGGCGAACAGCGGGGTGGCGAACAGCAGCAGCATCACCGTGCCGTGGATGGTGAAGAGCTCGTTGTAGTGCTGCTGGCTGACCAGTTGCATGCCGGGGGCGACGAGCTCGGCCCTGATGATCATGGCCATGGCGCCGGCCACGAGGAAGAACCCGAACGAGGTGATCAGGTAGAGGTACCCGATGACCTTGTGGTCGGTCGTCGACAGCCAGGAGGCGAGTACGGTCCCGGTGCGGCGACGCCTGACCTGCTCGATCGAGGTCTCGCGAACAGTCGTCACGGCTGCTCCCTCCAGTGAGGAGTGCTACCTGCGACGGACCGCTGGACGCCGCCCGCCTCAGGCGCGATTCGGCTACCTGCGGCGGACCGCCGGATGCGGCCCACCATGGCCTGCCCCGATCTACCCATTCCACGCCAAGCAGCGCCGCTCGGGAAGGTGTTCTTTAACATTTCGCCCGGAAGGTTTGCCATGCGGCCGGGGCATGCCACCCATGCGTGATCGTCGCTGGTGGATCGCCTGGATCCGGCCTAGCGTTTCCAGGCGTGTCGATGACGCTCGGATTTCACATGCCCAACGGTGGTGCCGGCGCCGGCCGCCGGGGCGCCGCCAGGATCGCCGCGCTGGCGGAGGAGCTGGGCTACGACTCGTTGTGGACGGCCGACCACGTGGTCCTGCCCAGCCCGCGGGTCGATCCCTCGCCGCTCGACCCCGGCGCGCCGCTGCTGGACGCCGTGGTCTCGCTGGCGTTCCTGGCCGCGCACACCGAGCGGATCCTGCTGGCCACCGGCTGCGTGGTGCTGCCGCAGCGCGACCCGCTGGTGCTGGCCAAGCAGCTGGCGAGCGTGGACGTGCTCAGCGGCGGGCGGCTGGTGTTCGGGGCCGTGGCCGGCTACCTGGAGCCGGAGTTGCGCGCGCTCGGCGTGCCCCTGGAGGGCCGCGGCGAGCGTACGGCCGAGTACCTGCGGGCGATGCGCGCGCTGTGGGAGGAGGACGAGCCCGCCTTCCACGGCCGGTACGTGTCGTTCGAGGGGGTCGACGCCCACCCCCGCCCGCTCGGGCGCGTGCCGGTCGTCATGGGCGGCCACACGCGCGCCGCGCACCGGCGGGCCGCCGAGCTGGCCGACGGCTGGTACGGCTGGATGCTGGGCCTGCGGGCGGCGGCGAGCCAGGTGGAGTCCGTACGCGCCGAGGCCGCGGCGGCGGGCAGGACCCTGCACGTCTCGGTCACCCCGGCCCGCCCGCTCGACCCCGGGACCGTGCGCGCCTACGCGGACGCGGGGGTGGACCGCCTCGTCCTGCCCCATCCGCCCGGGCTGTCCCTGGCGGAGCTGGAGGACCTGCTTCGCCGCGACGCCCCCGGCCGCCTCCTCGTCTGACCCGCCGCGTGTCCCATATTGCGGATATTCGCGGGCTCAGCTGGTGAGGTCTTCTATCCTTCGTACCGGACCCGACTTCGGAGGAGAAGATCTCGTGACCGCTCAGGCTGACTATGCCGCCCTCGTCCAGCGAGGGCTCTCGCTCGACCTCACCAGGGGCAAGCCGTCGCCGCGCCAGCTCGATCTCTCCGACGATCTGCTCCGGCTGCCCACGTCGTACCGGGCGGCCGACGGCACCGACGGCCGCAACTACGGCAACCTGCAGGGCCTGACCGAGCTGCGCGAGCTGTTCGCGCCGCTGGTCCAGGTGCCCGCCGGCCAGCTCGTCGTCGGCGGCAACTCCAGCCTGGCCCTCATGCACGACACGATCGTGCACGCGCTGCTGACCAAGGTGCCGGGCGCCGCCCGGCGGTGGGTGGAGGAGCCGGCGGTCACGTTCCTGTGCCCGGTCCCCGGCTACGACCGGCACTTCACGATCACCGAGCGGTTCGGGATCAAGATGGTGCCCGTCCCGATGAACGCCGAGGGCCCCGACATGGACGTGGTCGAGCGCCTGGTGGCCGCCGACGCGAGCGTCAAGGGCATCTGGTGCGTGCCGAAGTACAGCAACCCGTCCGGCGTCACCTACAGCGACGAGACGGTCCGCAGGCTGGCCGCCATGCCGGCCGCCGCGCCCGACTTCCGGATCTTCTGGGACAACGCGTACGCGGTGCACCACCTCACCGACACCCCGGCCAAGCTGGCCGACCTGCTCGCGCTGGCCGCCGAGCACGGCAACGCCGACCGCGTCTTCGTCTACGCCTCCACCTCCAAGGTGACGCTGGCGGGCTCCGGCGTGTCGTTCTTCGGCTCCTCGCCCGCGAACGTCGAGTGGTTCCTGCACAACACGGGCAAGCAGTCCATCGGCCCCGACAAGATCAACCAGCTCCGCCACGTCGAGTTCCTGCGCGACGCGGCGGGCGTGGCCGCGCACATGCGGCGGCACGCGGAGCTGATCGGGCCGAAGTTCGAGCTGGTCGACAAGGTGCTGACCGAGCGGCTGAGCGACCTCGGCACCTGGACGAGCCCCGCGGGCGGCTACTTCGTCAGCCTTGAGGTGCCGCACGCCGCCGAGGTGGTGGCCAGGGCCAAGGCCGCGGGCATCGCGCTGACGCCCGCGGGCGCGACGCACCCGTACGGCAAGGACGAGGCCGACCGCACGATCCGGATCGCCCCCACCTTCCCCGAGCTGGACGAGCTGGAGCAGGCCATCGAGGGCCTGACCGTCTGCGCCCGCGCGGTGGCGGAGGAGCTGGGCTGACCTAGCGACCGCTCCTGAAGCCGAAGATGTACTCGCGCGTCTCGCTCGGATGGAACGAGACGCCGACCCCCGGCTCGAACACGACGTTGTCGCGCGCGCAGTAATAGAGGCCTTCCCACACGGCCAGGGCTTTCTCCCTGGCCGGGGCCTCGATGTCGTCGCGCCTCCTGGCGCCGTACGAGCCGAGCACGTTCAGCAGCCCGAGCCCCCAGAACAGGCCGGTCAGGCAGAACGGGGCGAGCAGCACCTCGCCCCACTTGGGGTCCTGGCCCATCGCGATGACCAGCGACACGACCAGGTGCACCAGGGCCGCCAGAAGGAGCAGGACGTAGCCCTGGTTCCTGGCCCACGGGGTGTAGTGGCGGCTGGGGAAGGACAGCCAGACCGCGAGCTGCGTACGGCTCATGACGTGTTTCGAGGCGCCCAGAGCCGCCGCCGTGGGCAGGTCCGCGACCTCGCGCACGCCGGGCAGCCTGACCCTGCCGATCTTGTACGTGGTCCCGGCGGCGACCGCCCCGGGGACCGCTACGACCTGGTCAGCCTGCGAGCACACCGGGCACCTGACTTCCACTCGGGCAGTTTGGCCTTAAGTCACAACCCGCGCAAACTGTGAGGCGGAGCGTGTCCGGCCGGCCCGCTCCGGCCGGGCGGTTCACACCTAAAGTTCATGGTGTGAAGCCTATTGATGCCTTGGTCGGCTCCCTGCCCGAAGGCCGCGTCGTGACCGACCCCGACGTGATCGACTCCTATGCCCGCGACCGGACGTTCGTGGCGCCGGGCAAGCCGCTCGGAGCGGTGCTGGCCGCCTCGCGCGACGACGTGGTGACGACGATGAGGTGGGCCACCGAGCACCGGGTGCCCGTGGTTCCGCGGGGCGGCGGCACGGGCCTGGCGGGGGCCGCCGTCGCCGGCGACGGCTCGATCGTGCTGTCGCTGGCCGGGATGAACGCGATCAGGGAGCTCTCCCCCGCCGACGAGATCGCCGTCGTGGAGCCCGGCGTCATCACCGCCGACCTGGACCGGGCCGCCAGGGAGCACGGGCTCATGTACGCGCCGGACCCCTCGTCGTACGAGATCTCCACGATCGGCGGCAACCTGGCCACCAACGCGGGCGGGCTGCGGTGCGTGAAGTACGGCGTGACCAGGGACTCGGCGCTCGGGCTTGAGGTGGTGCTGGCCGACGGCCGCGTGATCGGCACCGGCCGGCGCACGATGAAGGGCGTCACCGGCTACGACCTGACCGGCCTGTTCGTCGGCTCCGAGGGCACGCTCGGCGTCATCACCGCGGCCACCGTCCGGCTCAGGCGGGCGCCCACGGCGCCGCCGGCCACGTTCGCGGCGGAGTTCGGCTCGCTCCGGGACGCGGGCGCGGCGGTCTCGGCGATCATGGCGGCGGGCTGCCAGCCGTCCCTCATGGAGCTGATCGACCGCGCCTCGCTGGAGGCCCTCGACGACTGGCTCAACATCGGGCTCGAACCGGGCACCCAGGCCACGCTCATCGGCCAGTCCGACGCCACCGACAGCCAGGCCGTGGTCGAGCGCATGGAGCGGCTGTGCGTGGAGAACGGCGCCTCGTTCGTGGCCGTGTCGTCCAGCCCGCAGGAGGCCGAGGAGCTGATCAAGCTGCGCCGGCTGGACTACCAGGCCAAGGAGCGGCTCGGGGCGTGCCTGGTGGAGGACGTGTGCGTGCCCCGGTCCCTGCTGCCCGACATGATCACCGCGATCGAGGAGACGTCCGCGCGGCACGGGGTGAAGATCCTCACCGTGGCGCACGCCGGGGACGGGAACCTGCACCCGGTCTTCATCTTCGACCGCGGCACGGCCGAGCCGCCGGCGGAGGTGTGGGCGGCGGCGGACGAGGTGTTCACGCGCGCGCTGGAGCTCGGCGGCACGCTGACCGGGGAGCACGGGGTGGGCCTGCTGAAGCGGCGCTGGCTCGACCTGGAGTCCGGCCCGGTGGTCACCGAGGTCCAGCAGGGCATCAAGGCGGTCTTCGACCCCCTGGGCATCCTCAATCCGGGCAAGGCGATCTAGCTCTGGCCTGCCGAATCTCGAACCGTGGGCACCTTCACCAAGCCGTGACATTGGGCTCCAATCCCCCTCCGACCTGCGAGGAAGCACTGACACTGGCCTGACATTCTTCGTCAGAACATGAAACTTCTGACAGGTCCGGCAGACGTCCCAACCATCACGCTGGTAGCGTTTTGCCCCATCTAGTGGGTTTGTTATGGGGGTTCGACGTGAATCAGTTCCAGCCGCTGGCGGCGGACGATCCGCGGCGGCTGGGGACGTATGAAATCGTCGCCCGGCTCGGCGAGGGCGGCCAAGGCGTTGTCTATTTGGGTAAGAGCGAGTCCGGGGAGCAGGTAGCGGTCAAGCTGCTGCACAACGCCCTGGTGGCCGACGCCGACGCCAGGACGAGGTTCCTGCGCGAGGTCGCGGTGGCGCAGCGGGTGGCCAGGTTCTGCACCGCTCCGGTGCTCCACGCCGACCTCGACGGCAGCCGGCCGTACATCGTGAGCGAGTACGTCCCGGGGCCGTCGCTGCGTGAGATGGTCATCAACGAGGGACCGCGGCGGGGCGCGGCGCTCGAACGGCTCGCGATCAGCACCGCCACGGCGCTCGCGGCCATCCACCGCGCCGGCATCCTGCACCGCGACTTCAAGCCCGCCAACGTGCTGATGGGGCCCGAGGGTCCCGTCGTGATCGACTTCGGCATCGCCCGCGCCCTGGACTCGCCCGGCGCGACGGCCACGGGGATGGCCATGGGCACGCCCTCGTACCTGGCGCCCGAGCAGCTCAGCGGGGCCGCGGTGTCGGAGGCGGCCGACGTGTTCGCGTGGGGCGTCACGATGGTGTTCGCGGCGACGGGCAAGCCCGCCTTCGGCGCCGACTCCATTCCCGTGGTGATGAACCGGATCCTGAACGAGGAGCCGGAGCTCGGGCGGATGGAGGGCGTGCTCGGAGAGCTGGTCGGCCTCTGCCTCTCGAAGGACCCCACGCAGCGGCCCAGCGCGGACGAGCTCATCGTCCGCCTCACCGGCCAGCCGGCCCCGAAGTCCGCCATCGAGCCGGTGACGGGCCAGCAGCTCGTCGGCGGCGTCGCAGCCGCCGCAGCCGCAGCCGCAGCCGCCGCCGGAGTCCAGGCGAGCGCGGAGGGCGGCGCCCCCGCCTCTGGCCAGGACGTCTACCCGGGCCCCTGGACCCAGCCCACCGGCCCCGTCCCGGCTCCCCCGCAGACGGGCCCGTACGGCCGCCCCGCCGCCGCCCAGGCCGCCTCTCCCATGCCGGGCACCCCCGGCAACGGCCCGCAGCCCGGCCCCGTCGCCCCGGGCGGCCCCCAGCCGGGAGCCCTCCAAGGCGGCCCTCAGGCGGGAACGCCCGGCGCGCCTCAGCCCGGAGGGATGCCTCCGGGAGGGATGCCAGGGAACGCCGCCGCCATGCCCGGCAACGGCCCGCAGGCGGGAGCACCCCATGGAGCTCCCCAGGCAGGCCCGCAGACGCCTCAGGGCACCCCGCAGGGCATGGCCGCGTCCGGCAGCCCTCAGGGCATGCCCGCTTCGGGGATGCCGCCGCACGGCCCCGGAGCGCCTCAGGGCCAGCCCCCCTTCCAGCCGGGAGCAGCCGGCCCGGGCGGACCGGGCAGGCCCGGCCCCCAGGGCGGCCCCACCCGCCCCGGCGGCCCGTCGGGCCCCGGTGACAGTGCGCCCGCGAAGCAGCGCCGCACGCTGACGCTCGCCCTGTCCGGAGCCGCGGCCGCCGCCCTCCTCGTGGTCGTCGGCGCCGTGGTGGTGCAGGCGAACAGCAAGGAGGTGCCGGTGGTGGCCGTCGGCAACTCCTCCAACAAGACCAACGGCGACGCCTCGGGCGGCGGCCAGCCCGTCGACCCGCCCCCCGGCGACCAGACCCCGGCACCGATGCCCACGGACAACTCGGTCTCGGTGCCCACCCTGAGCCTGGAGCCGACGGAGTCCAAGAAGGCCAAGCACACCAAGCAGCCGGACCCCATCTCCCAGGTCCCGAACCCGGTCACGCCGCCGCCTCAGCCCCAGACCCAGCCCACGACCAAGCATCCGGCGCCCACCCCGACCCCGACCAAGAAGAAGAAATCTTCTGACATGATCGACCCGGTGGTGGAGCCGACGCTGAGCGACACGACCGAGCAGCCGAAACCCAACACGACGGTCTCGACCCGGCCCAGCAGCAAGCCGACCAAGACCTACGGCCCGCGCAAGCCGAACACGTACAGCGCGGCGGCCGTCTGCGGTTCGGGATACAAGATCATCGACTCGCGCTCGATCGCCAGCGGCAACGCCAAGGTCTATCTCCTGTACAACGCCGCCGCGGGCAAGAACTGCGTGATCACGATGTCGCAGATGCTGTACCCGGAGAAGGTGCAGATGAACGCCATCCTTCAGGTGAAGGGCGGCTCCAGCGCCAGCAACCCCGGCAACTTCACCGCATATGCGGGTCCGATCCGCCTGCCCGGAAAGGCGAAGTGCGTGATCTGGGGCGGCGCTTGGGGCGGGCAGAGCTGGAAGTCCGGCTGGAGCCACTGCACCTGACCTGACAGCGACATCCACCGAAAAGGGCCCCCTTGTGCGGGGCCCTTTTTGCGTTAGCGTAGTTGACGTGATCGTCAGGTCTTCGGTGCCGACGTCCCGAGGTAGGCGGACGCGGGCCGCGCTTCTGCAGGCTGGGCGGGAGGCGTTCGAGGAGCACGGGTACGACGCCGTGCGGATCGACGACGTGTGCGGGCGGGCGCGGGTGTCCCATGGCACGTTCTACACCTACTTCGACTCCAAGGAAGCCCTGTTCGGCGAGGTGGCGGCGGCGGTGGTCGGCGAGATGTTCGCGGCGAGCGTCGTCGGCGCGGCGGCGGCGCCGGACGACCCGTACGCCCGGATCGAGGCGGCCAACCGGCTGTACCTGCGGGCCTGGGCGGCGAACTCGCGGCTGGTGCGGATGGTGGAGCAGGCGGCCACGTCCGAGGAGAGGTTCGGGCGGTTGCTGCTCGAGCTGCGGGAGGTGTTCGTGCGGCGGGGCGCGGAGGGGTTGCGGCGGCTGCAGGAGCAGGGGCTGGCCGATCCGGAGCTGGACCCGCGGCTGACCGCCGTCATGCTGGGCGGGATGGTGGAGCACTTCGCCCACGTGTGGCTGGATCTCGGGGAGCGGGCCGGCGAGCAGGTGGCGGTCGACCACCTGACGCGGCTGTGGGCGCGGGCGATCGGGTTGACGGGGACGTCAGGTTCGCGGGAGGCGGGCGCATGATCAGGAGCAGGCTCGACACCGAGGGCGACGACCATCGCGGGCGCCGCGCGGCCATGCTCGCCAAGCTGGGCGAGCTCGACGCCGAGCACGCCAAGGCGGTGGCCGGGGGCGGCGAGAAGTACGTCGAACGGCACCGCCGGCGCGGCAAGCTCCTGGCCAGGGAGCGGATCGAGCTGCTGATCGACCCCGACTCGCCCTTCCTGGAGCTGTCGCCGCTGGCCGCCTGGGGCAGCGAGTTCCCGGTCGGGGCCGGGATGGTGTCGGGGATCGGCGTGATCGAGGGCGTCGAGTGCGTGATCACGGCGAACGACCCCACGGTCCGCGGCGGCGCCTCGAACCCGTGGACGCTGAAGAAATCCCTCCGGGCGGCCGACATCGCGCTGCAGAACCGGCTCCCGTACGTGAACCTGGTCGAGAGCGGCGGCGCGGACCTGCCGACGCAGAAGGAGATCTTCATCCCGGGTGGCCGGATATTTCGAGACTTGACCCGGTTGTCGGCGGCGGGCGTTCCGACCATCGCGTTGGTGTTCGGGAACTCCACGGCAGGCGGCGCGTACGTGCCCGGCATGAGCGACTACGTGGTGATGGTGCGGGAACGAGCGAAAGTGTTCCTCGGCGGCCCGCCCCTCGTGAAGATGGCCACCGGGGAGGAGTCGGACGACGAGTCGCTGGGCGGGGCCGAGATGCACGCCAGGACCAGCGGACTGGCCGACTACCTCGCCCTGGACGAGCACGACGCGCTGCGGATCGGCCGGCGGATCGTCCGCTCCCTCGACTGGCACAAGCAGGGCGTCACCCCGCACGCGGCCCGGGAGCCCGTGTACCCGGCCGAGGAGCTGCTGGGGATCGTCCCCGAGGATCTGAAGGTGCCGTTCGACCCCCGCGAGGTGATCGCGCGGGTGGTGGACGGGAGCGAGTTCGAGGAGTTCAAGCCGCTGTACGGCGCCTCCCTCGTGACCGGCTGGGCGCGGATCCACGGCTACCCGGTGGGCGTGCTGGCGAACGCGCGCGGCGTGCTGTTCAGCGAGGAGTCGCAGAAGGCCACCCAGTTCATCCAGCTCGCGAACCAGTCGCGCACTCCGCTCCTGTTCCTCCAGAACACGACCGGTTACATGGTCGGCAAGGACTACGAGCAGGGCGGCATCATCAAGCACGGCGCCATGATGATCAACGCGGTGTCCAACTCGACCGTCCCCCACCTCACCGTCGTCATGGGCGCCTCGTACGGGGCGGGGAACTACGGCATGTGCGGGCGCGCGTACGAGCCCCGCTTCCTGTTCAGCTGGCCGAGCGCCAAGTCGGCGGTGATGGGCCCGGCGCAGCTCGCCGGGGTGCTGTCCATCGTGAGCCGCGCGTCGGCGCAGGCCAAGGGGCAGGTGTACGACGAGGAGGCCGACGCGGCGATGCGCGCGATGGTGGAGGCCCAGATCGAGGCGGAGTCGCTGCCGTTCTTCCTGTCGGGCCGCCTGTACGACGACGGGGTCATCGACCCGCGCGACACCCGTACCGTCCTGGGCCTGTGCCTGTCAGCCGTCAACAACGCGCCGGTGCCCGAACCGGCGGGATTCGGGGTGTTCCGGCCATGATCACCCGGCTGCTCGTCGCGAACCGCGGCGAGATCGCCCGCCGCGTCTTCCGCACCTGCGGTTCGCTCGGCATCTCCACGGTCGCCGTCTTCTCCGACCCCGACGCGGACGCGCCGCACGTGGCCGAGGCCGACCTGGCCGTACGGCTGCCGGGCGCCCGCCCGTCCGACACGTACCTGGACATCGGCCGCATCCTGGACGCCTGCCGCGCCTCCGGTGCGGACGCCGTGCATCCCGGATACGGCTTCCTGTCCGAGAACGCGGAGTTCGCGCAGGCCGTGCTGGACGCCGGGCTGGTGTGGGTCGGGCCGCCGCCCGGGGCCATCGCGGCCATGGGGTCCAAGGTCGGGGCGAAGCGGCTGATGGCGGAGGCGGGGGTGCCCGTGCTCCCCTCGCTCGACCCGGAGGCGCCCGGGGAGTTCCCGGTCCTGGTCAAGGCGTCGGCCGGTGGGGGCGGGCGCGGCATGCGGATCGTCCGCGCGGCCGGGGAGCTGGCGCGGGAGGTCGAGTCGGCGCGGCGCGAGTCGGCGGCGGCGTTCGGCGACGGGACCGTGTTCGTGGAGCCGCTGCTGGAGAACGCCAGGCACATCGAGGTGCAGGTGCTGGCCGACCGGCACGGCACCGTGTGGGCGCTGGGCGAGCGCGAGTGCAGCGTGCAGCGGCGGCACCAGAAGGTCGTCGAGGAGTGCCCGTCGCCGGGGATCCCGGCCGAGCTGCGGGAGCGGCTGTGCGAGGCGGCGGTCAGGGCCGCGCGGAAGATCGGCTACGTCGGGGCCGGGACGGTGGAGTTCCTGGTCAAGGGGGACCGGGTGGCGTTCCTGGAGATGAACACCCGGCTCCAGGTCGAGCATCCGGTCACCGAGCTGGTCCACGGGGTCGATCTGGTGCGGCTGCAGCTGGAGGTGGCCGAAGGGGCCGCGCTGCCGGTGACGCCGCCCGAACCGTCCGGGCATGCCGTGGAGGTGCGGCTTTATGCGGAGGACGGGGATTATCTGCCGCAGAGCGGGGTGTTGCGGCGGTTCGAGGTCTCCGGGGAGGTGCGGGTGGATTCGGGGGTGGAGTCCGGGTCGGTGATCTCGCCGTACTACGACCCGATGCTGGCGAAGGTGATCGGGTACGGGTCGTCGCGGGGGGAGGCGGTGCGGAAGCTGGTCACGGCGCTTCGGCGGGCGAGGCTCCACGGGGTTACGACGAATCGGGATTTGCTTGTAAAAATCCTGACAAATCCGGCTTTTGGGGCCGGTGACACCCACACCGGCTTCCTCGCCCCCGACGGCCCTCTGCACGGCGGCCATCCGCACGAGGCCGATGGGGCTGGGGCCGATGGGGCTGCGGCCGACGCGGCCGGGACCGACGCGGCTGGGGCCGGCGGGGCGGTCGGTGAGTTGCCGGTGCTGGCCGCCGCGCTCGCCATGGCCGCCGCCAACCGCCGCCGGGCCAAGGTGTTGGCGGGCCTGCCGAGCGGCTGGCGCAACGTGCGCTCCCAGCCCCGCCGGGCCCGCTTCGAGGAGGCCGAGGTCGTCTACGACCCGCTCCCCCAGGGCGTCACGGTGATCGGCGCGGAGCCGTACGAGGTGATCCTGGAACGCGACGGCGTCCGGCACACCTTCGAGGTGGCCCGATACGACGAGGACGGCAAGGTCTACGTCGACCACGTCGGCGGGTGCGCCGAGCTGACCCCGGTCCCCCTCCTGCCCGAGCCGGTCGAGCACGTCGCCCCCGGATCCCTGCTGGCCCCCATGCCGGGCAGCGTGCTCCGGGTCGAGGTGGAGCCCGGCGACCGGGTGACGAAGGGGCAGCCGGTGCTGGTGCTGGAGGCGATGAAGATGGAGCATCGGATCACGGCGCCGTCCGACGGCGTGGTGTCGGACGTACCCGTCGAAAAGGGCCGGCAGGTCGAAGCGGGCGCGGTGCTGGCGATCATCCAGGAGGGGACCTCATGACGAGCCTGGTGCACAGCGATCTGGCGGCGGGCGTCGCGACCGTCACGCTGGACTCGCCGCCCAACCGCAACGCCCTGTCCGTACGGCTCCTCGCCGACCTGGCCGACCGGCTCCGCTGGGCGCTGGCCGAGCCGGAGGCCAGGGTGATCGTGCTGACCGGCACCGGGAACGTGTTCTGCTCGGGCGCCGACCTCAAGGAGCAGAAGGCCTCGGGAGCGGCGGTGACGGCGTCGTTCCCCGACGTCCTCACGCTGCTCTGGGAGAGCCCGAAGCCGGTGATCTGCCGGCTGAACGGCACGGCGCGGGCGGGCGGCCTGGGGCTGGTGGCGGCGTGCGACTTCGCGATCGCGCCGGTGACGGCGTCGTTCGCCTTCTCCGAGGTACGGCTCGGCGTCGTGCCCGCCATGATCTCGGTGCCGGTGCTGCGCAGGGTCGAGCCCCGGGCGGCGGCCGAGTACTTCCTGACCGGGGAGGTGTTCGACGCGGCCCGCGCGGCGGAGATCGGGCTGCTCTCGCGGGCCGTGCCGGAGGACGAACTGGACGCGACGGTCGAGCACTTCGCCGAGCTGCTGATCAAGGGCGGCCCCGAGGCGCTGGCCATCACGAAGCGGCTGGTTCGGGAGGTGCCCGCGATGTCGTTCGAGGAGGGGCTGCGGCGGATGACCGAGTTGTCCGCCGAGCGCTTCACCTCGGAGGAGGGGCAGGAGGGCATCGCGGCGTTCAGGGAGAAGCGGCCGCCCAAGTGGACCGCGCGATGACGCTGCGTATCGCCAACTGCAGCGGCTTCTACGGCGACCGCCTCTCGGCCGCCAGGGAGATGGTCGAGGGCGGGCCGATCGACGTGCTCACCGGGGACTGGCTGGCCGAGCTGACCATGCTCATCCTCGCCGGGAACCGGCTCAAGGGCCGTCCCGGGTACGCGCCGACGTTCCTCCGCCAGTTGGAGGACGTCCTGGGCCCTTGTCTTGATAAATCCATCAAAATCGTGGCAAACGCCGGTGGCCTGGATCCGGCCGCCTGCGCGGAGGCGGTCCACGACCTGGCCGCGCGCCTCGGCCTCTCCCCCACGGTCGCCCACGTCACGGGCGACGACCTCACCGGCCGCCCTCTGGACCTCACCAACGCCGACACCGGCGAGCCCCTCACCGCCACTCCCCTGACCGCGAACGCCTATCTCGGCGGCCGCCCGATCGCCGCCGCCCTCGCGGCGGGCGCGGACGTGGTGGTGACCGGCCGCGTGACGGACGCCGCCCTGGTGACCGGCCCCGGCATCTGGCGGTACGGGTGGGGGCCCGGCGACCTGGACCAGCTCGCGGGCTCGGTGGTCGCCGGGCACGTCATCGAGTGCGGCTGCCAGGCGACGGGCGGGAACTACGCGTTCTTCCAGGACGTACCGGACCTGGCGCACTGCGGCTTCCCCATCGCCGAGCTGAACGCGGACGGCTCCGCCGTGATCACCAAGCACCCCGGCACCGGCGGGCTGGTCTCGGTGGGCACTGTCACGGCGCAGCTCGTGTACGAACTCGGGAGCCCGCGCTACCTGGGGCCCGACGTCGTGGCCCGCTTCGACACGATCACGCTCACGGACGACGGCCCCGACCGCGTCCTGATCTCGGGCGTCCGAGGTGAGCCGCCGCCCGACACCCTCAAGGTGGCCGTCAACTACCTGGCGGGCTATCGCAACACGATGACCCTGGTGCTGACGGGCCTGGACGTGGAGGCCAAGGCCCGGGCCGCCGAGGACGCACTCTGGGCCCGGGTCCCCCGGGACTCGTTCGACCGGGTGGACGTGGAGCTGACGGACTCGGGTCTGCTGCGGATCACGGTCATGGACGCCGACGAACGCCGGGCGGGACGGGCGTTCTCCTCCGCCGTGGTGGAAACGGGGCTCGCCAGCTACCCGGGCTTCTACGCCCTGACCCCACCGGGCAACGCCACGCCGTACGGGGTCTACTGGCCCGTCCTCGTCCCGGCCTCGGAGGTCCACCCCCGGGTCTTCGTCAACGGCCGCGAACTCCCGCCCCAGCCCGTCGCAGCACCGGGGGCAGCGGGGCAGACGTCCGTGGGTGACGGGCAGACGGCCGGGAACGCGTCTCCGGACCACGGGCAGGCGGCGGAGACGCCGGGCGCACCGCAGCCGGCGAGCGCACCGAAAGCGGCGAGCGCGACGGAGACGGCGGACGCAGGAGAGGCGGCCCGCGCGTCGGGGGTGGGGACGGTGAAGGCGGCGAGCGGCGTCCTCAAGGCCGCCGAAGCGCACCCCGCGCCGGCCCTCCCAGCGCCGGGTCGGCGAGAAGCGGCTGGGCGGGCGGTGGCGGGCCGTGAGGAGGAGGTGCGGGTGGCGTTGGGGAGGATCGCCGGGGCGCGGTCCGGGGACAAAGGTGGGAACGCGAACCTGGGCGTGTGGGCCGACACGCAGGAGCGGTACGAATGGCTGGCGGCCCACCTCACCCCCGGCACCCTCAAGCACCTCCTCCCAGCCCTCACCCACCACCACGTCGAACGCCACGAGCTCCCCAACATCAAGGCGCTCAACTTCGTCATCCACGGCCTCCTGGGCAGGGGGGTGGCGGCGAGCCCGAGGATGGACCCCCAGGCGAAGGCGCTGGGCGAGGAGCTGCGGGCGAAGGAGGTGGACATCCCCCCGCACCTACGGGACTGAGCGCCAGCCCAGCAGCCCGGCCCCCAGGAGCCCCGCCCGCACCCCGAGGGATGACGCCGCCACCTCCGGCGCCGGCCGGAACGCCAGCCGCCCCGCCAGCCGTTCCCGCAGCGGCACCAGCAGCGCGTCCCCCGCCAGCGAGACCCCGCCCCCGATGACGATGCGCGCCGGGTCGAGCAGCAAGGTGTACGTCGCCAGCGCCAGGGCAAGCGCGTCCACGGCCGACGACCACACCTCCGCCGCCCGCGCGTCCCCCTCGGAGGCCAGGCGCACGACGTCCGCGGCGGTTCCCGAGCCGTACCGGGCCGCGAGGGCCCCGCCCGACGCGTACGCGGAGAGGCAGCCCCGCTGCCCGCATCCGCATTCCAGCCCGCCGGGCCGGACCGGGATGTGCCCGATCTGCCCGGCGAAGCCCCCGGCTCCCCCGTACGGCGAGCCCGACAGGACGACCGCGCCCGCGATACCCGTGCCGATGGGCAGGAACAGCACGTCCTCCCCGCCCGCCCCGTAGGCCAGCTCGGCCTCCCCCGCCGAGCGGACGTCGTGCCCGAGCACCACCGGGAGGTCCACATCCGCGAACGATGAGACGGGCACGTCCCGCCACCCGAAGGCGGCGGAGTAGACGGCGTGGGTGGGCGTGACCAGCCCCGGCACCGCCAGCCCCACGGCCAGCGGGCGCCGCCCGGCGCGGGGCCGCGCCAGGTCGGCGACGAAGGCGGAGACGGCCGCGATCACCTGGTCGGCGCCACGCGGCGTCGCACGTCGCTCAAAATGCAGAATTGTCCCGTCACGGGCGACAAATCCGCCTTTGAGGGTGGTACCGCCGACATCGAGTGCAACGACGTAATCCATCGTGCCATCGTCCCGTAGGGTGCGTGCATGACCATCCGCCGCCTGGCCCAAGACGACCTGGACGACTGCACCCGCCTGGCCGAGGACCGCAACTGGCTCCCCGAGCGCCACAAGTGGAGCCTCCTGTTCGAGGTCGGCGAGGTGTACGGCATCGACGCCCCCGACGGCGACGGCCTGGCCTCCACGAACGTCCTGACCCGCTACGGCGACGACCAGGCCGTGGTCAGCATGGTCCTCACGGCGTCCAGGTACGCCAGGCAGGGGCTGGCCCGCCGGCTCATGGAGCACGTCATGGAGCAGGCCGGCGACCGTACGGTCTCCCTCTTCGCCACCGACAACGGCCGGCCCCTCTACGAGCAGCTGGGGTTCCGCACCGTCGGCGGGGTCGTCAAGCACACGGGCGTGTTCGAGGGCGAGCCGTCGGGCCGGACCCGCCCCGCCGCGGAGGCTGACCTGGACGACATCGTGAAGCTGGACGCCGAGCTGTTCGGGACGGACAGGTCGGCACTGCTGGGGCGGATGTTCGACTTCGGCGAGCGGGTACGGGTCGCGGACGGCGGCTTCGGCCACTGCTGGCGCAACGACGACAACACCGTGATCGGCCCGGTCGTGGCGCGGGACGAGGAGACCGCGCGGGCGCTGATCGGCGACCTGGCGCTGGACGTGGGCGGCGAGGTTCGGATGGACCTGGACGAGACGATGGCCGGCCTGGTCACGTGGGCGGTGGCGCACGGCATGGGCCACCCGTGGCGGACCGCGAGGATGGTGTACGGCGGCGACCTGCCCGGCGACCGGGCCCGCCAGTTCCTGCCGTTCATGCAGGCGCTGGGCTGACCGGACGGGCCGCTCGCCCAGGCCACCACGGGGCCAGGACGGGCGGCTCGCCCAGGCCACCACACGGCCGCCACGGGTTGACCGGGCGCGCGGCGCTCTCGTAGGGTCGGTCGGCCAGAATATGATTCTGCCGAAGGGCGATCATGACCTCCACCCACATCGACGTCAGCGCCATCGACTTCGCCGAGCTCAGCGCGTGGATGGACACCCGGGGCCTGCCCGGCGGCCCGATCGCGGGCGTGGCGCCGGTCCTGGGCGGCACGCAGAACGTCATGGTCCGCTTCGAGCGCGGCGACCACCCGTACATCCTGCGCCGGCCTCCCCTGCACGCCCGCAGCAGGAGCAACGAGGTGCTGCGCCGTGAGGCGCGGGTGCTGGCGGCGCTGCGCGACACGGCGGTGCCCGCGCCCAGGCTGGTGGCCGCGCAGACCGCGCGGGAGCCGGTGTTCTACCTGATGGAGCCGGTCGACGGGTTCAACCCCTCGACAGGGCTGCCGGAGCCGCACGCCTCCGACGCCGCGATCAGGCACCGGATGGGGCTGGAGGCCGCCGCCGCGCTGGCCGAGCTGGGGCGGGTCGATCCGGGGGTGCTGCCGGGGTTCGGCAGGCCGGAGGGGTTCCTGGAGCGGCAGGTGCCGCGCTGGCTCAAGGAGCTCGACTCGTACGGCGAGCTGGACGGCTATCCGGGCCCCGACATCCCGGGCCTGCCCGAGACGGCCGGCTGGCTGAAGAGCAACCTGCCCCGGACGTTCACCCCGGGGATCATGCACGGCGACTACCACTTCGCGAACCTGATGTTCGCCTGCGACGGCCCCCGCGTGGCCGCGATCGTCGACTGGGAGATGTGCACGATCGGCGACCCCCTGCTCGACCTCGGCTGGCTGCTGGCCACCTGGCCCAGCAACAACGGCCACGTCCCCGGGCTGCCGGAGCCGCGCGAGCTGATCGAGTACTACGCGGCGCTGTCCGAGCGCGACCTGTCGGCCGTCGGCTGGTACGCGGTGATGGCCTGCTTCAAGCTCGGCATCGTCCTGGAGGGCTCACACGCCAGGGCGTTCGCGGGCAAGGCACCAAAGGACATAGGGGACGCTCTCCACGCAACCACCCTGGAGCTGTTCGAACGGGCACAAGAGTTTATGGACGGCGTTCTCAGCTGATTTCCGGAAAAACGATCACTTCTTAACCCCAGAGTCGTACAATTGCGCGCAATTGCACTTGTTATCGGGGAAGGATCGTCATGCGAATGCGGTTCCTCGGCTCCACCTCGGAGGCGGGCGCCTGTCCCACCCTGTACGAGACCGACCGCGGCACCATCGTCGTGCAAGGTCTGCAAGTCACCGACGCGGAGGCGCTCGCGGACCTCCGCGACGTGCTCGACGGCGAGACCGCGGTCGAAGTTCCGCGCGAGCTCATCACCGAAATCGCCCGCCGGGTCCTCCCCGACGGCCCGGCAACCGCTTTCCCGACCAGCGGAGGAACACTCTCGGCAACCGGTTGATCACAATTGCGAGTGATGCTGGCATGATCCACGCAAGCAGGGCTAGCCTCTTGCGGCGTGACGTCGTTTCAGCAGGCGCGCATCGACCTCGGCGGCCAGCTACGCCAGCTGCGCGAGGGCGCGCATCTGTCGGGCAAGGAGCTGGCCCAGCGGTTGAGCTGGCAGCCGTCCAAGGTCTCGCGCCTGGAAAACGCCCGGCAGACCGCCACGGAGGATGACGTGGTCGTGTGGGCGCAGGCCGTACGCGCCTCGCCCGACACGACCGACGAGCTCATCAGGCAGGCCATCGCGCTGCTCGAACGGCACGACGACTGGAAGCAGCGCCACCGCAGCGGCCTGGCCGCGCTCCAGGAGGACATCCGCGACCTGGAGGCGCGCACAAAACTGTTCCGCGTGTTCGAACCGGGCATCATCGTGGGCCTGCTGCAGACCTCCGAATACGCCAGGCACGTCTTCCGCAAGGTCAAGCGCCTCTACAGCGCGGCCGACCAGATCGACGCGGCGGTCCGGGTGCGGATGCAGCGCCAGGAGATCCTCTACGACCGGACGCGCACGTTCAGGTTCGTGGTGACGGAGGCGGCGCTGCGCACCGCCCTCGCCCCGCCCGAGGTGATGCGCGGCCAGCTCGACCGATTACTGGCGGTCAGCACGCTGCCGAACGTCGAGTTCGGCGTCATCCCGTTCAGCACGGAGCTGCCGGCGAGCCCGATCAACGGCTTCTGGATCTACAACGAGGCCATGGTCGCGGTGGCCACCATGACGAAAGACCTGGTCCTTCGCGATCCCGATGACATCGGCTTCTACGTCCGGGCATTCGACGACTACGCGAAGGTGGCGGAGTTCGAGGAAGCCGGGCGGGACGTCATCATCGGAATTCTTCACGATTACCGCAAACAAACATCACATTAAACGCAGCAATTGCTTGCCTCCCCACCCAAGATCGTGCAATTCTGTCGCGAGACGTTGCGGAGGTGACGCATGATGCTTGATACCGCGCTGTGCCTCGAGCGGTTCGCCTGGCACGCGGGTCGTCACGCTGACCTGACCGTCCAGAGCCTCGCCCTGTCGAGCGACCCGGCCTACGTGTCGGTCCGCAATCGCTTCTCGGCGACGCTGACGGAGACGGTGACGTGCTCGGACGAGGGCGCGTACATCACGTCCTGGGGCTACCGGCTGGGCACAGCCGAAGACGTCGAGTCGGCCGCCGCCCGCCTCGCCTACCTCCTCGCGGCCCTCCCCGCCTGACTCTCCTCGCACACGGCCCGAAACACGGCTTACGGCCTCCGCCGCGGCTTTTCGGCCCCACAACGCCGCCGCCCACCCCCGCGCCCGCCAGAGCACGCCCAGCGCCCCGGGACACCCCGCGCGCCAGGCGTGCCGACGACGGTCAACGGCGGCGGCTTGCGCCGTCTCCGCGTGGTTGCCCACCGGGACGTCCCTCTACCTGCTCGGCCTCGTCTACCGAGCCGGCTTGACCTCGTCAGCCGCCCCGGCCTGCCCGCCGCAGAACACTTCCTGGACGAGCCTGTCCACCAACTTCGCGTAGTCCCGGCCTGGCGGGTCGGGTCAGCAGCCGGCCTTGTAGAGGAGCTTCTGGATGTCCGGCCGGTCCACGTTCTGCGCGGTGACGATGGTGGCGTCCGTGGGGATCGACGGCGTGACCTGCTGCCCCTTGACCGCCGCGACCGCCTGCTCCACCCCCTTGGCCCCGATGTCACCGGGCAGCTGAGCGATGAGCGCCTGTACGACGCCGTCCTTGAGCTGCTTCACCTGCGCGGGCCCCGCGTCGAAGCCCACCATCTTGACCTGCCCCAGCTTGCCCGCCTGCTGGAGGGCGGAGCCGGCGCCGGTGGCCGAGTTGAGGTTCGTGGCGAAGACGCCCGCCAGGTCGGGGTCCTTGGCCAGGGCCGCGTTGACGATCTTGGAAGCCTCGGTGACGTCGTTGTGCGAGTACTGCACGCCCAGGTACGTGATCCCGGGATGCGAAGCCTTGATCTCCTCCTCGAAGCCCTTGATGCGGGCGTCCACGGTGCTCACGCCCGGGTCGGTGGAGATGACCAGCGCCTTGCCCTTGTCGCCGATCTGATCCGCCAGCGCCTTGGCCGCCGCCGCCCCGCCCTTGAGGTTGTCGGTGCTGATCCTGGACAGCCCGATGCCGGGGTCCTCGACCACCGTGTCCACCAGGATGATCTTGATGCCCTGCTGCTTGGCCTGGGTCAGCGGCGCGATCATGGCCTTGACGTCGGTCGGCGCGATGAGCATGGCGTCCGGCTTGCCCGCGACGACGGAGTTGACGATCGGCGTCTGCAACGTCGGATCGAACTTCTGCGGCCCCTGGACGTCCAGCGCCACGCCCAGCTCCTTGGCCTTGGCCTTCGCCCCGCAGGCCATGGTCTCGTAGAACTCCTCGCCCGCCAGCCCCTGCACGAGCGTCATCCTGATCTGGCCGCCGCCTCCGCTCTGCCCGCCCTGCCCGCCGCAGGCGGCGATCGTCAACAGCAGCGTTCCCAGAGCTGCCACAGCCTTGCGCATGGTGGTGCCTCCTCCTACTGGTCCCGGGCCCTGCGCCTCCACTGGTCGACGTAGACGGCGGCGATGAGCACGGCGCCCACCACCACCTGCTGCCAGAACGGCCGCACGCCCAGGATCTGGAAACCGTTCTGCAGCACGACCGGGATGAACACCCCGATGACCGTCCCGGCCACCGTCCCCACCCCGCCGAACAGCGACGTGCCGCCGATCACCACGGCGGCGATGGCCTGCAGGTTGTCGGTGGAGTGGGCGGACACGCCGGTGATGCCGTACTTGGCGAGCGACAGGTGCCCGGCCAGCCCGGCCAGCAGCCCCGCCAGGCCGTACACCTTGATCAGGTGCCGGCGCACGGCCACGCCGCCGCGCCGGGCGGCCTCGGCGTTGGACCCGATCGCGTACGTGTGCCGCCCGAAGCGGGTGCGGGCGAGCATGAGCGCGAGCGCGGCCGTGATGGCGGCGCAGATCCACACGATCAGCGGTACGCCCAGCCAGCGCGCCAGCCCGAGACCGAGGTTCAGGTCCGTGGGGGCGCGCAGATCGACCCCGCCGGTGAGCAGCAGGGCCCCGCCGAGCGACATGCCCAGCGTCCCGAGTGTCACGATCAGGGCGGGGATGCGGCCCAGGGCGACCAGCACGCCGTTCAGCACGCCCCACGCCAGCCCGGTCACCAGGGCGGCCAGGGTGCCGAGCGCGAGGGAGCCGGTGGCGTCGATGACCTCGGCCGCCGCCACGGCCGAGAACACCAGCACCCCGCCCACCGACAGGTCGATCCCCGCCGTGATGATCACGTACGTCATGCCGGTGGCGAGCAGCAGCAGGATGGCCGCGTCGCTGACGAGGTTGAGCAGGTTGAACGAGGTCGGGAACGCGGTGGGCGCCAGGACCGAGAACGCCGCCAGCAGCGCGACCAGCACGACGCCGATCCACACCACCTGCAGCTCGCCCAGCCGCACACCCTTCATGCGCCGCCCCCGCCCTCGCCGCCCGCGCCGCCGTCCCGCCCGTCAGGACCACCGGAGCCCGCGCCGTCCCGCCCGGGAAGCCCGCCGGGACCCGCCCCGTCCGGTCCACCGGGCCCGTCGGCCTCCTCCTGGGCCGCCAGCGCCCCGGTCATGGCCCCGACCAGCTCCTCCATCGACACCCGCGCGGTCTCGAAGCGGGCCACCCGGCGTCCGAGCCGCAGCACCTCCACCCGGTCGGACACCGCCATCACGTCCTGCATGTTGTGGCTGATCAGCACCACGGACACGCCCGAGTCGCGCACGCCGCGGATGAGGTCGAGCACGCGCTGGGTCTGCACGACCCCGAGCGCGGCCGTGGGCTCGTCCATGAACACCGCCCGCCGCGCCCACGTCACCGCCCTGGCCACCGCGACGCCCTGCCGCTGCCCGCCGGACAGCGCGGAGACCGGCGCGGTCTGGGACGCGAGCCGCACGCCGAGCCGTTCGCACGCCTCGCGCGCGGCCCGGCGCATGGCGGCGTTGTCCAGCACGCCCAGCAGGCCGAGGAGGCCGGGCCTGAGCAGTTCCCTGCCGAGGAAGAAGTTCGCCGCGGGGCTGAGGTCGGCGCAGAGCGCGAGGTCCTGGTAGACGGTCTCGATCCCGGCGCCCCTGGCCTCCTCGGCGGAGCCGAAGGCCACCGGCTCGCCGTCGATCTCGACCGTCCCGGCGTCCGGCCGTTCGACGCCCGAGAGGATCTTCGCCAGCGTGGACTTCCCCGCGCCGTTGTCGCCGATCAAGGCGACCACCTCGCCCGGCCGCAGGGTGAAGTCGGCGCCGCGCAGCGCCTCGACATGGCCGTAGCTCTTCATGATCCCGTGGGCGGCGATCAGTGGTACGGCCATAAGAACATCAAGAAGGCGATTGACATCGTTGTCAAGGCCGCCCGGCCGTCTACGGCACCCGCGCCCCCGCAGCGAGGTCGTGGTAGGCGTCCCACAGCTCGCCCAGGAACAACCGGCCGAACCTCGCCAGCCCCGCGGCCCCGTCGGGCCCCCACGTGCGGAACGTCGTCAGCTGGTGCAGGAAGTCCGGCAGGTGGATCCGGATGATCCCCGCGGCCACCACCTCGGCCTCCGCGTCCTGCGCCGGGCGGGTGTGCCCGCGCAGGATCCGGACGTACAGGGTGGAGGTGTCGGGCCACATGTCGGCCCCGGGGTCGTCGTGCACGTCCTTGAACCCGGCGAGCGTCAGCGGGGCGTCGCCGTCGCCGGTGAAGTGGAGGCGGTAGAGCATGCGCCGGCGGGCCGGCTCCTCGCCCGCCACGAACAGGTTGAACGACCCGTCCTCCACCCGCAGGCGGCCACCGCCGAGCACGGGGCAGGTCACCCACCCGGCGACGGACGCCTCGTGCCCGGCGTCGGCCACGAACCGCTCGACGTCCCCGGTGGAGATGGTGAGGTGGACCGCCAGCGGGTGCCCGTTCGCGCGCCCCAGCCGCTCGCCCTCCTCCGGGTCGGCGGAGCCGGGCATGACGTGGCCGCGCATCTCCTCGGTGAAGCTCAGGCCCGACGACGCGGCCCCGGCCTGCCGCTCCGTCCGGGAGGCCGTCCGGGGCGCCGTCACGGACGCCGTCTGGGGCGCGGTCTCCAGGACGTGCTCGCAGGCCCGGTCCGCGAGGGCGGCGATGGTCAGGGACGGATTGACGCCGACCGGGCCCGGCATGCACGCGCCGTCCAGGACGTACAGGCCCGGATGCCCGAACACCTCGCCGTACTCGTCCACGACGCCCTCCGCGGGGTGGCGTCCCATCGGGGCGCCGCCGAGCGGGTGCACCGTGATCACCCTGCGGGCCAGCCACAGGGGGTTGTCGCGGTAGCCGGCCCGCAGGACCCGTGCCATGTCCCGCATGACCGAGCGCAGCGTGCCGAAGTACGGCATGGACGTGCTGGTCGTCCAGTCGACGTCGAGGAAGCCGCGGCGCAGGCGCATGAGGCCGTCGGGGATGTCGCGGCCCATGCCCAGCAGGGCCAGCGACCCGTCGGACAGGTGCCCGTCGCCGAGCAGCGCGGCCAGCTCCGCGTTGATGCGGCTCTGCGGCGAGTGGCCGAGGAGGGCCCCGATCCTGCCCAGCAGGAACCTGCCGGCCCTCCTGGCCTGGCCGCGCGCCCCGGCGAACTCCCCCAGCCACTCGGCGAAGGGCGGATAGCCCGCGTCCTCGACCAGCATGCCCCGGCGGTCCCCCTGCCCCGTGTCGGCCGCGTCCGGCACCCGGATGGCGCTGGTGATCACCGGCCCGCGGCTGCCCTCCAGCGAGCGGTGGCGGCCGGCGCCGTCGCGGGCGTCCAGGATCAAGGTGAGGAGGTCGCCGTTGCCGCTGAAGCGGGCCCCGAGCATGGGGCTCAGGCCGGGGAACTCCGACATGCACGTCAGCAGCAGGTACGTCGTCCCGAGCGTGCCCGCGGCCAGGACGAGCCGGTCGCAGGTGATCGTGCGCTGCGGCAGCCGCCGGGTGTTGACCCGCCGCCGCCCCTCGCGCGGCTCGTGCACCACGTAGCTCACGGTGTAGCCGCCGCCCGGGGCGGGGGCCAGCCAGCGCACCTCGTGCAGGGTGCGCAGGTCGGCGCCGGCGTGCCGGGCCGCCGACAGGTAGGTGTGGTCGAGGGAGTTCTTGGCGCCGTCGTTGCAGCCGAGGTTGCACTCGCCGCGCAGCCTGCACGTCGTACGCGGCAGGCCGTGCAGGTTGCCGTACTCCGGGTCCGGGATCGGCAGGCCGGGAGCGGGCTGGGCGCCGGGCTCGGGGGCGAAGGCGACGGCCAGCGGCGGCAGCTCCCACTCCAGCCCCAGCCGCCCGGCCGCCTCGCGCATGGCGAGGGTCTTGGCCGTGGTGTCGTACGGAGGCCGGCCGAGCGGGTAGCGCTGGGGCTGCAGCATGCGCTCCACCGCGTCGTAGTGCGGGTCGAGGTCGGCGCGCGTGACCGGCCAGTGTTCGTAGCCGCCGCCGGGCAGCGGGCTCTCCTTGACGAACCATCGCTCCGGCTTGCGCAGCAGCACGTTGGCGTAGATGAGGGAGCCGCCGCCGAGCCCGCTGGAGACGACCGCGTCGAGCCCGCGGAAGCTCCACAGGTCGAACAGTCCGAGCAAGCCCTCGCTCGGGTCCCACAGGTTGCGGGCCATCGCGGCGGGCGTCCGCGGGAACGAGCCCGGCGGGTACGGCCGGCCGCGCTCCAGCACGACCACCCGCAGCCCCGCCTCCGCGAACCGGTAGGCCGCCACGGAGCCCCCGAACCCCGAGCCCACCACGACGACGTCGGCATGCTCACCGGCAGGGCGTCTTGCCAGGTCAGGACCGTTATGGCGCATTGTTCTCTCCCTCGTCCGGAATGGTCCGAAATGGGGGGAGAGGTAGAATGCAAGAGTAACCGATCGGTGAGCTGAGCACCGGAATCAGGAGTCCAGACCAGGACTGCCGGCCCGCGGCCGGCGGCAACCCGAGATGGCGATCGGTATGCATGGACGACCCGCTACACACGAACGCGTCGTACCCTTCACCGCCGGAGACGGCAAAAGCCTGCGGCTCGTCAACGTGCGCGGGCACACCCCGCCGGCGAAGGCCCCGGTCATCCTCGCGCACGGCGCGGGGGTCCGGTCCAGGGTGTTCCGCGCCCCCGTACCCGCCAGCATCGTGGACGTGCTCGTCGCAGAGGGCTACGACGTCTGGCTGGAGGACTGGCGGGCCAGCATCGACCTCCCGCCCAACCCGTGGACGCTGGACCAGGCGGCGAAGTACGACCACCCCGCCGCGGTGCGCAAGATCGTCGAGGAGACCGGCGCGGACCGGATCAAGGCGATCATCCATTGCCAGGGCTCGACCTCGTTCATGATGTCCGCGTGCGCGGGCCTGGTGCCCCAGGTCGACACGATCGTCACGAACGCGGTCTCCCTGCATCCGGTCGTCCCGCGCTGGTCGCGGGCCAAGCTCCGGTACGCGGTGCCGGTCACGCGCAGGTTCCTGCCGTACCTCGATCCCTCCTGGGGCGACCACCCGCCGCCGGGCGCGGCCGCGCTGATCACCCAGCTGGTGAAGGCGGCCCACGCCGAGTGCGGGAGCACGGTGTGCAAGCTGGTCAGCTTCACGTACGGCAGCGGGGCCCCCGCGCTGTGGCGGCACGAGAACCTCGGCGCGGCCACGCACGACCTCTGGATCCCGCACGAGTTCGGCCCGGTGCCGCTGACCTTCTTCCAGCAGATGGACAAATGCGTGCGCAGCGGCCACCTGGTCGCCTACGAGCACTTCGACGGCCTGCCGGACGACTACACGGCGCAGGAGCCGCGTACCGACGCCCGGATCGTCTTCCTGGCCGGCGAGCTGAACCGCTGCTTCCTGCCGGAGAGCCAGCGCCGCTCCTACGACTTCTTCTCCCGTTTCGCCTCCCACCACTCCCTCCATCTCCTTTGCGGATACAGCCATCTGGACGTGTTCTTCGGCGAGCGCGCCCACCGCGACGTCTTTCCGCTGATCATCGAGGAGCTGGCCGGCACGCCGGCCCGGCACAGGGGGGACCGATGACCTTCATCGCACGACGCCGGCGCCCAGCCGGCAGAGTCTCAGGCCGATTCGCCGACGTGGACGGCATCCCGTTCCGGATGCCGGTGGGGACGCTGGGCAGCCCGGCGCTCATCGCCGCGTACCCGATCGACCCGCGCGGCGCGCGTGAGGCGCTGCCGCAGGAGCTGAGCCCGTACCGGGTGCGCGGCGAGGGGGTGCTGGTGATCGCGGTCATCGACTACCAGGACACCCCGATCGGCACGTACGTGGAGTTCGCCACCGGGATCCTGTGCACGCCGGGTGATCGGCCCGCGCCGCCGCTGCTGCCGCTGCTGTTCGGCTCGCTCTTCGGCACCGGCGTCTACATCGCCGACATGCCGGTGAGCACGGAGATCTCCGTCAAGGGCGGCCTCGGCATCTGGGGCATGCCCAAGCGCCGCGCCTCACTCGACTTCGTGACGAGCGAGTCCACGGTCAGCAGCCAGTACGACCTCGACGGGCAGCTCGTCATGCGCGTGGACGTGCCGCGACCGCCGCGGGCGTGGCTGCCGCTGCGCTACACCGCCACCGGCTACGCCTCCTTCCGCGGGATGCTCTGGAAGTCGTCCGTCGCGCTCCGCGGCCGGATGGGCCTGACGTGGGGCGGCGGCCCGGAGGACCGGCTCCTCATCGGCGAGCACGAACGCGCGGCGTGGCTGAAGCGGCTGGACATCCGCGACCGGCCGATCCTGACGGCCTACCTCCCGTCCGTGAGCGGGGTGCTCGACGACCACGTGGAGAGCTGGTTCCTCACCTCGGCCACGCCTCCCCCGCCGTCCCGGGAGGGCCTGGAGTCCGTGGTCGGGCTGGGTCTCGGGCAGGACCGGCTGCCGCCGCCCGACCGCGCGGCGACGGACCGGCTGCTGAGCCCGTCCCGGCCGCGCGAGTACGTCACTCCCGCGCCGTAGCCGACCGCCGACCACCCACGGGGAGATCCGATGAAGCACCGCCTGCGTACCGCCGCGCGCCTCACGGCCGCCTCCGCCCACGCCACCGCGCCCACCGCCGACTCCACCGCCGAGTCCACCCGCGTCGAGGCGCCCGAGCGCGCCCGGCCGCCCGCCGACTGGGAACGGCCGGTCGCCGGGGCGGGCTACCGCCGCTCGTGGTTCTGGACCGCCTACGAGGCCCTGGCCCACGCTCTCGACCGCCGCTTCGGCTGGCACCGGCTGCCCACCCCGCTCGGCCTGGCGGTCCTGGTGGGCGTCCGCAACCGGCTGCGTAAACACAACCTGTACGACACCGGCCGCCTGCCCGCCCTCGGCCCGCCGCCACCCGCCCCGGACCCGAAGGGCCACGAGGTACGGCGGACCGCCGACGGCTCGTACAACGACGTGGACCAGCCCTCCATGGGCATGGCCGGCACCCGGTTCGGGCGGAACGTCCCGCTCGACCACACCTACGCCGAGCCGCCCGAGCGGGTCATGACGCCGAACCCGCGCACGATCAGCCGGCGGCTCATGACGCGCACCCGGTTCCAGCCCGCGCGCTCTCTCAACGTGCTGGCCGCGACCTGGCTGCAGTTCATGATCAGGGACTGGTTCAGCCACGGGATCAGCCCGTCGGAGGACCCGTGGACCATCCCGCTGGAGCCGGGCGACGACTGGCCCCAGCCCCTGCTGACGATCCCGCGCGTCCCTCCCGACCCGACCCGCCCGCCCGGCTACGAGGGGCCCGCGACCTCGCTGAACACGCTCACCCACTGGTGGGACCTGTCGCTGGTCTACGGCGTCGGCGACGAGGAGCAGCGCGCCCTGCGCACCGGCACCCGGGGCAGGATCCGTCATCGCCCGTCCGGGACCCGCGCGATGGCCGGGGGCAAGGCCGACCCGACCCGCGAGCCGGGCTTCTGGCTCGGCCTGGTGATGATGCAGGGCCTGTTCGAGCACGAGCACAACGCCATCTGCGAACGGCTCCACGCCGAGTATCCCGCCTGGGGCGACGACGAGCTGTTCGAGCGCGCCAGGCTGATCAACGCCGCGCTCGTCGCCAAGATCCACACCGTGGAGTGGACGCCCGCGGCCATCAGCCACCCCACGGCGGTGACGGGCCTGCGGGCCAACTGGTGGGGCCTGGCCTCCGAGCGGATCAACAGAGCGCTGGGACGGATCAGCCGGAGTGAGGCGATCAGCGGCATCCCGGGTTCGCGGACTGACCACTTCGGGGTGCCGTTCAGCATCACCGAGGAGTTCTCGGCCGTCTACCGGATGCACCCGCTGATCCCCGACGACTACAGCCTGCGCCACCTGCGCGACGACTCCGGGATCCGCAACAGCACGCTGCGCGAGCTGTCCGGCCCCGCGGCGCTGCGGGTCGCCTCGGCCATCTCAGCCGCCGACCTGCTGTACTCCTTCGGGACCGAGCACCCGGGCGCGATCGTCCTGCACAACTTCCCGCGCCTGCTGCAGGAGTTCGAACGCCCCGACGGCAAGCTGGTGGACCTGGCGGCCACGGACCTGATCCGCTGCCGGGAGCTGGGCGTGCCCCGCTACAACGAGTTCCGCAGGCTGCTCGACCTGAAGCCGGCGACCGGGTTCGACACGCTCACGGACGATCCGGCGCTGGCGGAGGAGCTGCGTGAGGTGTACGAGGGCCGGCTGGAGGACGTCGACCTGATCGTGGGCATGTTCGCCGAGAAGCGCCCGGAAGGGTTCGCCTTCAGCGACACGGCCTTCCGGGTCTTCATCCTCATGGCCTCCCGGCGGCTCAACAGCGACCGGTTCTACACTCCCGACTACGCCGAGCGCGTCTACACGAAGGCAGGGCTGGACTGGATCGCGAACAGCACCATGGCCTCCGTGATCCTGCGCCACCATCCGGAGCTGCGCCCGGCCCTGCACGGCGTGGACAACGCGTTCGCGCCGTGGCACAGGTCCCGCGTCACGGACTGAGGTGCCGTCCCCGCCGTCACGCGAGCCGGTCGTCGTCCGACGGCAGGTCCGCGCCCGTCGCGGCGGGGACCGGCATGCCGGCCTCCACCCAGGCCAGCAGCCTCGTGCCGGGGCAGTCGGTGTTGCCGACCTGGGTGTGGGCGCGCTTGGCCAGCGTACGGCCGGCCTTGGCGCACGCCTCGTCGTACAGGGCGCGGATCTTCAGCTTCGCCTCGTCGCTCGCATGGTTCAGGCCGATGTAGGCGCATCCGATGCCGCTGACGTTGTGATTCGTGGCGTGGGCTCCCTGCACCTCCCAGCCGCGCCCCTCGTACACGGTGCCGTCGTCCCGTACGAGGAAGTTGTAGCCGATGTCGTTCCACCCCCGCTCGTCCATGTGGAAGTCCTGGATCTCGCGCGGCGTCTGCGTCGTCGGCCCCTCGGTGTAGTGGACGACGAACTCGACGCGCTTCGACCACGGGACCTGGATGACGTCGTCCGGGTCTCTCGGCGGGCGGGCGTTCCAGGCACGGCGCTTGACGATGCTGATCGCCATGGTGTCTCCCTCGTAAGTGCTCGACTTTCCGCAGGTTAGGCGGCAGGCGGGCGGGAGAGCCGCATGCGACGCGCGGAGATGCCGGTCTCGTTGGCCATATTTCATCCAGTCTTGAGGTGACTTCGGCCTTTATGCGCAGATGGCCCAGGAATGAGCGGGTTGGTGGTGGGGGCGCCGTCGAGGCGCCCCTCTCCCGTCACGCGGCGCAGTCGTAGAGGCCGTCCTGGCCGTCCACGGCCTTGCAGTTCTGCTGGACCCAGGTCGTCACCTCGGTGTTGCCCCGGCCCGGACCGCCGCGGTCGCCGCCCGACAGAACGTAGCGGAGTTGACCAGAGGAGGTGAGCTCTTTGAGCCGATCCACGGTCATCGCCGCGTCGCTGCCGGTGAAGCCGCCCATGGAGAGCACCGGTTTGCGGGTGGACAGGATGGTCGGCGACGCCTGCATGGCGCTGTTCACCGCGACCAGCCAGGTGGCCTTGCCCTGGTTCGCCAGGAGGTACTTGACCATGGAGTCGCCGATCCCGCCGCCGGGACCGCCGCCGCCCATGAAGCCCGCCCGGCCGGTCCGCCCCGTCCCGGAACCCGCGTCCTGCCCGCCGGGCAGCTGACCGTTGGGGGTCTGGCCGTTGGGGGTCTGGCCGTTGGGGGTCTGGCCGTTGGGGGTCTGGCCGTTGGGGGTCTGGCCGTTGCGGAAGTCGCGGCCGGGGAACTGACCGGCGGGGAACTGGCCGCCCGGGCCGCCGCCCATCCGGCCGAAGCCCATCTGTCCCGCGTTCGGCCCGGCGGTCGGGTTCGTCCCGTTCACCTGCGACCCCAGCGGGGTGACGGCGAACGCGGCCGGCCCGGCCAGGCCGGCGACCACCGTGGCCGCCAGCGCGACGGCGGCGATCCTGACCGTCACCTGCGCCCGCACCCTGGCCAGCACCAGCACCACCACGGCGGCCAAGGTCGCCCCGAGCACGACCCAGGCCAGCCACGGCGCCCAGTCTGGCGTGCGGCGCAGCACCACGAACGACCAGCCGCCCGTCAGCGCCACCGCCAGCGGCAGCGCCCAGGCCCAGGTCCGCGACCGCCGGTACTCCTGCCACATGGCCGCCCCGCCCATCCCGCACAGCGCTGCCACGGCAGGCGCCATCGCGGTCGTGTAGTACGGGTGGAAGGTGCCGCTGGAGAAGCTGAACACGACGTAGTGGACGACCAGCCAGCCGCCCCACACCAGCCACGCCGCCCCGGACGGGCCCTCGATCCGGCGCACCCGCATGATCACGGCGAACGCCAGCGCCACCACGCAGAACGGCAGCAACCAGGAGATCTGCCCCGCAAGGATGTCGTTGAACAGCCGCCCGGCCCCGGACTCCCCGCCGAAGCCGCCACCACCGCCCCCACCACCGGCGCCGCCACCAGGACCGCCGCCCTGGCCGAAGATCCGGCCGAGACCGTTGTAGCCGATCACCAGGTCCCAGACGGAGTTGTCCGTGGAGCCGCCGACGTAGGGCCGCGAGTCCGCGGGCCAGAGGTCGACGATCGCCATCCACCAAGCGCTCGACACCAGCATGACCACGCCGGCCGCGAGCAGGTGCCCCACCCGCCTGAGCCACGGCAGGCCGGCGCACAGCAGGTACGCCAGCGCGAAGGCCGGCACCACCAGGTACGCCTGGAGCATCTTCGCGTTGAAGCCCAGCCCCACGAAGAGGGCGCACATCAGCAGCGGCCGCAGACGGCCGGTACGCAGCGACTCCAGGCAGAACCAGGCCGCCAGTACGAGCAGCAGCACGAGGATCGTGTCGGGGTTGTTGTCCCGGTTGATCGCCACGGTGATCGGGGTGAGCGTCATGACCACGGCCGCGACCAGGGCCGCCGCGTCGGCGTACGTCCTGCCGGAGCAGGCGCGGCGCACGGCGGAGTAGACCAGGCCGACGGCGGCCACCCCGGCCAGGGCCTGCGGGAGCAGCATGCTCCACGTGCCGTAACCGAAGATCCGCGCGGACAGCCCCATCACCCACAGCGCCAGCGGCGGCTTGTCCACGGTGATGAACGACCCGGCGTCCAGCGCGCCGAAGAAGAACGCCTTCCAGCTCTGCGTGCCGGAGAGGATGGCGGCGGCGTAGTACTCGTTGGCGTTGCCGCTCAGCCCCCACGCGTACAGGACGAAAGCGACGGCGAGCACCGCCCACATGGCGGGCCGCGACCAGCGCGGGTCCTCCTCGGCGCCCAGGAAGACGCGTGCGGGCAGGCTGCGGCTCGGTGCGGCCCGGTGCCCGGACCGCATGGCGGTGTCGGTCATCGTGCCGACCTCCGCTTGGGGTTGAAGACCCACACGCGCAGCAGCAGGAAGCGGACCAGCGTGGCCGCCGCGTTGGCGATGATCACCGCGACCAGCTCCACCCCGTGCGAGACGCCGTCAGGCAGCAGCGACAGGCTCCCCGAGGTGAGCGCCAGCCCGACGAAGAACGCGATCAGGCCCTCGAACTGGTGCCGCATCGCCCCGCCCGAGCCCTTGACGCCGAACGTGAAGCGGCGGTTCGCGGCGGTGTTGGCCACGGCCGTGACCAGCAGCGCGATCGCGTTGGCGGCCAGCGGGGAGACCAGCTGCCGCAGCAGCGAGAACAGCGCCAGGTACGCCAGCGTGCTCACCACCCCGACGATCGCGAACCTGGGCAGCTGCTTGGCCATCCCCTTCGGCAGCTCGGCCCGCTCGACCCGGGCCGGCACCGGGATGCGGGCCGCCCCCGACAGCGTCTTGTGCGCGACCCTGGCCAGGCCGCGCAGGTCGTCGAGCGCCGTCTGAACGATGTCGACCCGGCTGTCCGGATCGTCCACCCAGTCCACGGGCACCTCGTGGATGCGCAGCCCGTGCCGCTCGGCGAGCAGCAGCAGCTCGGTGTCGAAGAACCACTGCTCGTCCTCGACGCCCGGCAGCAGCGCCTGCGCGATCTCCGTACGGACCGCCTTGAACCCGCACTGCGCGTCCGAGAACCCGGCCCCCATCACCGAGCGCAGCAGCAGGTTGTACGAGCGGGAGATGAACTCGCGCTTCGGCCCCCGCTCCACCCGGGAGGCCCTGGCCAGGCGGGTGCCGATGGCCAGATCGCTGTGGCCGGACAGGAGAGGCGCGACCAGCGGGAGGAACGCGTCGAGGTCGGTGGACAGGTCCACGTCCATGTAGCTGACGACGTCGGCCTCACTCTGCGACCAGACCCGCCGCAGCGCCCGGCCGCGCCCCTTCTCGTCGAGGTGCACGGCCCGCACGTGCCGGAGCTCCTTGGCGAGCTCGGTGGCGATCTGCCAGGTGTTGTCGGTGCTGGCGTTGTCGGCGATCGTGATGCGGAACCCGTAGGGGAAGTTACTCATCAGGTACGTCTGCAGCCGGGTGATGCTCGCACGGAGCGCCCGCTGCTCGTTGTAGACCGGGACGACCACCTCGACCAGGCGCGTCCTCACTGCTGTTATCTCCATGCAGCCAGCTCACGGGTCGGGTCTTTAACGGGACTTATCCGATTCTGAGTTACGCATGAGAGTTCCGGGAAGGTCCATAGTCGCGATCGCTCCGCCACCTGGCGCGTTCGACAGGCTTACCTGTCCTCCGGCCTCCGTGACGGCCTGTGCCACGATCGCCAGGCCCAGCCCGGACCCGGGCAGGCCACGGGCGGACGGGGAGCGCCAGAACCGCTCGAAGACGTGCGGCAGCTCCTCCTCCGGCAGCCCTGGGCCGTGGTCGCGCACGGACAGCCGGCCTTGCCACAACGACACCTCGACCTGGCCGCCGGGGCTGAACTTGGCGGCGTTGTCGATGAGGTTGAGCACGGCGCGTTCGAGGGAGGTGGCGCTGCCGACGACGTACCAGGGCCGCAGGTCGCTGACCACCTCGGCGCCGCGCAGCCTGGCCCGCTCGACGGCCGCCGTCACGATCTCGTGGAAGGCCAGCTCGACGTGCGGCTCGTGCTCGGTGTCGCCCCTGGCCAGCTGGAGGAGGTCGGCGACGAGCGTGGACAGCTCGGCGAACTGGGCCTTGACGTTGGTCAGCAGGCGCTTCTTGGCGTCGGGGTCGAGGCTGCGGCCCGTCTGCTCGCTGCGCAGGAGGAGGTCGATGTTGGTGCGCAGGGTGGTCAGGGGGGTGCGCAACTCGTGGCCGGCGTCGGCGACGAGCTGTTTCTGGCGCTCGCGGGAGCCGGCCAGGGCGGTGGTCATGGCGTTGAAGGAGGAGGAGAGGCGGGCGATCTCGTCGTTGCCCTCGACGGGGATGCGCGTGTCGAGGTCCTCGGTCCGCGCGATGTGCTCGACCGCCCTGGTCAGCCTGCCCACCGGGCGCAGCGCGGCACGGGCGATGAGCAACCCGGCGGTCGCCGCGGCCAACACCCCCAGCGCGGCCACCGCGCCGAGGAGCAACGCCACCATCTTCAGCGTGTTGCGCAGCTCGCCCAGGGGGACGGCGTCCATCACGGCCACGCCCGGTGCCACACTCTCCGTGAGAATGCGCATTTCCGTGCCGTCCGCCCTGAGGCCGTTGTGCGGATGCGCACGCCCGCCTGCCGCCACCCACTTGTCCTCCTCGGTGATCACGAGAGCGGGCCCCTCGTAACAAGACGGGCTGCCGTCGGCGAAGATGATCTGGGTCGAGCGCTGCGGGCCATAGTGCTCTTGGGAGCGCGGGACCGGCCCGCACACCCGCTGGAGGTACTCGAACTGCTGACGCGGATTCTTGCCGGGCGGATTGCCGAGCTGCCGGTCCACCTGCTCGTAGAGCTGCGCTCGCACGATCATGAAGCACGCGCCCGCGCTGACCGCGATGGCCAGGGCGACGGCCACCGCGACCAGGAGCGTGAGGCGGGTGCGGAGGCTGCGCCAGATCACGGCGTGGTCCGTAGGACGTACCCCACCCCGCGCACCGTGTGGATCACGCGGGGCTCGCGCCCGGCCTCGGTCTTGCGCCGCAGGTACATCACGTACACGTCGAGCGAGTTGGACGTCGGCTCGAAGTCGAACCCCCACACCTCGCTGAGGATCTGGTCCCTGGTCAGCACCTGCCGAGGATGCGCCAGGAACAGCTCCATCAGCAGGTACTCGGTGCGCGTCAGGTCCAGCCGGCGGTCCCCGCGCGTGACCTCCCTGGTCGCCAGGTCCATGCGCAGGTCGCCGTACGTGAGAGTGTCGCCGCCCTCGGCGGGGCTCGCGTTCAGCGCGCCCCGCCGCAGCAGGGCGCGGACGCGGGCCAGCAGCTCGTCCAGCTCGAACGGCTTGACGAGGTAGTCGTCGGCCCCCGCGTCGAGCCCCGACACCCGGTCGCCCACGGCGTCGCGGGCCGTGAGCATGAGGACCGGGATGTGGTTGCCGGAGGCCCGCAGCCGCCGGCAGGCGGTCAGGCCGTCGAGCCGGGGCATCATGACGTCCAGAAGCACCGCGTCGAAGGAGTCGGCCGCGACCGCGTCCAGCGCCGCCTGCCCGTCGTTGGCCGTGACGACCTTGTAGCCCTCGAACTCCAGGCTCGACTGCAGTGCCTCGCGCAACGCGGGCTCGTCGTCCACTACCAGCAACCGTACGGGCTCACTCATGCGACAAACGCTAGAGGCTCATCATGAAAACCTGATAAACGCACTCATGCGCGTTCCATGAGGATCACCACGCGACGGGCATCGAGGTGAGGCCGAAGATGGGGCCGTCGCTCTTGATCGGCAGCTCCTCGTCCGGCACGGTGACCCGCAGGCCCGGGATGCGCTCGAACAGCGTGCGCAGCGCGATCTCCATCTCGGCCCTGGCCAGGTTCTGGCCGAGGCACTGGTGAACACCGTACCCGAAGGCCACGTGGTGGCGGGCCCCGCGCTCGACGTCGAACTCGTCCGGCCGCTCGAACGCCCGCTCGTCCCTGTTGGCGGAGGCGCCGAGCACGAAGATGCCCTCGCCCTTCCTGACGAGCTGTCCGCCGATCTCCTGGTCCTCGACGGCCACCCGGTCGAAGGCCACCCAGTCCACGATCGAGTGGTAGCGCAGCAGCTCGTCCACCGCCATGGGCCACTTGTCCGGGTTCTCGCGCAGGGCGGCGAGCTGGCCGGGGTGGCGCAGGAGGGTGAGGGCGGCGAGCGGGATCATGTTCGCCGTGGTCTCGTGGCCCGCGACGAGCAGCAGGAAGGCCACGCCCACCAGCTCGGCGTGCGTGAGCCGGCCGCTCTCGATCAGCCGCCCGAGCAGGTCGTCCTTGGGCTGCTTGGTCGCCTCGGTGATCAGGGTGCCGAGGTAGTCCCTGAGCTCCGTGATCGCCCGGAGGCTCGCTTCGGGGCCGTCGGCGTGGGAGAGCATCTGCCGGGTACGCGACTGGAAGAACTCGCGGTCGTCGACGGGGACGCCGAGCAGCTGGCAGATGACCAGCGACGGCAGCGCCAGCCCGAACGCCTCCACCAGATCAGCCTCGCCGCCCTCGGCCAGCATGACGTCGATGAGCTCGTCCACGGTGCGCTGGATGCCGGGCCGCAGCTCCTTGATCCGCCTGACGGTGAACTCGGGGATGAGCAGCCGCCGGAACCGGCTGTGCTCGGGCGGGTCGAGGTCGATGAAGTGGCCGATCGCGAACTCCGCCGCCGCGGCCCGCTCCTCGGGAGTGGGCGGCTCCGGTCTGAACGCCCAGTTGGGGTGGCCGGGGGTCGCCGGGTTGGTGCTGATGCCCGTGCCCGCCAGGACCTCTTTCGCCGCGGCGTGCCGGGTGACGAGCCAGACGTCCCCGCCGGGGAGCGTGGCTCGCACGAGAGGGGCCTGCTCGCGCATCCGCTCGTACTCGGGCGGGGGCGCGAACGGGCACGTACGCTGGACAGGGAAGTTTTCCGCCATAGTCTGCTCCCTACAAGCCGGATCGCATTGCTTACTTACGCGAAAGTAAGCAATCGTGGGGCCGGCCGTCAAGTGATGGGAGCGGAATGGCAGGGCGGCGGACGGACACGAGGGATCGGATCCGGCAGGTTGCGCTGGAGCTGTTCGCCGAGCAGGGCTACGAGCAGACCACGCTGCAGGAGGTGGCGGAGCGGCTGCAGATCACCAGGCCGGCGCTCTACTACCACTTCAGCACCAAAGAGGCGATCCTGGAGAGCGTCGGGGAGCGGCTGGCCGAGTCGATCGACGAGCTGGTGGAGTGGGGGCACGCGCAGCCCAAGACCGCCGGGTCCAGGCGGGAGATCCTGCGGCGGATCGGCGAGCTGCTGGAGGGGCAGTGGCGCCCGCTGTTCAAGTTCGCGCAGGTGAACCAGGGCGTGATGCAGGGCTTGCCGGCCGGCGAGCGAATGCAGACGGGGATCGTCAAGATGGTGTCCCTGCTGGAGGACCCGGACGCCGGTCCGGTGCGGAAGTTCGAGGCCCGGCTGGCGGTGTTCGCGGTGATCCTGGGCAGCGTGCCGTTCCTCTTCGACCTGGACGTGCCGGAGGCGGAGCGGGCGTCCGTGGCCATGGAGGTCGCCACGAGACTGATCGCGGAGGACTAGCGCCAGGGGCACTGCCGCACGCGACCGGCACACCGGGCTGGCGGCGGGGGCTGGTGCGGAGGAGCGGCGCGCGGGGTCAGCGTTTCAGCACCGACATGGCCGCGTTGTGGCCGGCGATCCCGCTCACGCCGCCGCCCCTGCGGGCGCTCGCGCCGCACATCAGGATGCGCTCATGCTCGGTCTCCACGCCCCACCTCTCGCCAGCTTCCGTGTACGGCCAGCTCAGGTCGGTGTGGAAGATGTGGCCGCCCGGCAGCCCGGCCTCGTTCTCCAGGTCGACCGGGGTCTTGGCCTCGACGCACGGGGTGCCGTCGGGGGCCCTGAGCAGGCAGTCCTCGATGGGCTCCGCGAGGACGGAGTTGATGGAGGCGAAGGTGGCGTCCAGGGCCGCCTTTCTCGCCTGATCCGGATTTTCCCGGAAAAGGCGGGCGGGCATGTGCAGGCCGAACAGCGTCATCGTCTCGGCCTCGCCCCTGAGCCCGGGCCCGAGAATCGACGGGTCGGTCAGCGAATGGCAGTAGACCTCGGCCGGCGGCACCTCCGGGATCTCCCCTCGCGCCGCCTGCCCGTAGGCGGCGGCGAGCTGGTCCCGGCTCTCGTTGATGTGGAACGTGCCGCTGAAGGCCGCCCGCGGGTCCACGGACGCGTCCTTCAGCCGGGGCAGCCTCGTCAGCACCATGTTGACCTTCAGCTGCGCGCCCTCGGGGACCCTCCCGGGCCTGCCGAGCACCCGGTCGAGCACGGCCGGCGGCAGGTTGACCAGCACGTGGCCGCCGTTCACCGTGTGCTCGCCGCCCTCGTCCGCGAACGTGACCTCGCCGGACGGCGAGATCCCGACGATCTCGGCCCCGGTCCTGATCTCGGCGCCCGCCCGTCTGGCCGCCGCCTCTAGGGCCCCCGAGACGGCGCCCATGCCGCCGACGGGGACGTTCCACTCGCCGGTGCCGTCGCCGATCACGTGGTACAGGAAGCACCGGTTGGCCGCCAGATCGGTGGCGGGGTCGGCGAACGTGCCGATGAGCGCGTCGGTCAGCACGACGCCGCGCACGGTGTCGTGCCCGAACCGCTCCTCCACGGTCCGGCCGATCGGCCGCCCGAACAGGTCTCGCCACGCCTCGGGGCCGACGAGCCGTTCGACCTCGGCGGCGGACGGGAGGGGTTCGAGCAGCGTGGGCGCCAGGGCCTGCGCCACCCGCGCGGTCATGCCGTAGAAGTCCTGCCACGCCTTGTGGTCGGCCTCACCGCCGGTGACACCCCGGAAGGAGGCCGCCGTCGCCGCGGCGTCCTCGTTGTCGACGAGCAGGCCGGTCTCGCCCGTGGGCGTGTACGAGGCGTAGCGCCGGCGGCGCAGCTCCAGGTCCAGCCCCAGATCGCGGACGATCGCCGAAGGCAGGAGGCTGACCAGGTAGGAGTAGCGCGACAGCCGTACGTCGACGCCGGGGAAGGCCCGCGCGGAGATCGCCAGGCCGCCCACGTGGTCGTGCCGCTCCAGGACGAGCACGCTGCGCCCCGCCCCGGCCAGATAGGCGGCCGCCACCAGCCCGTTGTGCCCGCCTCCGGCCACGATCACGTCATACGACCCCATCTCCGCACCATACGACCCCACCCACACCACCCGTCAACGCTCAATCGCGGACATTTCTCCCCTAACTCCCGGCCCCACCCGACACCAAGGGGATCACTGGCGGGCGCCGCGTCCCTGTGTGATCCTCAGGTGGACCGCCACTTGATCAGCGCCGTAACCAGCTACTTTCCCGACAAATCCCGTAAAATACGTCTTTCGCCCTAGTAGGCCCGGACCACCCAAGGAGCACGAAACTCACCATGCGCACCACCCCCGACTCCGTTCTGCAGCCGTCCGACGAGGTCGCCGAGGCCCTGGCGAACGGCGCGCCCGTCGTCGCCCTGGAGTCCACGATCATCTCCCACGGGCTGCCGCAGCCGCGCAACCTGGAGGTGGCGCGCGAGCTGGAGGGGATCGTACGGGCGGCCGGCGCCGTCCCGGCCACGATCGCCGTGCTGGACGGCGTGCCCCGCATCGGTCTCGACGAGATCGGGCTGGAGCGCATCGCGACCGAGTCCGGCCTGCGCAAGCTGGGGCAGCGGGACCTGCCCGTGGCGGCGGCGCTGAAGGCCAGCGGCGCGACCACCGTGTCGGCCACGTCCTTCCTGGCCGCCCGCGCCGGCATCCGCGTCTTCGCCACCGGCGGCCTCGGCGGCGTGCACCGCGGCTGGACCGAGGACCAGGACGAGTCCGCCGACCTCGACACGCTGGCCCGCACCCGCATCACCGTGGTCTGCGCCGGCGTCAAGTCGATCCTCGACGTGCCCGCGACGCTGCAGCGCCTCGAGACGCGCGGCGTGAGCGTGGCGGGCTACCGTACGGACACCTTCCCCGGCTTCTACCTGCACTCCTCCGGCCAGCCGATCGAGTGGCGGATCGAGTCGCCCGCCGAGGCGGCGGCGATCATGCGCGGCCAGGACGCGCTCGGCGGCCAGGAGACGGCGCTGATCGTCGCCAACCCCGTCCCCGTGGACCAGCAGCTCGACCCCGAGCTCCACGACCGCGTGCTGGCCGAGGCGCTGGCCGCCGCGGAGGGGCAGGGCGTCAAGGGGCAGGCGATCACGCCGTTCCTGCTGGGCTACCTGGTGGACGGCACCGGCGGCGCCTCCCTGGAGGCCAACCTGGCCGCCGTACGCGGCAACGTCGCCCTGGCCTCCCAGATCGCCCTCTCATGGGCACGACCATGACGAACGACCTGACGGGCGCCCAAACAGGCGCCCGGACAGGCGACCTGACGGGCACCCGGACCAGCGACCTGACGGGCGCCCAGACCGGCGACCTGACGGGCGATCTCACGGGCGCTCAGACGGGCGATGCGACACGTGATGCGACGGGACGTGACGCGACGGGCAGCGTGCCGGGCAACGCTCTGCTCGTCATCGGCGACGTGGTCACCGATGTGGTGGCGTTGCACGGTTCGCCGGTCATGTCGGGCACCGACACGGCCGCCGACATCGTCCTGCGCCCCGGCGGCTCCGGCGCGAACACCGCCGCCTGGGCCGCCCGTCTCGGCGCCGACGTGCGCCTGCTGGCCAGACTCGGCTACGACAGCAACGAGTGGCACACCGCCGAACTGGCCAAGGCGGGGGTGCGCCCGTACGTCTCGGTCGATCCCGACCGCCCCACCGCCGTCGTGATCGCGATGGTGGACCGGAGCGGCGAGCGGACGATGCTCACCAACCGCGGCGCGGGCGGCCTGATCTCCGAGGCCGACTGGGACCCGGCCCTGCTCGACGGCGTCGCCCGGCTCCACCTGTCCGGCTACCTGCTGTTCGCCGAGGGCGGGCTGCGGCTGGCCAGGCTGGCGATGGCCGAGGCCGCCGCCGCGGGGATCGCGATCAGCGTCGACCCGGCCTCCACCGGCCCGCTGCGCGACTTCGGGGTTGAACGTTTCATCCGCGAATCCGCCCCTGCCGGCCTGATCCTCCCGAATCTTGATGAGGCCCTCTTGCTCAGTGGGGCCACGACGGCGGAGCGCGCCGCCGTACTCTTGAGTGAGACATACGGCACAGCGATCGTGAAGCTGGGAGCGGGGGGCGCGCTGGCCGCGGTGGACGGCGAGGTCGTCGCGGCGGCGGCAGGCGCGTCCACCGAGGTCGTGGACTCGACGGGAGCGGGTGACGCGTTCGCCGCCGGGTACCTCACCGGGGTTTTGCAGGGTGTCAGCGAAGAGGCGGCTTTGGAGGCAGGTTGCCGTGCTGGTGCCGCATGTGTGGCCCAGGTGGGCGGTCGGCCACGGTACGGTTTGGAGCTGAACCGTCTTTACCCTATTCACACTGATTGATAGCTTGCCGCGTAAGCTGCACCATTAGCCACACGCGTTTCGGTCAGCACCACGCGGCTCACTGGGGAGGATAAGGTCCGCCGATGGAAGTCGAGTCATCGATCTGCCTGAGCGACCTAGTCCCTGCTCTGCGCTGGAGCCGACCACAGCAGGTGGCCGAGGCGTTGGGCGATCCACGGCTGCCGGCGGGATGGTGGCACTCCCTCGCGCTGTCCAGGGCACTCGGCACGGCGGGGCTCGACTGGATCTGCGAGCGCCTGGCGCGGCTGGCCTCCTCCCGCTGGGACTACCTGCCGCTGGCCGACCTACTGCCCGCGCTGACGGTTCACCACATCGATCCGGCGCTGCCGGGCTGGCCCGAGGCCACCCGTACGGCGATCACCGGGCTCGGCGGCTGGCAGCGGCTGCGCCGCCTGTCCCCCAGCGACCTGGGCACGCCGTCGGCGACGCCGGAGGTGGTGATCGGCTCGGTCTTCCGCGAGATCCTCGGCCGCATCCCGGCCCAGCGTGAGGCCCCCGCGGCCGATCATCCCGAGGTCACCCGGCCGCTCGTCCGTGGCACGGGCCCCTTCCCCGTACAAACCGACCCGGTGCCCCAGACCGGCATGTTCGCCGCCCAGAGCGGCGCCGCTGAACGCCCCTTCGCGAACCAGGGCCAGGCCGCCGACGCCGCGCCGCAGCGCCCGGCCGCCGCCGCGGGCCCGCGCCAGACGGGCTCGTTCCCGGTCCAGCAGCCCCCGGGCACCGGGCCGCTCGCCGCCCAGGGGCAGGACAGCGGCCAGGGGCCGCAGACCGGTTCCTTCCCCGCGGTGCCCGACCGCTCCTCGCCCGCGTCGCCGAGCCGCCAGACCGGCTCCTTCCCGGTCCAGCCGGGGCAGGACGGCAGCGGGGCGCCGCGCCAGACGGGGTCGTTCCCCGCGCAGACCGGCTCGTTCTCGGCCCAGCCGCAGACCGGTTCGTTCCCCGCGCCGCAGCAGGGAGAGGAGCCGCGGCAGGGCTTCGCCGGCGAGGGCCTCCCGCCGCGCCCGGCCCCCGGCCAGCCCGAACGCACCCCGCAGCGCCCAGCGGGTCCCCAATCCGGCTCCCAGGCAGGCTCTCAGCCCGGCCGCCAGGACCACGGCTCCGCCTCCGGCGGCCCCAGCACCGGCTCCATGCCAGCCGTCCCGGGCGGTCCCAGCACCGGGTCCATGCCGGCGATCCCCGGCGGTCCCAGCACGGGATCCATGCCCGCCGTCCCCGGCGGCCCCAGCACCGGCTCTATGCCGGCGATCCCCGGCGGCCCCAGCACGGGATCCATGCCCGCCGTCCCCGGCGCGGCGAACGCCTCCAAGAGCAACGGGACCCCGAGCTACCCCGCGCCCGTGCCCGCGCCTGTGCCCAGCGCCCCGGCGGTCCCCGCCAGTCCCGTGCCGACCGACGCCGACCACGCGATGGTCCGGGTCGTGGACAACCTGTTCCGCAGCCTGGACAAGCTGGAGCTGGCGGTGGCCGTGCACCGGCTGTTCGCGGAGGACCCGGTCAGCCTGCGCACGCTCGCCCACAAGATGCTGGTCGACCGGGATGCGCTCTCCCAGGCCCAGCGCACGGCCGAGGAACGCGTCCTGCACTGGCTGCGCTCCTCGGAGTCCGCGCCGGTCACGGGCCACATGTTCCGCCTGACCGAATGGCTCGGCGCGGCGGCCACCGAGGACCAGCTCATCGGTGCCGACCCCGCCCACCCCGTGACCGTCCCGTCGCTGCGCACCCCGCTCTGGCGCGTGCTGGTGACGCTCATGCCCGACCGCCGCTTCCAGG
>NZ_JBEXCR010000007.1:0-31180 GCF_040605375.1 Nonomuraea sp. NPDC005650
TAGGACTGCCAAGACAGGGCGGACGCGAGCGCAATGGCGTCAGGCTGCCGGACGGTTTGCACGGCCCCCGCCGTCACCATCTCGACCGTGAGCCTCTGGCGTAGCCGCGCCGTCCACAGCACCCGTCCGGACGGGTCGCGTTCGCGGTCGATGTCCCACCAGGGATAGGTGTTGCGCAGCACCGACAGTTGGCGGGCCGTCCAGTCCTGCAAGGTCGCCGCCTGCGCTACGACCTCGCGCACGTTCTCGCTTGCGACCCGCAGCAGCGCGTCTAGCTCGGCATCCGGCAGCGCTTGTTCCCCGGCCATCTCATGCACCCTCTGTGGGCTGCTCCCACTTGTGGTGAGGGCGGTGCACGCGGGACGTGTCGTCATGGGTGGCTCTACGCTTCTGCATGGGTCAGGACCTCGATTCCTGATCAAGGCCCCGGAACCCCCGGTGTTAGCGCACCGGTCCGGGGCCGCCTTTTATGGCGAGGGGGCCGAAAACCGCAGCCCACCGGGGATAACGTTGCTAATACCGGAAGCGATGGTCTAGGGGTTGGCTGTCCGCCCGTGTCCGCAGGAGTTGCGGACACAGCGGATGGGGCAGGGAGCACCGCATGGGCACAGAGACGTTCGGCGAGGCACTTCGACGCCTACGCGGCAATATGTCCCTCCGCAATGCGGCACATCTTGCCAATGTGGGTAAGAGCTATATTTCTGATCTCGAAAACGGACGACGCACGCCCAGTTTGGCCATCGCAACGGCACTCGACAGAGCACTAGGGGCAGAGGGCAAATTGGTGGCCCTAGTGCAGCCCCCATCCGACCACGCGTCCGCACCAGTATCGCCTAGCGATGAGTGGGAGGAGGTAAGCGAACTGCTGCGTCGCACTTTCTTGAAGCGTGGCCTTGCCGCCGTCACGCTGCCCGCTATTGGGCTGGAGGAACTAAAACACATCGCGGCAGCAATCAACGATGCCCGCAGGTACGCCGATAAGGCGGTCGTTGCTCATCTGGAATGCCAACTTGCCGATTGTGCTGCCAACGATCGCACTCGCGGTCCTAAACAAAGCATTCCCATAGCCCTAGGCTTGGTTGCTGCCGTCGAAGATATGGCCAAGGATGCGAAGTCAGACACGCGGCGTCCCCTACTGCAAGTTGGGGCACGGGCTGCTGAATTTGTTGGTTGGCTGTACCGTGACATTGCGATGCCAGAACTGGCTAGCTATTGGCGCGACCGTGCGATGGATTGGGCTCAAGCGACAAGAGATTTTCCCATGCAAGGCTATGTGCTACTGAAAAAGAGTCAAGCGGCATGGGATGAACGTAACGCGATAAGGATGCTTACACTTGCCGAGGCTGCCCAGGAGGAGTCATGGCATTTGCCGCTTCGCGTACAAGCCGAAGCGGTTCAGCAGGAGGCAAGGGGCTACGCTATGCTAAGCGGCAATATGACGCTCATCGAGGCGAAACTTAATCTGGCACGCGAACTGCTGACACAGGATGACGAGGCAACTGGAATTGCCGCCCACTACAATGAGTCCCTATTCGGGCTGCAAGTTGCTATCTGCTACTGCGAGGCCGGTAAAGCCGAGCGAGCAATCGAGCTCTATGAGCAGTGGCTTTCGCCACAAACCTTCTCTCGGCGGGATTATGGCTACTTCCTGTCGCTGAAGAGCGAAGCATTTGTAGCTATCGAGAAGCCGGACAAGGCGGCAAACCATGGCCTTAAGGCGTTGGCCCTGGCGCGAGAGACTAATTCGGCTCGCACTCATCAGGAAATTTTGCGACTTGTTGGACAATTGCGGCCTTGGCGGCATATGGAAAGCGTGCGCGAACTACGCCACGCTATCCTTGCCTAGCCACTCGGCCACGGTGCCGATGACATAGGCTTGCCACTCCTGAGTCTGCGGATTGGCGTATTGAGGGTCCTCGTGAACGGCGATGCCGTGCTGAGCGCCTTCGATTTCGATGAGTCGGGTATTACCGCCAAACCGGCTGACCGCATCCCGTGACGACTGCACTGGAATAAACGTGTCGCCGGTGCCATGTACCAGCAGCGTCGGCGCAGTGATGTTGCCCAACTCCCGATGCGGTTGGAGGTAGAACACCTCATTGAGCAGCCCTCGCCCAAGCTTGAAGGTCGGCGAGTGTGACACAAATCCTTGCGCGGCCAATTCTTGTCCGGCGTCTTCGTTGATGTGGTCACCATTCCAGTATGGCTTGTCGTTCACGAAGCGCTTTTTATAGTTGAGTAGCGGATTGATCAGCACTAGCCGCCGCACGGCGTCCGGGTAGCGCGACGCATAAAAGGCTGAGATGCCACCGCCGAAGCTTGCGCCGATAATGTTCGCCTGTCCGCATCCTATTTCGGCGCATGCATACTCGACTGCCACTCGGATATCGTTTACGACACCCGCAATCGTCAGGTCTTCCTGCCGTCCCTCACTCTCGCCGTGAGCGCGGAAATCGAAACGCAGCGATGGCAGGCCAACATCCGCCAGGCCAAGCCCCAGACGGTTGAAGAAACCGCCTTCCTCGCGCGTGACGCCGCCACCGTGTACCAATATCGTTGCCGGTGTGCCCGAGGGCACGTCGGGGGTGACCAGGGTGCCACGGAGGTTGAGTCCGTCAAGGGAGCGGAAGGCAATTGAACGAGTGATCGAAACCACACATAGCAGCATACGCAGCCAGAGCCTGTACGGGCTTACATAGGCTGTTGAGTTTGGCCGGATCCAGCACTGTCATCGACCACGCGCAGACCGAGGCCATCGGACAGACCCCTGACACCTTCCGGGCCAAGATCTGGATCCGGATCGACGGTGCGGGCGCCACCCACGACCTGGTCGAGCACATGCAAGGTTGAACACCATCCGGCGCAAGGCCCGCTTCACTGTCGGCTGGAAGATCACCCAAGCCGACGAGACCGCGATCACCAAGCTGCCCAAGAACGCCTGACAGGCCGCGAAGTGGGCAGCGTTTCCAGACCGGCGCTCGTCTGGATTGAAACCGCACTCAATATGCCCCCTGACATGTAGGCGCCCAATTCAAAGGCGCGGCACCCGGTCAACGCCGGGGGTCTGGGGGTCGGAAGACCCCCAGCCGGGGGTGTGGGGGCTTGCCCCCACAAGGCGCAGCCCGAGCACTTCAGCGCGAAGCGCATCCAGTGCGAGGACCTTGCTTGTGGGGGGTCGAAGGGGGGCGTGAGCCCCCCTGGGAAACGCAGTCCGGAGCCGATTTCGCGCGTAGCGCCTCCTGGGCGGAGGCCCATGCTGTTGGGCTTCGGGATTACCAGTCGCCGCCGCCGAAGTCGCCGCCGCCGAAGTCGCCTCCGCCACCGCCGAAGTCGCCCCAGCCGCCGCCGCCAACGTCGCCGCCACCGAAGTCACCGCCGCCGCCGTCAGCGTAGCCCTCGGCGTAGCCGGCGCCGTAGCCGCCGTAGCCGAAGCCGCCGCTGAGCATGCTGCCCATCATGGTGCCGATGAACATGCCGGTCATGATGTCGCCGAACCCGCCGTAGTAGCCGTACGCGTACGGCTGGTACGCGGGACCGGCGTCGTAGTAGGGGCGGCGCTGGCCGTCGACCATGACCTCGCGCATCTGCGGGTCGAAGCCGCGCTCCACGGCCTCGGCGTCCATCTTGCAGGCGGGGACGTCGCGGACCGCGCCACCGGCCGGAGCCCAGCGGACGTCGCGGGCGGACGGGCCGTGCTGCGGGTTGAAGAAGCAGGGGGCGCGCCGCTCGGGGACCGGCTCGTTGTGGACCTTGGCCTTCACCACGGCCAGCGCGTAGCGGCCGTCCTCGAGGGTCTGGGTGACCTCGCGGACCTGCTCGGCGCGCTGGACGTTGGCCAGCTGGGTCTTGGCCTTCTCGTAGGAGTCGAGCGCCTGCTGCCACTCCTCGATGTGGGCGCCGCCCTGGCCGGCGAGGGTCACGTCGGTGTCGAGGTTGGTGATCTCCTCGCCCAGCTTGGTGACGTCCTCGTCCACGGTCTGCTTGACGGCCGCCAGGTCCTTGGCGTCCTGGATGGCCTTCTTCTTCTTGCGGTTGCTGGAGTAGAGGAAGTAGCCGCCACCGCCGACCACGACCAGCCCGCCCAGGGCGATCAGCGCGGCGGTGCCGCCGGCGCCGGGGTTGGCCTGGCTGCCGCTGTCGAGCGCGGAGCGCTTGCCGTCGACGGCGAGGTCAACGCGGTTGACGAAGTCCTTCATGCCGTCCACGACGTTGCCGGAGTTGGCGGAGACCGCCAGGTCGGCCAGCCGGCCCGCGACACCCGACTGGCGGATGGCGCTGGAGGCCGCGAACAGCGTCTGGCCGTCGAGCACGGCGAACGTGGCGCGGTTGCGACCGGCCTTGGTGAGCTCGGTGTTGAGCGAGCTCATGTAGGCCGCAATCGTGGAGTCGGTCAACGTGCCGTCGGGGAGCGCCACGGCATAGATCTTGCTGTCGGCCCCCTTCAGCGCGTCGCGGATCTCATTCTGCTGGTCTGACGAAAGCGGTGATCCGGACTCCACGAAAAAGGGGTCCTTCTTGTCCTTCCAGTAGGACACCACCGACTGAGCATCAGGGGGTGCCGCCGCGTTGGCGGCAGGGGACAGCGCAAACACGACGATGAGACCGACGATCAGAGCCGCTAGCGCGGCCCCTGCTCGGCGCAGCGAGTGGGTCATTGGCAGCAAGCCTCCTTCGCCCATGAGGACGAACGGGCGGTCGGCAAAGTTCCTCACTGCGCACGTTACCTGTCCGCGAGCGCGCGGGCGCACACCGTGGCGAAGATGCCGGGATCCCCGTCAGGTGTCCTTGATCTCACAGATCGTGGCACCCGACGTGACCGTCTGCCCGACCGTGGCCGTGAGCCCGGTGACCGTGCCGGACTTGTGCGCGGACAGCGGCTGCTCCATCTTCATGGCCTCCAGCACCACGACCGTGTCGCCCTCGTTCACCACGTCCCCGTCCGTGGCCACGATCTTGACGATCGTCCCCTGCATCGGGCTGACCAGCGCGTCACCGCCCGCCGCCGACGCCTTCGCGGCGCCGCCACCGCGCCTCGGCGCCTTGCCGACAGCGGGGGCGGACGTGCCGAGCCCGGCGGGCAGCACCACTTCGAGGCGCTTGCCGCCGACCTCGACGGTCACCGTCTCGCGGGCGGGGGCGGCGGCCGGGCCCGAGGCGACCTCCTCCTCGTACGGCGCGACCGTGTTCTCCCATTCCGTCTCGATCCACCGCGTGTGCACCGAGAACGGCGAGGAGACGAACGCCGGGTCGGATACGACGGCCCGGTGGAAGGGGAGCACGGTCGGCATCCCGGAGATCTCGAACTCGGTCAGCGCCCGTCGCGCCCGCTCCAGCGCCTCCTGCCGCGTCCGGCCGGTGACGATCAGCTTCGCCACCAGCGAGTCGAACGTCTGCGGCACCGTCATCCCCGCCTCGTAGCCGGCGTCGAGGCGCACCCCGGGCCCGGCGGGCGCGCGCATGACGGTCAGCGTCCCGGGGGCGGGCAGGAAGTTGCGCCCGGCGTCCTCCGCGTTGATCCGGAACTCGATCGAGTGCCCGCGCAGCGCGGGGTCGCCGTACTCCAGCGCCTCGCCGTCGGCGATCCTGAACATCTCCCGCACCAGGTCGATCCCCGACACCTCCTCGGTGACCGGGTGCTCGACCTGCAGCCGGGTGTTCACCTCGAGGAACGAGATCGTCCCGTCCTGTCCCACGAGGAACTCGCACGTGCCGGCCCCGGCGTACCCCGCCTCCTTCAGGATGGCCTTGGAGCTGGAGTAGAGGAGCTCGACCTGCTCCCGCGACAGGAACGGCGCCGGCGCCTCCTCCACCAGCTTCTGGTGGCGGCGCTGGAGCGAGCAGTCGCGCGTGCTGACCACGACCACGTTGCCGTGCGTGTCGGCCAGGCACTGCGTCTCGACGTGGCGCGGCCGGTCGAGGTAGCGCTCCACGAAGCACTCGCCCCGCCCGAACGCCGCGACGGCCTCGCGCACGGCCGACTCGTACAGCTCGGCGACCTCCCCCAGGTCGCGCGCCACCTTGATGCCGCGCCCGCCGCCGCCGTACGCCGCCTTGATCGCGATCGGCAGCCCGTGCTCCTCCGCGAACGCCACGACCTCGGCCGCCCCGGAGACGGGATCCTTGGTGCCCGCGACCAGCGGCGCGCCGACCTTCTGCGCGATGTGCCTGGCCCGCACCTTGTCGCCGAGCGCGGCGATGGCCGCCGGCGGCGGGCCGATCCAGATCAGGCCCGCGTCGATGACCGCCTGTGCGAAGCCGGCGTTCTCGGCCAGGAAGCCGTATCCGGGGTGCACGGCGTCGGCGCCGGAGCGCCGCGCGACGCCGAGCAGCTTGGCGATGTCGAGGTACGTCTCCGCGGGGGACTGCCCGCCCAGCGCGTACGCCTCGTCGGCGACCCTGACGTGCAGGGCGTCGAGGTCCTGGTCGGCGTAGACGGCGACGCTGTCGATCCCGGCGTCCTGGCACGCGCGGGCCACCCGTACGGCGATCTCGCCGCGATTGGCGATCAGAACCTTCCGCACCGACCTAAGTCCTTCCTGAGAGGTTCAGCGGCCCAGGTACGCGCCGCCGTTCACGTGGAGCACCTGCCCGGTCACATGCCTGGCTCCCGCGGAGGCCAGGAAGAGAACGGTATCGGCCACGTCAGAGGGAGTGCCGGGGCGCCCGTTACGCGTGTTCTCCACCCGTGCCCTGATGCCGTCCTCGGTCAGCCGGCCGCGGAAGAACTCGGTGTCCAGGACGATGCCGGGGGCGACCACGTTCGCGGTGATGCGTCGCGGGCCGAGCTCGGCGGCCAGGTCGGCGGTCCAGGACTCCAGCGCGGCCTTGGCGGCGCCGTACGAGCCGGAGCCCGTGCCGCGCGCCGCGATGGAGCCGATCGAGACGATCCGGCCGCCCTCCCTGAGCCGCGGCATCAGCGCGGTCGTGACGAGGACGGCGGACATGAGGTTGGCGTTGAGGTTGGCCCACCAGCCCTCGGCCACGTCCAGCAGCTCGCCGGGCTGCCCGCGGTCGAGGTTGGTGTTGCCGCCGGCGTTGTTGACCAGCACGTCCACCTGCGGCGGCAGGCTGTCCAGCGCCTCTTTCACGGCCACGGGGCGGGAGGCGTCGAAGGCGGCGTGCGCGGCGCCGAGCCGCGCCGCGGACTCTTTCAGGACGTGTTCGCGGCGGCCGGTGATGGTGACGCGGTCGCCGAGCGAGACGAACGCGGCCGCGACCGCGTAGCCGATGCCGGTGCCTCCGCCGGTCACCACAACCTCACGCATGACTCGAGTGCTCCCCGAGACGATTCCGAACAATCCTCGGGTAGACCATAGCCGCTAGGTATATCTCAGGCGACGGTAGGTGGTCGCCCCTTAAGTTGAGGGCGCTTTCCCCATGTTCCAGGAGGTATGCATGAGCCAGAGCATGTTCGGCGGCGACCTCGCCGAAATGCAGCAGATGGCCAGCCAGTTCACGCAGCAGGCGGAGGCGGTCCGCACCACGATGGCCGCTCTCGACCGCGAAGCCGCCAAGGTCGGCACGGCGTGGACTGGGCCGGGCGCCAACCGTTTCCAGCAGTCATGGCAGAACTACCGGACGGCCTTCCAGCGGATGGCCGAGGAACTCCAGGAGGCCTCGCGGGTCATCGGCACCTACCGTCAGAACATCGAGTCCGCGACGAACTGAGCGACGGATCGGGGCCCTGGCAAGGGAGCCGGGGCTTCCTTCCTATGAATCAGGGCTGCCCACCCCGCCGCCCGATTCCGGCAAGCTACGCTTTTTCCTCATGATTGGTCGCGCCTTGGTGGCGAGCTTGCTCGCCCTGCAGGTCCCGCTGGCGCCCGCGGCCGCGAGGGAGCAGTGCCAGCCGCCCCGGGGCACCATGCAGGTGGGCGAGTCCTGGGCACAGAAACGGCTCGACCCCAAACGCGTCTGGTCGCTGTCCACCGGCGCGGGCGTGAAGGTGGCCATCGTCGACAGCGGCGTCGACCTGCAACATCCGCAGATCCGTCTGGCGGGCCGGGCCGACCTCACCGGCACCGGCTACCGCGACTGCGTGGGCCACGGGACCGCGGTGGCGGGCATCATCGGCGCCCAGTACATGCAGGGCGTGCTCTTCTACGGCATGGCGCCGGGCGCGCGGCTGCTGTCGTACAAGCAGACCGACTCCGAACGGGACGGCGACCCCGACCTGCTGGTCAAGGCCATCAAGGCGGCCGCCGACGAGGGCGCCAAGGTCATCAACGTGTCGGTCTCGACGAGCGACCTGCCCTCGCTGCGCCAGGTGGTGCAGTACGCGCTCGCCAAGGACGCGCTGATCGTGGCCGCCGCCGGCAACGTCAAGAAGGAGGACGGCACCCCCGTACCCGCCTATCCGGCCGCCTACGACGGGGTGCTCGCGGTGGGCGCGGCGGGCCCGAACGGCATCCTGTCCGACTTCTCCAACGTCAAAACCCCCGTCGCCGTGCTCGGCCCCGGCCAGGGCGTCACGTCCACCTGGCCCGGCCGCTCCTATTACAAGGACCTCAACGGCACCAGCTACGCCGCCCCCTACGTCGCCGGCGTGGCCGCGCTCGTCCGCGCCCGCTTCCCGAACCTCGACGAGGCCCAGGTGCGCCAGCGCATCATCGCCACCGCCGACGGCGCCACGGGCGGCGGCAAGGGCGCGGGCATGGTCAACCCCATGCTCGCCCTCAGCGCGATCCTCCCGTACGAGCCCGCCGACGCCCCCGTGGTCGCGCCCCCGCCGCCCAGCCCGCTCTCCGCGGACGCCGTGGCCAAGGTCCCGCCCGTGGACCACGACGCGATCGATCTGGCCCTGATCGTGGCCGGGTCCGCGCTCGGGCTGGCGCTGCTGGTGGCGGTCGCCCGCGTCATGATCCCGATGGGCCGCCGCAGGGGCTGGCGTCCGGGCCGCTCCGAGTAACTGGGGCTGCAAGGAAACAAAACGGTGAATTGTCGGGTACGGCCCGAATCTCCTGATGCTGAAGTGAAAGATCTGGTTCAATGTGACTAGATCATGCTTTGCCGTGAAAGGTTTAGTCATGCACGCTTTGCGCCCTGGTGATCCAGAGCGGATCGGCGATCTCAGCATCATCGGCTTGCTGGGTGAGGGGCCGCGGGGCGAGGTGTTCCTTGGCCGCGAGTCCGAGGACGCGCCCATCGTCGCGGTGAAGCTGCTCCCCGCCGATCCTGACGCCGGTCCCGACGAACCGGCCAAGCACCTGGGGGCCAAACAGGTCTCCAGTTCGTACGTGGCCAGGGTGCTCGACGCCGGTGCCCACGAGGACCGCCCGTACGTCGTCAGAGAGCACGTCGAAGGCAAGAGCCTGGCCCAGACGGTGGCCGACGACGGGCCGCTGACCGGGGACGCGCTCGAACGGGTCGCGGTCGGGGTGCTGACCGCGCTGTCGGCCATCCACCTCGCCGGCCGTTCGCACAAGTCGCTCACCCCCCACAACGTGATCCTCGGCCCCGAGGGCCCGCGCGTCACCGACGCCGGCATCGGCGAGCCGGTGGGCGAGATCGCCTACCAGGCCCCCGAGCAGCTTCTCGGCCTGCAGTACGGCCCCTACGCCGACGTGTTCGCCTGGGCGGCGACCATCGCGTTCGCGGCCACGGGCAAGGCGCCGTTCGCCGACCGCGACGCGGTGCTGACCGGAGAGCCCGAGGTCGACATCGAGGCCGAGCCGGTGAGCCGGGTGGTGATGGCGGCGCTGTCCAAGGAGGTCGGCAAGCGGCCGACCACCTACAGCGCGCTCATGCAGTTGCTCGGCGGCAACGCCAAGCCGCCCGCGGCCCCGCAGACCGCGATCGAGGGCGTGCCGATCCAGGGTGTCCCGATCCCCGGCGTGCCCGGCCAGGGCGGCCCGGGGCCGCAGGACACGCTGGTCGCGGGCCCGCCGTTCGTGCCGGGTCAGCCGCCCGTCCAGGGCCCGCCGTTCGTGCCGGGCCCGCCCATGCAGGGGCCCCCGATGCAGGGCTCGCCCATGCACGGCCTGCCGGTGCCGCATCAGCAGCAGCCGGAGCCGCCGATGTGGGGCCCGCCGGAGCCGGACCAGCAGCCGCAGCACATCAGGCTGGAGGCCGTCCCCACCGGGGCCGCCGCCCGGCCGCGCCGCGGCTTCCCGCTGGGGCTGGTCGCCGGTGTCGCCGTGGTCGCGCTCGTCTCGGTCCTGGGCCTGTGGGGCGCGAACAGGTACGTGAAGCTGCAGCAGGTCAACCCGGCGTCCATGGCGCAGGCCAACTCGGACGAGATCCCGGTGCCCGCCAGCGCCCCGGTGACCCCCGGCACGCAGGCGCAGGGCACGGACCCCCTCGGCGGCGGCACCGACCCGCAGCAGGCGCAGCCCGAGGCCACGGTGCCCTGGGGCGCCACGGCCGCCCCGGACGACTCGGGCATCGGGCCGCTGACGCTGCCCACGGAGTGGTCCTCGACCGCGCCCACGGTGCCCGAGCTGACCACCGTGCCCACGACCCCGGCCGCGATCCCGACGCAGCCGGTGCCCACGCAGCCGGTCCCGGTCCCGACGCAGCCGGTCGCGACCGACTCGGCCCAGCCGACGCCCACCACCGGCAAGACGCGGCACGCGAAGCCGACGGCGACCGTCACGAAGACGGTGGACCGGACGCCCACCCCGACGCCGACGCCGACGGAGAGCCAGGAGCCGACGCCAAGCCAGGAGCCGACGCCGACCCGGGAGCCCACGCGGGAGCCGGAGCCGACGCCTACTCCGACGAAGACCACGGCGAAGCCGACGCCGACCAAGACGACGGCCAAGCCCACGCCTACGAAGACCACGGCCAAGCCGACGCCGACGCCCACGAAGCCGACGCCGACCCCGACGAAGACCACGAATCCGTACTCGCCCACCCAGGTGTGCGGCGCGGGCTTCTCGGTCCAGCGGTCCAGCCCGTTCGGCGGCGGGGTGACGTACCAGCTCTGGAACAACAGCTCCGGCCAGAACTGCGTGGTCACCATCAAGACCACTGACATCGGCAAGAAGACGCCGGTCAGCGCCACGCTGGAGGTCCAGGGCGGCGGCAGCCAGACGGACTCCGGCAGCTACGAGTACTACGCCGGCCCGGTCAAGCTGTCCGCCAGGAACAAGTGCGTGCGCTTCTCCGGCAGCGCCGGTGGCACGAGCACCAGCGCCGCCTGGAGCAGCTGCGGAGGCTGAGCCCGGTATGTAGCCAAACGCCGGTGGCCCGGATCATGAGATCCGGGCCACCGGCGTTTTCAGTAGCCGACGTAGCCCGCGCCGTTCTTGGTGTTGACGACGCCGGGCACGTTCGACACCGAGCCGTAGCGCGAGATCGCGTACCGCACGCCCGCGATGATGTTGTCCACCGGGTTGTAGATGTTCTTGTGCCCGGCCAGCGCGTACGAGTTGAACGTCGGGTCGATCGTCTGCATGAGGCCCTTGGACGGGGTGCCCTTGGCCGCGTTGGAGTCCCAGTTGTTGATCGCGTTGGGATTCCCGCCGGACTCGTGCTGGATGATCATCCAGATGTCGCTGGCGTTCATCTTCGAGGCCGGGACGCCGTTCTTCTCCAGGATCGTGATGGCCTGCTCGATCCACTCCTTGACCTGGCCCGTCGGCGCGGGACCGCCGCCGGCGGGCGGAGGGCCGCTGGGGCCGTAGCCTCCGAAGCCGGACGTGCCGCCACCGGGCCCTTGCCCGCCGGCCCCTTGCAGGGTGGTACGCGGCTGGTACTCGGGATCCGGCGCCCAGTCGATCTTCCGCCCGGGGGCCGGCGTGAACTCCTGGGTGGACACGTCCGGAATCGCGTGGAAGGTGAGCGTGCGATCGTCCAGGAACCCGTTGATGTCCTTCTTGGCCTTGGTGACCGCCTTGTTCGCCGAGTCCACCCACGGCTGGGCCTCGGTCTTCGCCTGGTTGACCAGCTTCGTCAGCCCTGGCGTCACATCCGCCTCCGTGGCGTCGGGATGCTCGCGGTAGTACTTGGTCTTGTAGTTCTCGGCGCTGGTGTTCAGGTCCCGGCAGATGGAGCTGATCTCGGTGTGGGCGGTGCGCAGCGCGGAGGCGGCGGCGTCGAGCGAGGAGGCGGAGTTGGACAGCGCCAGCTTCAGATCCTCGGCCGCGGTGCCGTACTTGCGCATGTAGGTGGCGAACTGGTCGGAGGAGTGACCCTTCCAGGCGTCGTCCACCGTCTGGACCGCCGCCCCCAGCGCGCCGTCGAACTCGTTGATGTCGCCCGACACGGCCCGCCAGGCGGCGGAGATCTTGTCGATGGCGCCGGGGTCGCCGGTGACCTTGTTCAGCATCGCGTCGAGCGCGGCGCCTCCGGGCAGGTGCGCGACGCTCACGAGGTCGCCCTGTGCGTCTTGCGGATGTTCTCCTCCACGTTGCTCAGCCCCCGCTCGACCCCGCCGAGCTTCCTGCGGGCCTGGTCCATCTCGCCGATCAGGGCGGTCCAGACGCCGTTCGCGGCCGTCGCGAGCGTGCCGGAGTCCTCCAGGTGACCGAAGGCGGCCGCGGCGACGGCTGTGCGGTTGTTGCGCGGCTCGCCGCGGTCGTCGTAGGCGAGCTCCCCGGGGTTGCGGTCGTGCAGCGTGTCCTCGTACTGGCCGGCGGCCTTGTGGATGGCTGTGCGGCACCTGTCCAGCGCCGAGAGATGGATCTCCAGATCCGCCATCATTCTCCCCGTGTCTTGTCCGCGTCCAGGTATGCCGTCTGAATCAGGCGCGCGCCGAAGCGCCGGTCGACCAGGTGGCCGCGGCCCGCGGGCAGCGTCTGAGGCCGTACGTTGCCGAACAGGTAGCCTTCGTCCTTGTTGCCGGACATGAGCAGCGCCGGTGTGGCCATGTCCTTCATGCGCTGGATGACCGGGTCGAACATGGCGCGGCCGGCGCCGCCCATCTGGCGGGCCAGCACGACGTGCAGCCCGATGTCGCGGGCCTGCGGCAGCAGGTCCACCAGCGGCAGCAGCGGGTTGGACGAGGTCGTGACCAGGTCGTAGTCGTCGACGACGATGTACAGGTCGGAGCCCTGCCACCAGCTGCGGTCGCGCAGCTGCTCGGGCGACAGGTTGGCCGGGGGCAAGCGGCTCAGCAGGGCGCCCTTGGCGTCGTTGATCAGGTCGGCGGCGGCCGCGCTGGAGGCGGCGTAGCCGATGCGGTGCGGGGTCGCCGCCGAGTCGAGCAGCGCCCGCCGGTAGTCGATCACGATCATCATGGCTTCGCTCGGCTGCTTGCGCTCCACCAGGCCCTCGGAGATGAGCCGCAGCAGGTTCGACTTGCCGCTCTCGTTCTCGCCGAAGATCACGAAGTGCGGGTCGGCGTCGAAGTCCAGGGCCACGGGCGCCAGCGCCGCCTCGTCGATGCCGATCGGGATCCGCTCCCGGTCGTCCGGCAGCGCGGACATGGGCAGGACGGCGGGCAGCAGCCTGACCCGCGGCGCGGGCGTGCCCTGCCAGGAATCCCGTACGGCCTGCACCAGCGAGCGCGCCCCGGCCGCCAGGTCCGACGAGTTCTGCACCCCGTCGATCCTGGGCAGCGCGGTCAGGAAGTGGAACCCGTCCTTCGTCAGCCCCCTGCCCGGCGCCGCCTCCGGCACGGCCAGCGCCTTCTTCCTGCTGACCTCCGACTCGTAGGCGTCGCCGAGCTTCAGCTCGATCTTGGTGCCGAGCAGGTCGCGGATGCTCGGCCGGAACTCCGACCACTTGTTGGTCGAGGCGACGAGGTGGATGCCGTAGCCGAGCCCGCGCGCCGCGAGGTCGGTGATGACCGGCTCCAGCGAGTCGAACTCCTGCCGGAGCGTCAGCCAGCCGTCCACGACCAGGAACACGTCGCCCCAGCCGTCGCCCTCGATCGCGCCCTCCTCGCGCAGCTGCCGGTAGGAGGCCATCGACTCGATGCCGCGCTCGCCGAAGTCCCGCTCGCGCTGCTCCAGGATGGTGCCGATCTCGGCCACCGTACGGCGTACCCGGTCGGCGTCGAGGCGGGTGGCCACGCCGCCGACGTGCGGGAGCCCTTCGAGCGAGGCGAGCGCGCCGCCGCCGAAGTCGAGGCAGTAGAACTGGACCTCGCGCGGCGTGTGCATGAGCGCCATGCTGGCCACGAGCGTGCGTACCGTGGTGCTCTTGCCGCTCTGGGTGCCGCCCGCCACGCCGACGTGTCCGGCGGCGCCGGAGACGTCCAGCCAGAACGGGTCGCGGCGCTGCTCGAACGGCTTGTCGATGATGCCGATGACGGCGTGCAGCTTGCCCCGGCCCTGCCAGCCCGCGGTCGTCAGGCCGAACTCGGGCGTGACGGAGAGCGGGGGCAGCAGGTGCGCCAAGGTAGGCGGCTCGCCCAGCGGCGGCAGCCAGATGCGGTGCGCCCCGGGGCCGTGCCCGGCCAGCCGGCCGACGACGACGTCGAGCAGGCTGCGCTGGTTGCCGCCCGCGGGCTCGTCCTCCTGCTGCTGCGCCACCTGGACGGGCCTGGTGATCTCGGGCAGCGGCATGAAGGCGGGGCCGTACTCGACGACCTCGCGGATCGGCGTCGTGCCGTCGACGGCGACCGCCTGCCCCGGGTCCTCGTGGTGGGCGCCGGAGACGTAGGCGGCCTTGAACCTGGTCATACCGGTCGTGTCGAACTTCAGGTAGCCGTTGCCCGGCGCCGACGGCAGCTCGTACGCGTCCGCCACGCCCAGCACGACCCGGCTCTCCATGGCGGAGAACGTCCGCAGGCCGATCCGGTAGGACAGGTGGGTGTCCAGGCCGCGCAGCCGCCCCTCCTCCAGCCGCTGGGAGGCCAGCAGCAGGTGCACGCCGAGCGAGCGGCCCAGCCGGCCGATCATCACGAACAGGTCGATGAACTCGGGCTTGGCCGACAGCAGCTCGCTGAACTCGTCCAGCACGATGAACAGCGTCGGCATCGGCCGCAGGTCGGCGCCCTGCTCGCGGGCCCGCTCGTAGTCGCGCAGCGAGGCGTAGTTGCCCGCCGCGCGCAGCAGCTCCTGCCGGCGCACCATCTCGCCGTGCAGCGCGTCGTGCATGCGGTCGACCAGGGGGAGCTCGTCCTCCAGGTTCGTGATGACGGCGGAGACGTGCGCCAGCCCCTCCAGGCCGAGGAACGTCGCGCCACCCTTGAAGTCGACCAGCACGAAGTTGAGGATCTCGGAGGAGTGGGTGATCGCCAGGCCCAGCACGAGCGTGCGCAGCAGCTCCGACTTGCCCGAACCGGTCGCGCCGATGACCAGGCCGTGCGGGCCCATCCCGCCCTGCGCGGACTCCTTGATGTCCAGCTCGACCACCCGGCCGTCGGCGCCCATGCCGATGGGCACGCGCAGCCGGTTGCGGCCCGCCCTGGGCTGCCAGGTGACCGCGGGGGAGAGCCGGCCCGGGTCGCCCACGCCGAGCAGGTCGGTCAGCGTGGTGTTGGTGCCGAGCACGTCTTGGGACTCGCCGCCGGAGCCCGCCGAGGCCCGCAGCGGCGCGAGCTGCCTGGCCAGGCCCTCTGCGCGCGCGTAGTCCAGCTTGTCGGGGTCGCCCAGCCGGGTCGTGGACCGCTTGCCCGCGTGGTCGATCTTCACCATGTGGAAGCCGTCGGGCTGGATGTCCAGCCGCAGCGTGCTGGCCTCCTCGACCGGCCCCGCCGCCTCCGACAGGTCGATCACCGTGACGCCCTGGATGGCGTCGGTGCCGAGCTGGGAGTCGTGCGGCACGTGCCCGCCGTCCACGATCACCACGTGGTACGGCAGCGCGTCCGACGCCGTGCCAGGACGGAACCTGGCCCGCTCCTTCAGCTCGTCGCCCACGAGGTGGTCGAGCTGGGACAGGTTCTCACCCATCAGCCGCACGTGACCGGCCGCGTCCATCTCCTCGGGGTGCAGCGCGTGCGGCAGCCACTTGACCCAGTCCCAGTGGGGCATCCACTCCTTGCTGGCGCACACCAGAACCCGCATGTCGTCGGGGGAGTGGAAGGTGACGAGCTGCGCGATGATCGCGCGTACCAGGCCGCGTACGGCCCGCGGGTCCCCGGTGAGGTGGATCCGCGCGAAAGAGTTGAGCGCGACCGCCACGGGCAGCTCCGACACCGTGGAGTGCGCCCGTACGAACCTGCGCAGCGCGCCGGCCGTCAGCGCGTCGAGGTCCTCGACCGGCTTGGAGTCGGGCGGGATGAGCTGCACGGCCAGCTTCTGCACGCCCGTGCCCAGCCGTACCGTGCCGAAGTCGTCGTCGCGGGGCCTGCGCTCCCACAGGCGCGGCCCCATGGCCACCCACCAGAGGGTCTCGGGGGAGGGGCCGCTCCACTCCAGGGCCTCGCGCTGCTGGACGGCGGCCTTGCGGACCCTCTTGCGGATCTGGGAGAGGTAGCGGAAGTAGTCGCGGCGCAGGCCGTTGAGCCGGTTCTTGCGCTCGCCCGCGTTGCGGCCGAACTGGCCGACCGTCATGCCCAGCATCGAGACCGCGAACAGGCCGCTGGCCACGTACATGATGGGGTTGGCGTTGCCGCCCGCGGTGAACATCAGCCCCATGGCCGCCCCGCCTGCCAGCATGGGGACGTACATGAGGACGCCGGTCATCCCGGCGGGCTGGACCTCCGGGATCTCCGGCGGGGACTCCAGCAGGATCTCCCCGCGCGGTGGCTGGGGGCTGGGACGGCGTTCGGGGCGCCGAACAACAACAATGCTCACTGGCGGGACAACCCTCCTGTCACCTGGAACACTTTCTTACCAGACGTGCCATCCCTATATGTTCGGCATGTCGGATTTAGTCAGCCAGACCTGGAGTGGCCGTGACCTCGCTCGCCCACCAGCCGATGCAGCCCATGCGGCCGATGCCGCCCGGGCCGCCTGGGCTGCCGCCGACACATCCAGGCGCCCAGCCGCAGATGCGCGCGCCGGTGGCCCCGTTGTGCCACGTCACGATCGTCGCCCCGCGCCGCCGGGTCGATCTGGCGCTGCCTGCCGACATCCCGCTCCCGCACGTGCTGCCCGGGCTGCTGCGCGCCGTCGGCGAGGCCGGCGGCGACGCGGCCGGGCCGCCCGGATGGGTGCTCCAGCGCCTCGGAGGCGCGCCGTTCGACCTCGGGCAGACGCTCGCGGCCCTGGGCGTGCTGGACGGCGAGCTGCTCTACCTGCGGCCGCGCGAGCTCACGTTGCCGCCCGCGCTCTTCGACGACGTGGCCGACGTGGTCGCCACCGGCGTCAAGGACAGCTCGGGCAAATGGGAGGCTCGTCACACCCGGGCCATGGGCGCGGGGGCCGCCGCCATCATGCTCGCGCTCGGCGCTCCCGCGCTGGTGCTGTCCGGGAGCGCGCCGCTGGGCGTGACCGTGGTCGCGGGCATGCTCGCGCTGCTGCTGATCGGCGTCAGCGCGGCCCTGTCCAGGGCCGTCGGCGACTCCTCCGCGGGCGCGCTGATCGGCTACGCGGCGCTGCCGTACGCGTTCCTGGCCGGTCTGTACGGCCTGGTCAGCGGCTCCTCCCTGGGCGGGCTCGGAGCCCCGCACCTGCTGGCCGCGCTCACCTGTACCGCGCTGGTGGCCACCGTCGGCGGCACGGTGGTGGCCGACGGGGTGGCGGGCTTCCTCGGCACGGCCATCGCGACCGTGGTGGGGGCGCTGGCGTCCGCCGTGGTCATGGTGTTCGACCTGCCCCCTGCGGGTGTGGCGTCGATGACGGTCACGCTCCTGATCGCGTTCAGCCCGCTGATCCCCACGCTGTCGTTCCGGATCGCCAGGGTGCCGCTGCCGGCCCTGCCCACCAACGCCGAGGAGCTGCGGGCCGACAACCAGCGGCTGGACAGCGAGGGCGTCCTGGCCCGCACCGTGCAGGCCCGCCGGTACGCCACCGGGATGATCGTCGGCATCGTGCTCACCGCCATCGGCGCGATGATCTTCCTGGTCACCGCGGCGACCTGGATGGCGGTCTCGATGACCGTCGTGCTCGCGCTGGTCCTGCTGCTGCGCGCCCGCGTCTTCCACGGCCTCGGGCAGCGGCTCTGGCTGCTGGGCACCGGGCTGGCCGGGCTGGTCGCGGTGGGGATCGAGCTGAGCGCGGGCGCGGGCACGGTGGCCGCCGCGGCCGTCGTGATGGGCGTGCTCTGGCTGGCGATGCTGGTCGTCGGGCTCGGGCTGTGGCTGCCGTCGGGGCGGCTGTCGCCGTTCTGGGGGCGCGCGGGTGAAGTGGTGGACGTCATCATGCTGATCGCGCTCTTCCCGCTGGCGCTCGGCGTCCTTGACGTCTACACCTGGATCCGCGGCCTGGCGGGCTGAGCCCCGCACCCCGGACCTCCGGCGAAGCGGCCCGGCCCGGCGGGCCGCTTCCCCTGGCCGGCCGTCGCGTCGGTCACCCACTGCGCGGGCTGGTTGTCGCGCAGGTCAGCCGTCGCGCGGGTCCCGCTCGCGGAGCCGCCGGAGCCGGTCGTTCCGCTCGGCCGTCTCCGCGCCGAACATGTCCTGGAACTCGGCGAACTGCCGCTGGATCTCCTCCAGCCCGACGACCTGCGACGGCGGCACTGCCAGCAGCTCCTGGGCCTGGCGCCCCTGGTCCTCCTGCGCCTGGCGCACCGCCTGGACGACCTCTTCCGCCAGGGCCCTGATGTCCAGGCGCAGGACACGCGGCGAGAAGTCCACACTCTGGAGCATGCCGTCCGCGTTCACGACCGCGGTGGTCAGGCCGCTGCGGCTCTCCCCCTTGCCGGTGATCAGCTGCAGTTCGGCGGCGGCCGCGGCCAGGCGGTTGAGCTCGCGCTCGTTGTCCCGGAGGAGTTTGTCCACGTCGTCCTCGGTGTAGTCCATGACAGGCCACGCCATCGGCGGCCGGTTAACCGAAGGCGATCTGAATCTGGCGCGTTGTTGAACCGATCATGAAGATCACAGCAAGCCAGCCCATTGATCACCAAATTTGGACAACAATCCTGTTTTGTGGCGAATAACCAGCAGAAAGCACGCCAGGAGATCTACGTCACGTCGTCCACCATCGCGCACACGCGGACGCGGGTCGACGAGGAGCTGCATCCGAACGTGGAGTTCATCCACGGGCTCCTGACGCACACGGCCGTGGAGGGGATCGGCTTCGGAGCGATCGGCGGCGTGATGATCGGCGGCGCGTACGAGGAGTTTCGCCGCTGGGCGGACACCACGTTCACCGAAATGGAGAACGCCGTGCAGAGCTGGTCGACGTCCCTGGAAAGGGCCAGGCGCAACTGGCGGGCGGCCGAGGAGGCCAGCATCGTGAGGTACCGCGGCTGATGGGCACCCCGGATCCCTGGGGCGGCGCCCCGGACCCCTGGGCGCACACCCAAACCCCACCGGCCACCCAGGCCCCGCCGGCCGGCCAGCCCGCACCCGGCAATCCCTACGCCGCGCCGGCGCAGGGAGGCGCCCCGGATCCCTGGGCCCAGGCTCGGGGGGCCGCGCCGGCCCAGCCGACCGCCCCGGATCCCTGGGCGCACACCCGGGCCCCGACGCCCGGCCAGCCGGTGCCCGCCAATCCGTACTCCAACCCGTACGCCGCCCCGAACTCCTACGCCCCGAATTCCTACGCGCCGACCACCACCAGCCCGACGACGGGCCCGTACCAGCCGTATACGCAGCCCAGGCCCGTTCCCGGCAACCCCTACGCCGGCTATCCCGCGCCGAACCAGCCCGTGGGCCCGCCCACCCCCCAGGGCTACGCCGCCAACGGCGCTCCGCGCGGGCACTTGGGCACGGCCAGGTTCGGCGGGGCTCCGGAGGCCCCCGCGATGCGCTCGTCCGCGTCGTCGCTGGGGGAGAAGGCGCTCAAACTGCTGAAAAGGGCGGGCAAGCTCAGCCTGGGTCTGGCTCCCGCCATTGCCATCTGCGGTGGGATGCTCGCCAACGAGCCGGGCATGGCCCAGGCGGTCAGCGTCTGGCAGAGCGGCATGGCCCAACGGCTCGACGGTGGGATGAAGAACCTGCTCCCGCAGCTGCGGGACACGGCCAAAGACGGCTGGATCGCGATGGACCGCGACGAGTTCGACCGGGTGCTCTGGACCTTCCAGCGCGAGTCCGAGGTGCTGCGCAACGTCCTGAGCACCGGCGGCAGCTCGCTCGACGAGGTCGCGGCGGCCTACCGGAGCTTCTGGACCTGGGTCATGCGCACGGCGCTCACCGCGCTCGGCGTACTCGTCGTCGCCAAGGCGCTGCAGCGGGCGCCGCAGAGCGCGGTGTGGGGGGTGCTGATGGAGAAATACATCACGGCCGAGGTCAACATCGCGACACTCCTCCTGGCCACCTCGATGGCCAGCACCCTGAAGGAGGGCGGCGAGGTGCTGTCGACCATGGTGAAGCGGAACCACCAGTGGAACTACATCACGCCGAACGGCGCCGCCGCGGTCGACTTCAAGTCGATCGTGATCGACGCCGAGAAGTACCCCTCCTTCTCGGAGCCCGCCAAGAAGCACGGCCTGCCTCCGCGCTACCAGGACTTCGACTGGATCGAGCCGAAGCGGGAGATCTCCGGCCCTTGAGGATAGGGTGGTGAGAAAAGCCGCTTCTGTGTTTTATGGGGTATGAGTGATGATCGAGCGGGAATTCGGGGCGCTGGACATCGACCGGATCCTCAGGGACGCCGACCAGCAGATGGCGCGGGCCGGTGAGTTCCAGCGGGTCCTGCAGGATCTGACGGGTCGCGCCCAGGACGAGGACGGGTTCGTCGTGGCGGAGTGCGGCAGCGCGGGGCTCAAGGAGCTCGTCCTGCACCCCAAGGCCATGCGCCTCAACTCGGCCGAACTGGCCGAGCGCATCAAGGCCGTCATCGCCGAGGCCAACGCCGACCTGCAGCGACGCATCTCCGAGGAGATGGGGAACGCCTTCGGCGAGGAGAACAACCCCATGCGCTTCCTCAAGGACCCCGAGGGCGGCCTGGAGCTGGTACGGCAGGCCGAGGCCGCCTACAACCGTACGTACGAGGACCTCATGGGGCATCTGGACCGGGTCCAGCAGCGCATGGAGGGCTGACGAACGAGCGAAGGCCCGGTCCACGTCGTGTGGGCCGGGCCTTCGGCGTTTCGTCAGCCGATGCGGTCGGGGCTGATCGGGTGCTGGGAGGACCAGATGTCCCCTTCGGGGTCGTAGATCTCGCGGTCGCGCTCGCTGGTCTGATCGCCGCCCGCGCCCACGCCGCCCGGCGGGTACGCCATGAATCCCGATCCGGCGGCCCCGGGCCCCCCGCGGAGCACCGCCGGAGCGGATCCCGTCCCCGAGCCGCCCATCCCGTACCAGGTGCCCGCGCCGCCGCTCTGCCCCGGAACCGGGGAGAACGGGTTGGCGGTCGTCGGCACCTGAGTGGTGGGGGGCGTGGTGGTGAGCACGTTGGGCGTGGACTGCTGCGGGTACGCCGTCGTCGGCGTGGTGGGCGAGAGGGTCGGGTTGCCGGCGTCGGCGAGCTGGGTCTTCGGAGGGTCGGCGCCGATCACCGGAGGCACGCTCTGGTCCTGGTCCGAGGGGTTCTGCGGCGAGCCGCCGGTGTCGCTGCCGGGCTGCTGCGGGTTGGTGGGATCCTGGTTCCCCGTGGACGGGTCGTCCTGGCCCTTGCCCGGGTCCTGGCCCTCGTCGTCGCCCTTGCCGGGGTTCTGGTCGTCGCCCTTGCCGCCGGTGCCGTCCGAACCGTCACGGCCGCCGCCGGTGCCGTCGGAGCCGCCGGTACCGTCCGAGCCCTTCGAGCCGCCGCCCGTGCCCGTGCCGTCGCCGGTCCAGTACTTCGTCTCGCCCGTCGGCACCTTGGTGCCGCTGCCGGGGTCGAGGTCCCCCTGCTTCTGGGTCTCCACCACCATGGGACGGATCTCGGGCAGCTTGAACGCCAGACCGTCGGCCAGCTGCGCGTTCAACGAGTTGATCTTGTTGTTCAGCTGCTCCAGATGCGCCCTGGCCGCGTTGTCCACCAGAAACCCGGGGGTGCCCAACTGGGGGTTGAGGGGCATGGAGGGCTCGTTGTCGACATTGGTGGGGGTGCTGAGGGCGGTGGGCCCGGGCATGGTCGTCTTGGACGTCCTGAGCTGCTGGGCGTACTCGACCATGGGCTTGCCGGTCTTCTCCATGGCGTCGCCGAGCGCTGCGGCGCTCGCGTGCAGCAGCCGCAGCGCCTCCAGCGCCGTGGTGGCGCCGTCACCGCGCCAGACCTCCGCGAGCTCCTCCGCGGCCTTCATGAGCGTGCCCTCCAGCCCGCTCTTGCCGTGGACCAGCTCGGCCGCCTTGACGTAACTGTTCCCGGCGCTCTCGATGCGGTCCGGGTCAGTGGCCTTCAGATAGGAGACGATCTGGGCCCTGGTGACGAAGATGCCCGGCTTGCTGTTGCCGAGGTAGTCATAGAGCCTGATCGGCTTCCACTCGTCACCCATCTAACGCCGTCCTTACCGGTATCTCACGCACTGCTGTCCCGGTGCCCTTTTTCGTAATTGGAGACGGCCCGTTCGACCGCCTCGGCCCACTTCTCGATGTAGTCGATGAGCTGGCTGTAGCTCTCGCCGAACACCTTGTACGCCGATTCGAAGTTGGCGCCGAAGTTGTTGGCCACCTCCCACTTGCCGGTGGCCTCCGGCCCGACGTTGCCCAGCCCCTGCACCTCGCCGATCGTGCCGGGTCCGCTCCAGGTGGCGCTCATCGACGGTTGCGGGTTGCCGTGCACGGAGCCCAGGTTCTTGCGCAGCCGGGAGACGACGTCCCTGATCGCCGTGTGGTCCGCGTACGGCCCGCCGCCGTTCCCGCCGAGCCCGGGGAAGTCCTTGGCGAGCTCCAGTTCCGGGGTCGGCGAGCCGTTTTCCTTGGGAACGCTCACGCCTTGCCTTTCGAGTCACCGTTGATGAGGTGGTTGGTCGTCGACACGTCGCTCCTGAAGAGGTCCTCGTCCTCCAGGAGGAACGTGGTCCGCTCGATCTCCTGCCTGTCCTGCGCGCCACCCTGGCCGCCGGTCATCGGGACCGCGGGGATCATGGAGCCGCTGCCCAGTCCGCGCAGGTTCGCCGCGTTCACGCCGTTGCCCGCGCCCGCCCCCGCGCCGAAGCTGCTCGCCCCCGCGCCGGAGCCGCCGTACGGGCTGCCGATGCCCGTGGTGGGCGAGTTGGCGGACGGGTGGTTGGACAGGGCCGACGGATCGGGGATCCCGGCCAGGGACGTCTTCGGGCCTCCGGGGTTCGAGCCCTGGGAGCCGTTCAGGTTCGGGTTGGCGTTCGCGTTCAGGGTGGAGGAGGGGTCGGTCAGGCCGGGGATGTTGGCGCCGTTGCCGTTCTGGCCGTTCGTCCCGTTCCCGTTCTGGCCGTTCCCGAGTCCGTTGCCCCCGATGCCGTCCGTGCCGTTGGGGAACGTGCTCGTCGGGTCGGTCGTGTCGATGCCCGGGATCTGGTGCCGGTTGGGGTCCTGCAGGCCGTCCTGGTTCAGGCCGTCGAGTCCGGCCTTCGGGTCGTACGGCTGGTTGAGGCCGGCCGGGAGGTTGCCGCCGATCCCGGTCTTCCCGTTGAACGGGTCGGTGGGCGTGTTCGGCGAGAGTGCCATGAACTGCGGGATGTCGGTCCTGAGCTCGGCCGGGAACACGTCGTTGTTGAGCTTGGTGTCCTGGCTGAGCAGCTTGATGGCCTCGGCCGCCTTCTTCCGGTCCTTCTCCTCTTTGGAGTCGCCCCAGATGTTCACGAACGGGAGGTCGCTGATGAAGCGGGTGATGCCGCCGACGAGGAGGCCCACGCCCGCGCCGATCACCACACCCGGCACGGCGCCCACCCCGCCGAAGAAGGAGCCGATGGCGGCCCCGGCCACGCCGCCCGTGACGGCGGCCTCTCCGAAGTCGATGTCGCTGCCGGGATTGTCGGGCACATCGCCCTTGGCCGCCGACAGCGTCCGGGCGTGGACGATGAGCGCGGGGGCGACACCGTGCGGGTTCTTCGGGGGATTCTTCGGATCGACGGGCTGGTCGCTGATCGTGGTCGAGATGTCCGTCGCCGCCTCGCGCAGCTTGCGCAGCTGCGTTTTGACGGTCTTGGCGTCCTCGCCCGCGGTCCAGTACTTGTCCAGCTCCCGCAGATGCTTGTCGATCACATCGACGAGATGGTCGAGCCGTACCTTGCCTTCGAGGAACTCGGCCGCGGCCTGCCCGATGAGCTGGGGCTTGTTCTTGGCCAGCGTGTCGCGGAGCAGATCGAGCGTCGCGCCCTCGAACTCGAGGCTGCTGATGTCGCCCCTGATGGGCGCCTGATACTCAGCCATCAGACCTGCATCGCCTTCGACCTGCCCTCGCCGTCCGTCTCGATGCCGTCATAGTTCTTCAACGCCTGATCGAGCAGGCCGATGACGTTCGCCACCTGGCCGGAGATGTTCGAGTAGGTGCTGGTGACGGTGGTGACGGCGTTGGTGGTGCTCTGGCGGAAGCCCATGGCAGCCGGCCAGAACCCGCCCAGGGCGTCGTAGTCGCCGCCCAGCTGCTCGACGGGACCGGAGCTCGTGAAGATGGCCTTCACGGCGCCGCTGCCGCCCGCCTTGCCGGCCTGGTTGCCGGGGTCCAGCATGGCGAGGGCCTCTTCCAGGTCCGCCTTGGCCGCTTTGATCGCCCTCCGGCTGAGCTCCACTCCGCCGTTGTCGCTGCCCATGTTCCCCCTCTGGTGTCGGCCCCCGCGCTACGCCTTACCTGCCGTCGAAGATCTGGGCGTTGATCTTCTCGACCTGCTGCATGTTCATGTTCGTGATGTTGATGTTCTTCTTCATCAGGTCGACGAACTGCGACATGTCGTTGGCCTCGCGCTCCCAGAGCTGCCTGACCTCGTCGAAGACGGTCTTGGTCTGGCCCTGCCAGATCGCGCTCTTGGCGAGCAGGTCCCGCTCCAGGGTGTCCAGGGTCGTGACCATGTCGTTGAACGCCCTGGCGAAGGCGTCCTCACCCTCGCCAAGACCGGCGTAGTTGACCTTTGTGATATCGAAGATGTCTTCCGCGGGCATCGCGGCCTCCTCTGCTAGCTGGTCCTCGTCACCGGTGCGACGCTGGTCAACGCGACAGCGGCGCGGCGTTGATCAGGTTGGCGATCTGGTTGATCGCCTCGGTCCGCTCCTGGTTGAACGAGGCGTAGTTCGTGTTGCTCGATCCGATGTTCTCCGCCAGGCGGCGCAGGCTGCCCAGGATGACGTCCATCCGCTCGTGCCACTTCTTGTGGACGGCGTCGAACGCGGCCTCGGACTGGCCCACCCAGTGGTGCTTGAGGCTGATGCCGGCCTGGTCGAGGTTCAGCTGGATACCGCGCAGGCGCTCGGCAGCGTCCTCGATGAGGGTGATCGCGGCCTTGAGATCGGCTTCACTTACTTGAGTCTGCGGTTGTGCCCCCACAGTCCCTCCCTTGCTGGGTCGGCTGACTCCAACCGACTACTGAAGTCGGCCCGTTTGGTCACATTAGTGAACATCGACCACTAGCGTCGCATGTGATCACGTTAATTTTCCATATCATCGGGGCGGATGGTGGGTGTATTGACAGAATGTACTCATTTGGGGCCTTGCTCCTGTTAAGTAGTAACGGGCCGTATCTGCCTGTACGGGACCTGCGCGGCTGGCGTAACGTATGGGCCGATCGTGACAAGGGGGGCACGTGGGCAGCGACAACGATCCGTACTCCAGCGCCCTTGGCGGGCTGGGCGGGCTCGGCGACACGACCGTCGACCCGCGTTCCAAGGATCCCGACTTCTCGATGAAGCACTCCAGCGTCACCACGCTGGGGAAGAACGTGGCCAGCTACGGCGACGACCTGACCTCGATGAGTCAGAAGACCGGCGCCATCGACATGCACCATCTGACCTTCGGCGTGATCGGCGGCGGGCTCAACGTGGCGCATCGTTCGGTCCGCGACAACGCCGTCGAGGCGCTGAAGCAGGCCAAGGAAGTGCTGGACTCGTGGAAGCAGGCGCTCGCCGACGCGGCCTCCAACACCAAGGCGGCCGAGGAGGCCAGCAAGGCCGGCAAGAAGGACACCGGGGGCCCCAGCCTGCCCAAGACCCCGGGCCTGGGCGGTGGCCTGCCCAAGACCCCGGGCCTGGACGGCGGCGGCCTGCCCAAGGGCGTCAACCCCGACGACCTCAAGCTCGACAAGCCTTCGACGGACGACATCCCGAAGCCGGACATCCCGAAGCCGGACATCCCGGGGTCCGACATCGACAAGCCGAACATCGACCAGCCCAACGTCGATCAGCCGAACGTCGACCAGCCCAACATCGAGCAGCCGAAGATCGATCAGCCCAACATCGACCAACCCAAGATCGATCAGCCGGACGTCAAGACCCCCGACCTGAGCAACCTCAACCAGACGCCCAAGACCAACCTGGAAGGCATCAACCCCAGCCTGCCGAACTCGACCACGCCGCAGATCCCCAGCACCCCGGGGTACGACCCGCGAGCCTCCATACCGCGCACGTCGGTCGGCGTGCCGGACGCGGGGCTGGGATCCGCCCCCAACGTGTCAGGCGTGAGCGGCTCGGGCACGCCGGGCAGCATCGCCCGTGCGCTCAACAGCGGGATGCCGATGTACCCCATGTCACCCGGCATGGGCGGGGGAGCCGGCCAGGAACAGAAGGACCGTGAGCGCGGTCCCCACCTCGGCGAGGACGAGGCGGTCTGGGACACCGACGAGGACATCACGCCGGCAGTGCTCGGCAGAGAGGATTAGGCGAGCAGGTGGCTTACGACGCGGATGTCTGGATGTTCCGCAGTGCCTTGGCGGCCACTGCGGCGGCATGCGTCGTCATGCCGTACGCGCTGCCCATCCTCACGCTCATGTCCCTGGTGATCGCGGACCCTGCCGAGCAGGCCCGGGCGGCGGACCAGTGGAACGACAAGACGCCGGTCGGCATGCAGCAGGCCGACAACAAGGGGTGGCATCCGCCGATGGCGGCGGGCGCGAAGCCCAACCAGAACCTGTCGCTCGTTCCCATGGCGGCGACCTCGACGGCCTCCAGCGACCTCGACTATCTGCGCAGCGAGCTGAAGCGGATGACCAAGGAGATCGGCGAGAGCAGCGAGTGGGCCGGCCGGGGCTACTCGTCGTTCGTGCAGAAGGTCAACGAGCTCGACGTACAGCTGGAAAAGCTCGACAACAACCGCATCGCCTGCTCGGAGTCGCTCAAGTGCTCGGCCACCGCGTTCCACGTCATCGCGGTGATGTGCGACGTCGTCGCCGGCCTCCTCACGGTGATGGCGGGGATCGTGCTGGCGGTGCGGTTCATCCCGGGTGCGCAGGAGTGGGAGCTGGCGATCATCCGCTGGGTGATGACCCTCCACAAGCTCCTCATGGGGGTCTTCAAGAAGCACTGGAAGCTCATCATGAAGATCACCGTCATGCTGGGGCTCGCGGGAACGGCGTTCAACCAGTTCACCCAGGACCTTCCGTTCCTGAAGGCCATGCCGTCCAAGGGCACGCCGAACCTCGTGGAAGCCAGCGTCATCTGGGACCCCAGCAAGGCGGACATGGTCAAGAACCCGACGCCACAGATGCCTGCCATGGACGACTCGATGATCCCAGAAATCGGCTTCTAACCCCCCACACCGCTCCACCACGGCACACCGCCCGCCACGGCACGGGCACTGGCGGCGGCCAGCCTGCCAGCTATCGGAGTCCGGGGCGCGCAGCGCCCGGGCACACAGACCCGCAGCCGCACCCCAGCCACTCACCTACCAGCCCACGACCCGACCGGCCCGGCCAGCCACCAACGGCACGTTGGCCACCAACGGGACTACCGGCTCCGGCGACCAGCCACCAACGGGAGTACCGGCTCCGGCTCCGGCTACCGGCAACCAATGGCACCACCACGGGCATGGGCATGGGCGCGGGCACGGGAACGCTGCCTACCGCTTTGCCGCCTTACCGGCTGCCGACGGTCATGGGCACCATGGCCGCCGCAGGGTCCAGCGCCGGCCCCTGCGGGATCGCGTGCATGATGCTCGTCGGCACAGGCGCGATATCCGCGGCGTCATAGCCAAGCTTCCCCAGCACGTCGGCCGACGGGATCGGATAACGCACCCCCTGGTCGCTGATCAGCGACAGCGCACCCGCCACCGCGCCGAGCTGGCCCTCGCCGGGCAGCACCCCGGCCACCACGGCGCTGCCCGGCGGGAGCAGCACCTGGTCGAAGCGGTCCTGCACACCTGAGCCGGACGGCGTCGGAATCGTGACCTTGCTGCCGACCGTCACCTGGGCCACGACCGAGCCGGCCGCTGTGTTCGGATAAACCGTGCAGAGCGGCGTCGAGCCGGACACGTTGATCACCTTGGGCATGGTCGTCGGCAGGGTCGCGTCCATGACGTTCTGGCGCGAGGGTGAGGCGTTGGCCGACGCGGCGTCGATCGGGATGGCCTGCACGGGGCGGCGCCCGTACGCCTTCTTGCTGGTGGGGTCCTCCAGGAGGAGCCTGGCCTGGACGGCGGAGATGGGCGCCAGGCCGTCGTTCAGCAGCACGTACCAGCGGGCCACGGTGCCGGGCAGCGCCGGCACCGTGAACACCTGCCCGACCACCGCGGCGACCTTGCCGTTGGCCCGCATCTTCCTGCCGCGGTCCGCCACGTTCGGGCCCTTGAAATCATGGCCGACCGGCAACGCGTTCAGCCAGGCCGCCGGCACCTTCCTGGCTTGCGCGCTGAGCGCCCGCACACCCTGCTCACTCACCCGCATGCGGCGATTGCCCCAGATCACCCAGTTCTGCTGCCCGTCGGAGACCACCATCGCGTCCCCACCCACGGGCCTTCCGCCGAGGTCCGTCCCCCCGACAAGCGTCGTGTACGGCTTGCGCCCGCCCGTGTTGTCGGGCCCCTCCACCACGCACACCGACCATGGTGCCTTGACCAGCTTCTTCCTCTCGGGCAGCGAGTCAGGCGCCCCGGAGATCCCGATGAGCGGCCCCCGGGCGTACCCGGCCAGCGAGGCGGCGCTCACGCTCCGGGTCGTGATCTCCCCGGCGTCCAGCACCAGCCTGGCCGACACGTAGTTCGCCACCGGCAGCAGGCGGCGCTGCTGCTGGCTGTAGATGAACTTGGCCCCGCTCTCCTCCTCGACCAGCAACTGCCCGGGATCGGTCAGCTTGGTCGCGTTCCCGGGCCGTACCAGCCCCCAGATCCCGAACACCGCCATGACCAGGACCCCGATCAGGATCCCTCCGAACGTCGCCACGTTCTGCCGCCGCATGGGCGACTCGGGGACGTCAGGCTCGGCTTGCAGGAGCGCCATGCCAAGCCTCTGCTGCATCAAGCGGTGTGCCTGATAGAGGTCCTTCTTGGTCTGCACAGCGCCTCCCCGCCTCAGAATCCGCGCATCAGCATAAACGCCCTAAACCCCACCCGCCCCAATCCCCCCAAATCCCCACCCTTTTCACCCCTTACCCCCACCCCTCACCCACAAGCCCCCAACCCCAATCTCCCCACCCCCACCCCCATCGCCAATCCCAGCTCAAATCCCCACCTCCGGTCCCTCCTCCGGTCCCTCCTCCGGTCCCTCCTCCGGTCCTACCTTTGGTCCCACCTCCGGCCCCACGCCCAACTTCAGTCGCCCAACCGCCAGCCCCGGCCCCCACTCACGACCCCAGCCACAGGCCTGACCCCGACCCCGACGTCACATCACCTCAGCCTCAGCCTCAATCCCGCTCACCCGCCCCAACTCGGTGGCTCGCCCCAACTCCACCAACCCGCCCGAGCCCTCGCCACCGGCCCGGCCCGGCCCGGCCTCAGCGACTCCCACGGCGGCGAAGCCCGTATCCGCGCCGCCCGCTTCCTGGCCCGCAAGGCCCTCGAAGACTTCGACTACGACCACCAGCGTTCGCTCAAACGCGAGGCCATCGCTATCTGAGCACGCTGGATTTCGTCGCCGCCCGGGACACCGTGGTCGTCCTCGGCCGCCCGGCACCGGCAAGACGCACCTGTCGCCCGGGTTGGGGATCAGCGCCTGCCAGGCCGGGCATCGGGCCGCCTTCGTCACCATGCTCACCACCTTGACCGGCCACGACCTGCTCGTATCGAAGGCATCGTCAACAAATCAAAATGATCAAGCGGCAGATGTTCGGCCGAGCTGGGACCGCGCTCCTCCGCAAGCGCATCCTGCTCATGGCCATGGTGAAGTTGTCCTGTAACACCGAATCTTGAGTTCGTGCCATCGAAGATTGGACGGCTTTGAGAGCTTGTTGAGATCGCTGGCGTACGGTCTCATGAACCGCAACGCGGGGCATCATCGAGATGAGCGGGGCAGGCATGGAGGGACGCACCGAGAAGGCCAAGCTGTCCTATGAGCACGCTGCCTTCGTCGGCGATGTCGGTGAACTGGCAGCGGCGGAGCGGGAGCTGGACAAGGTCGAAGCCGATCTTGCTCTGGCCCGGGGACGGATCTTGCATGCGCGGTTCCTCGATGACCGACGCGAGGACCCGCGTGAGCTGGCGCTGTTCGAGCGTGCGACACACCTGTACCGGACGGTGGGTGATGCGACGGGCGAGGCGAACTCGGTGTTCTGGGAGGGTTGTTTCCACCAGGTCGTACGGAGCGACCCCGACCGCGCCGTTCCTCTCCTTCAGCAGTCGTACGACTTGGCCACTGCGGCAGGCGACCGATACACCCAGTGGGAAGCGCTCCGGCACCTCGGGATCGCGGACCATGCCGCGGGCCGGCTGGACGCCGCCCGGGAGCATTTGGAGGCATCGGTACGGCTATGCCGGGAGCTCGGGCTACCGGCCGCTGTCGCCGCCAACCAGGTAGGGCTGATCTACATCGCCGCCGCGCAAGGGCGACGGGACGACGCGGTGACGCTGGCCGCAGAGGCGTACGCCACTGCCGAGGCGTCTGGGGCCATCCGCATCATGCGGCAGGTCGCGGAGGCACGTATCCAGACCATGGCGCCGGACACCGATCATGGCGAGACCCACGATCAGAGCGCACCTTGAGCCGCTGGAGCTTCGATGTCGGAAGGTCGAGGTTCGTTGTCGCCGGACAGAAGTGACGTGAGAGCCGTTGCGATCACGAAATGTGGGCCAGAACCCAGATTTCGGCCGTCGCTGACATAACCCTCGCCCCAGCCCCAGCCCCAGCCCAGCCCCACCCGCCGTCGCTTACGCCTCACCCTCGCTCAGGCCTCAGCGCTCGGTCCAGCCCTAGCGCTCGGTCCAGCCCAATGCCAGCCCTTAGCCTGAGGCCGTCTCAGTGCCCTCGAACGACCGCCCCGCCCACCGCTTCCAGCCATCGCCTCCGGCCAGGCTGTCGCCCTGGCAGTCCCGACAGCCTCCCCAGC